>JBEKDK010000052.1:0-20361 GCA_050014395.1 Candidatus Acidiferrales bacterium | reverse complement strand
CGTGGCGGATCTGTATGCCGGGGCTCACCTCGTTCAGGGCATTCTAAGCTGTCTGGTGCGCAGAGGGATTACTGGAAAGGGCGGCAAGGTCGAAGTCAGTTTGCTCGAATCTGTCCTCGACCTCCAATTCGAGTTGCTGACAACCTACCTGAACGACGGTGGCCGTTTGCCGCAAAGAAGCAAAATGAACAGCGCGAACGTTTACTTGGGCGCGCCGTACGGGATCTATCCGACATCAGACGGCTATTTAGCGCTGGCGATGAGTTCAGTTCCGCAACTTGGGAAACTTCTGGCCTGTCCGCAACTTCTTGCTTACAAGAACACAGATGGCCTGTTCACCAAACGCGATGAGATCAAGCAAATTCTCGTGGATCATCTGAAAAAGAAGACCACCAAGTACTGGCTGGGTATCCTCGAGCCAGCCGATGTTTGGTGCTCCGACGTGTTGACTTGGACTCGACTTGTGGAACACGAAGCATTTCGCCTGCTGGACATGGTGCAAGAGGTGAAACGCAGCAACGGAGTGAAGCTGAAGACGCTTCGCTGCCCCATCCGGATTGACGGCGAAATCATGAAGAACGAACACGGCGCCCCACGACTGGGCGCGGATACAAATCGGCTATTGCGCGAGTTCGCCGGGGAGGCCCGCGGAATCGAAGGATGACCAAGCGCACAACGTTTCGGATTGCCGTGCGGAAATTTGGCCCTTTTGAATCAGCAATTCAAAAGCAGTGGCAGTCTTTCAATACGCAAGCCCAAACTGGCCTGACATTGGAAGCGATTGCGTTTGATTTGCAGCCACTTACCGAGGCCTTATTCGAAAAAGAAGGCTTGGTGCGCGGCGATTGGGACGTCGCCTTCTTGGACACCGATTGGCTCGGACATGCGCATGCGACGAGAGCGATCATAGATTTGGCGCCCTGCTTGAAGGCCGATCCCCCACGCGACTATCCCGACGGTTGGAGCGAATCTCTTCTGCGCCTGCAGAATGTCGATGGCGAGATTCTCGGCCTTCCGTATCACGACGGGCCGGAATGCTTGATCTACAGAAAAGACCTGTTTGAAGACCCGGCGGAAATGCGCGCCTACGAGAGGCGTTTCGGAATTCCATTGCGCGTACCGCAAACGTGGTCAGAGTTCGGCCAAGTGGCGGGCTTTTTTCAACGCCCGCAGGAAAACCGATTCGGCACGGCATTCGCCGCGTATCCAGATGGGCACAATGCGGTCTACGATTTTCTGCTGCAGCTATGGACGCGAGGCGGTGAACTTACAAATTCCGCCGGCCAGTTCGATTTGGCGACGCCTGAAGCCTTCAAGGCGCTCGAGTTTTACAGAGACATTCTTGGAGACACATCCGTCGTGCATCCGCGCTGCGACGAAATGGATTCGGTAAAGTGCGGACTGGCCTTCGTTAACGGCGAGATCGCTATGATGGTGAACTGGTTCGGTTTTGCCGCGATGGCGGAGACCGTCGAAAGTTCGCGCGTCCGCGGCAGGGTGGACATCGCCGCCATACCGCACGCAGCAGGATGCATGTCATGTTCGTTGAATGTTTATTGGGTTCTCGCGATCGCCGCTGGGAGCCCGCACCGAAACATTGCGTACGATTTTCTGCGTCATGCAGCGACGCCGGAAATGGATAAATTACTTACGCTCGAAGGCGGCGTGGGATGCCGCAAATCAACTTGGTGTGACCCGGATGTGAATCGAGCGATCCCGTTCTACGGGCGCCTGAATGATCTTCACACGTACGCGCGCGAGCTGCCTCGGCTTGTGGAATGGCCACAGATTGCGTCGGTGATCGATCAAATGATTTTGAAGTTGAAGGGAACGCGGGAGCCGGTGAAAGACATTGCCCGGGAAGCGCAGCAGAAGCTGAACCATCTTTCGTCTCAGACTCGCGCGAATCACTGAGGGAGTTCGAGTATGGGTGCGCCAATTCTGACCGGATTGGGAATCATCCTGGCGGCCGGTGTCCTTCAGGGGATATTTGCGCTCCCCATGAAATTTGCGCGAGGCTGGAACCACGAGAATATCTGGCTCGTCTTCGCGCTCAGTGGACTGGTTGTGTTCCCGTGGCTGCTCGTCGTGGCGACGGTTCCGCATGCGATCACCGTGTATCACATCACTTCGTCGAATGCGATTTTGGCAATCTTCGGTTTCGGCGTTTTGTGGGGAGTGGGGGCGACGCTGACGGGCTTAGGTTTGAAGCAACTTGGAATTGGCTTAGGACTGTCCATTATTCTTGGCATAAGCGCTTCGGTTGGCTCCTTGGTTCCACTAATCATTTTAGCTCCCCAGAAACTGGCGACGCATCAGGGGCACGTATTCTTGTTGGGCACAGTGGTGATGCTGGTCGGTGTCGCGCTGTGCGCGGCGGCCGGCGCGCGCCGGGATGCTCAACAAAGTTTGCTGTCGGGCGCGCAGGGAACACGAGCGACAACTTTTCTTTCGGGCCTCGTAATCTGCACGTGCTCGGGGCTGCTCTCAGCAAGCCTGAATTTTAGCTACGCATTTGGCGGGGAAGCGATCGAGCACGCGCGCGCGTTGGGCGCTTCGGCCGCATGGGCGGCGAACATAGTCGCAGCGCCGGCGACATCCGGTGGATTCATTGCGAATCTTGTCTTCTGCGTCTATATGCTGCGAAAAAATTCCTCCAGTCCCTTGTTTGTGCGGGCCGGATCCAGTCTAAATTGGCTGCACGGAACGCTCATGGGGGCGTTCTGGTTTGGTGGTCTCGCATTGTATGGTTTGGGATTGTCGCGAATAGGGAGTCTAGGCGCCGTCGTGGGATGGCCGGTGTTGATGGGCACGATCATTCTGGCCAGCAACGCGGCAGGCTTCTTGACTGGGGAGTGGAGCAAGGCCGGTAAACGCAGTGGAATCTTGCTGGGCGTGGGAATGGGGATTGTGCTCGGCGCGCTGTGGATTCTTGGGATGGCGCAACAGGCTTGACGGCGGTATCTTGCAGCGGGGAAATCTTATCCATGAAAAAACGAACAGCTCAAAGTTATTCGGTACCTGGGCTTGAGAAAGGGCTCGATGCCCTCGAAGCTTTGGCGGGCGCCAATGTTCCGGAGTCTCTTACGCAACTCGCGCGTCAGCTCAATCGAACATCCAGTGAATTGTTCCGGATGATGGCTGTGCTTGAACGGCGAAATTATATCGCTCGCGATCTGGCTTCGGAGGGTTACCACCTCACGCTTAAGCTTTATGAATTAGCGCACACGCACTCACCGGTGAATCAGTTGCTGAAAGCTGCAGCGCTTCCCATGCAAGAGCTTTCGGATGCGATCCTCGAATCCTGCCATCTCTGCGTCCTCAGTGGTCCGCTGCTTACGGTGATCGCCCAAGCTGAAAGTCCCGAGGCTGTCCGGCTTTCGGTCGAAGTGGGCTACAAGGCGCTTCCCCTCAACACCGTCTCCGGGCGGCTGATGGTGGCGTTTCTGAGCGCAGACGAACGAGAGGCGTTCCTGAAGACCGATGCGTTCTTTCAGAAATTGACCGTGCGCAAACAGAAGCTGCTCCGCGCAGATTTGGCTAAGATACAAAACGACGGCTATCACATTGCGCCCAGTAGCAGACGAACCGGATTGGACGTCTCTTGTTTGGTTGGGAATCCGAAAGTCGGAGTGCTGGCGGCGCTCGGGGTCCCCTTCATTCCGGGCGGGTCAAATCATGGGAAAGAACGAAAATTGATTCCCGTAATTCAGCGGTATGCGGACCGCATCACGGCTTCCCTGGGGCTAACGAAAACAACCTTTTGACGTCGCCGCCTAAACGCCATCGAGAGGAAGCGGCTCTGTTTGGCGAGCGCTGGACGCGTAAGCTGCTTCGACCAACGCCATCGTTTGATATGCGTCCTCGAAGTGGGAGGGCAACTCGGAGACAGACCCCTCCACATAGGCCTGCAGGGCACCCATGCTCCCCACGAATGCATCCGGAAACCAATTTCCGCGTATGGGGCACGATTGCCACCCCTGACTGATTTCGCTTCTGTGGATGTAGTCGAGCGAATCATTTTTGCCTTTCGGATAATCGAGATTGACACCGAGCGTCGCGCGCATCGCGCCGTCGGTTCCTTCCCAAAGGGCAAAGCTGCGTTGCTGCGTTTCACCGAAATCATGGCCATGATTGGTCGCGATGAAGACGCGCTTGGAATCTCCGTAATCGAGGATCATCACCGATTTTGTTGCCGCCAAGTTTGCGTAGGACGGGTGCCGCACGGTTCGGGCATAAATGCCGCGCGGATTTCCGAACCACGACCGGATCAGATCCAGATAATGAATACTGTGGTAGAGAATTTCGAGACGCGGAGCCGTGGCCAGGAACGTCCACAAATGCCAGGGCGTATAGGTGCGTACTTGAACCTCAAGATCGTGCCACTCTCCCAGTAGCCCGCGCGCCGCTAAGGCTTGCGCCGCAAGATTGAAGGGCGCGTAACGAAGCTGGAAATTTACGGCGGCGATCAAGGACTTGCGGCGACACAGATCGCGTATCGCGGTGGCTTCGGCCAGCGTTTCGCCCATTGGTTTTTGAATGAGAATGGGAACGCCTTCCGGCAGTTGCGACAAAACTTCCAAGACGTGCGATGCCGGCACGGCAACATCGAAGACCGCGTTGGCGGGAGCGAACGCGACAGCTTCCTTGACGGTCGTGAAGCTGTTGGGGACGTCCGCCACCCTCGCGAGTTCTGCCGCTTTTCCGGGTGCGATGTCCATCAATGCCACGACGGGGAAGCCGGCTTTGGCATATGCCGGAAGATGCGCCGCGCGGACGATGCCTCCCGAGCCGATGATCACAATTGGGCGAATGCGTTCGGGACGTGGGGGACGGGCAGCCTCGGCTGCGGCTTTCCAGTTTTCGGCAGGTGATTCGTGCGCCAAATTTTCCTCTGAATCGAGCGGCCTGAACCTGTTTGCCCTTGGAGGACAAGGCACGCAAATTAGGCGCTTTGAACTCCCTCATTCTATGTGATTCTGGGCCGTGACAACGGAAAAAAGCGAACGTACGAGCTATCTGTAAATGACACATTGTGTGGGTTTTAGCAGATCTTTGGCGGCAGGGGCGAGGTGCCATAGTTTGCCGCGGACTGCATGCCAATGTTTCCCTATAGGAACAGTTTTCCCATCAACATTCTTGCGTGATTCAGTCATACTTCCCTCGCGTCCGATGCTCGACGTGATCGCCGATACTCCGCGACGAGAGTTTGGTCCGCGCCCAGAACAGAGAGGCCCATCTTGCAAAGGAGAATAGGCGACAACCAGACCTTGCAAGAAAAAATCTCCTGGTTACGGAATCAGGCGAATCAAATTCGTATTTCAAGCCTTCGTATGGTGCACGCCGCCAAGCTCGGGCACCCTGGCGGAGACCTATCTTCTGCGGATATTCTCGCCACGCTTTACCTTGCGGTCCTGCGCATCGACAGACTGCGACCCGAGGCACCTGACCGCGATCGCTTCATCATGAGCAAGGGGCATTGTTCGGCAGCGCTTTATTCAACGTTGGCCGCCGCGGGAATTCTGGAGCAATCCGCGCTGGACACATACATGAAGCCGCTCTCGGCGCTAAATGGACATCCGGATCGAAACAAGGTTCCGGGCGTGGAGGCCAACACCGGGCCGCTTGGCCACGGTTTGCCGATTGCCGTCGGTTGCGCGATGGCCGGAAAACTCGATTCCGCTGCATGGCGCGTGTTTGTGCTGACGGGCGACGGCGAACTCCAGGAAGGCAGCAATTGGGAAGCAGCCATGGCTGCCGCCCACTACAAGCTGGACAATTTGACGCTGATCGTTGACCGCAACGGCATCCAGCAAGGTGATTTCACGGAGAGCACGATTCACTTGGAACCGCTCGCCGACAAGTGGCGTTCTTTCGGCTGGAACGTACGGGATGTGGATGGTCACGATCCGGGTGCGCTGCTCGCGTGCTTTGGGAATTTGCCTGCCGCGCCCGGGATGCCGACGTGCGCGATCGCGCATACGGAAAAGGGACACGGCGTTTCTTTCGCCCGAAATCGGCCGGAGTGGCACCACCACGTTCCGACCGCTGCGGAACTGGAAGCCGCGATTCGCGAACTTGAGGAGCACGCGAGTTGAGCGAATTGTTCGATTGCCGGGACGCGTTCGCGCAAACACTCGAGGAGCTTGCGGCGAGCGACTCGCGCGTTGTCGCCGTCGTGAACGACTCTGTGGGTTCGACGAAGCTGAAGAATTTCGGCAAGCGATTTCCCGATCGATTGTTCAATGTTGGGATTGCAGAGCAAAACATGGTGGGCGTGGGTGCGGGACTGGCCAACGGAGGCAAATTGCCTTTCGTCTGCGCGGCGTCTTGCTTTATGACGGCAAGGGCCATGGAGCAGATCAAGGCCGATCTCGGCTACTCACGGTACAACGTGAAATTGTGCGGAATGTCCAGCGGGCTCGCGTATGGAGAGCTGGGTCCGACGCATCACTCGATCGAGGATTTGGCTTGGACTCGCGTGATTCCAAATCTGACCGTGATCGTCCCCGCGGACCCGATCGAAACGCGATCGGCAATGCAAGCGATCGCGTGCCACGAAGGGCCGGTGTTTCTCCGCCTCAGCCGAATGCCCGTGCCCAACGTCCATCCGAGCGATTATCAATATGAGGTGGGCAAATCTGTCCGCCTACGCGAAGGCAGCGACATCACTTTGATCGCCAATGGCGTGCTTGTGAGCCGCGCCCTCGATGCGGCGGAACGGCTTGCGCGGGGCGGCGTCTCAGCGCGCGTAATCAATATGTCCACGATGAAACCACTCGATCGCGCGGCCATCGTGGATGCGGCGAAAACTACAGGCGGCATTGTGACGGTGGAAGAACACTCGATTTATGGTGGACTCGGCGGCGCGGTTGCGGAAGTTGTCGCGACGACGTGTCCGGTGAGAATGCGAATCCTCGGTGCACCCGGCGAATTTGCGCCGACGGGGAGTGAAGAATTTCTTCTCGAATATTTTGGATTGACAGCGCAAGGCATCGAAAAAGCTGCGGTTGAGCTGCTTCAGCTGGTGCGTGGAGCATGAGCACGCCGTACATCCTCGCGATCGATCAGGGCACGACTAACACGAAGGCTGTGTTGGTAGATGCCTCGGGGCGGCCGACGTTTCGAACCTCGGCGCCGGTTCGCGTTACTTGTCCTAAACCCGACTGGGTCGAGCAGGATGCGCGTGAGGTGTGGGACAGCGTTCAGCAAGTCGTCGACGAGTGCCTCAGACACTGCTCACCAGCGCGGCCTGCGGCCATTGGAATCTCCAACCAACGGGAAACGGTCGTGGCCTGGGAGCGAGCGACGGGAAATCCTGTGGCGCCTGCGATCGTTTGGCAATGCCGGCGATCCGCCGCGATATGTTCCCAGTTGTCGAAGGATGGCTGGGGTCCGCTTTTGCGCGAACGTACGGGCCTGGCAATCGATCCTCTATTTTCCGCCAGCAAGATCGCGTGGCTTCTGGACAACGTTTCTGGTCTGCGTAAACGCGCGGAGGCCGGTGAGATTTGCTTCGGCACGGTGGATAGCTGGTTGATCTGGAATCTTACTGGAGGCGCGTGCCACGTTTGCGATTTCAGCAACGCCTCCCGCACACAGCTTCTGAATATTTCGACCGGAGCTTGGGACGACGAACTCATTTCACTGTTCCGAATTCCTGCTGGGGCGCTTCCGCGCTTAGTTTCTTCGAGCGCATTAATTGCGGAAACCGCGGCGATCGGCTCCACGCCGGCTGGTATTCCTATTGCCAGTGCGTTGGGAGACTCGCACGCAGCCCTGGCCGGGCACGCATCCTTCAAACCGGGCACGGTGAAAGCGACGTACGGCACCGGCTCTTCATTGATGACATTGGTGGACACTCCGCATCAGCGCGCAGCAGGTCTCGCGACGACGATTGCCTGGCGCGTCGGAGGGGTGACGCAATATGCGATCGAAGGAAATATTTCGATGAGCGGCGCTGCGATTCAATGGCTGGGTGAATTTCTGCGCCTACCAAACCCCGTCGAAGATGTCGCGCGTCTCGCGGAAAGTGCGGGGAGCAGCGATGGCGTCTATTTTGTTCCGGCGATGATTGGTCTCGGGGCTCCTTATTGGGACAGCGCCGTGCGTGGCGCGGTCTTTGGCCTAAGCCGCACAAGCACGACTGCGCATCTGGCCAAGGCCGCCGTGGAGGCGATCGCGTTTCAGGTGCGCGACGTTTTCGATGCAATGGAACGGGAAGCAGGGTGCTTGCTTCCGATGTTGCACGCCGATGGCGGCGCCACCCACAACGATCAGCTGATGCAGTTTCAAGCCGATATGCTGGGGCGGTCGGTGATGCGTTCGATTTGCCCAGATCTTTCTGCTTTGGGCGCAGCCTGGTTCGCCGGACTCGCGCTGGGACTCTGGCGCTCGTTGGAAGCGCTGGAGAAGCTCAGGTTCGATTCGCAGGTTTTCGTGCCGCGAATGTCCGAGATCGAACGAGAGCAGAAGTACAGTGGCTGGAAGCTTTCGGTCGAACGCGCGCGGCGTCAGGCGCCGGCGCAGCCGCAAGACGAGGCGTCATCTGGGGCGATAGAGAAAGAACATGCTCAACATTGAATCACGGGCCGATCGCGCCGCTCCGGCCTCTGCGGACGTGGTGCTGGAAGCGATAGATGTAGTTCAAAAGTACGGCGGGGTCACCGCGCTCCAAGGCGTAACGTACCGCGTGCTTCGAGGAAAGGTGAACGTGCTGATCGGAGAAAACGGCGCGGGCAAATCGACGCTCATGCGCATTCTCGCGGGAGTCGAGCCGCCGCTCAGCGGATCGATTCTGTTGGACGGCCGGCCAGTGACGTTTCGGCGCAGCGGAGACGCCGCGCGGCAGGGAATCGCGATGGTGCACCAGGAATTAAGCGTGCTGCCAAATCTCGACATTGCGGAGAATATTTTTGCCGGCCGTGAACTATGCACTTCGTACGGATTCATCAGAACGTCACAGCAGCGCCAGATCAGCGGAGACGCGCTGCGATCGCTTGGCCATCCGATGAGTACCGAAGTGCAGGTCGGCCATCTGTCTTTGGGCCGCCAGCAGATTACGGAGTTGGCGCGTTCGCTCGCGCATGAAGCGCGCGTGCTGATTTTGGATGAGCCGACTTCCGCGCTGAGCCGGGCGGAGGCAGATGCGCTGTTTTCCGCAATCGAAGATCTTAAGCGAAATGGCGTCTCTATCGTTTACATTTCTCACAGGCTGAACGAAATCCTTCGGCTGGGCGATTTCTTTACCGTGCTGCGCGATGGACGCGTCGTCGGCGATGCTCCGCGTGCGGAAGTGGATCCACGCTGGATCGTGGAGCGCGTCACGGGCCGCCCCGCGCAAAGTGTTGCAGCGGAGCGTACGGTCGATTCCGGGCAGGAGGCTTTGCGCGTCGAATCGCTCAACGTGATCGGAAGTACCCGCGACGGGGCGACGCGACCATTGCTGGAGGAAATTTCATTCGCAGCGTCGGCCGGAGAAATGTTGGGCATCTACGGCTTGCTGGGATCTGGCCGCACCGAGTTGCTGGAAACTCTTGCAGGCGTGCGCCCCATCGCCGCGGGAGCAATTCGCGTGCGCGATGCGAAGCTCGCGCCCGGATCGGTCGTCAAAGCCGTGGCGCGCGGAATTGTTTTGATGCCGGAAGATCGCCAGACCGATGGTCTGATCCCGTCTTCATCGATCAGAGAAAATATCAGTGTCGCAGATTTCAACGGATTGATGGTCGGTCCTTTTATCTCGAGGAAAAAGGAACTGGCCAAGGTGCGGAAGATCGCCGAGCAAGTGAAGCTGAAGGCGGACGATTTGGAGTTGCCAGTAACTTCGCTAAGTGGAGGAAATCAGCAGAAGGTCATGCTCGCGCGTTGCCTGATGCGTTCGCCTTCGATCTTGTTGCTGGACGAACCCACGCGAGGCGTGGATGTGGGCGCCAAGCAGGAAATCCATCGAATTCTGCGCGACCTCAAAGCGGCAGGCGTCTCGATTATTTTCACTTCGTCGGAAATTGAAGAAACACGTGCCCTGGCCGACCGAATTCTTGTTCTTTCGGGCGGGCGGATTTCGGCGCAGCTCGCTTTGGGCGATGCGTCTGAGGAAGCGTTATTCGCTGCCGCATGCTCTCATCTCGAAACGCCGGGTGCAGTCCAGTGAAGATCGAAAGCGATCCGACCATTGCGACCGACATGGCGGCCGATCGCGCCGGCCCCGGGTTCGCAGCGAAGATGTTTGATGTAATCCTTCGCATGCGCGCGGTCGTTGCGCTTGTACTGCTGGTTGTCTTGTTTTCGGTGAGCACTTCCACATTCCTCACCGCAAATAACCTTACGATTCTGGCCAAACACGTGGCGATCACCGCAATCCTCGCCATCGGCATGACGTTCGTCGTACTTACCGGGGGCATTGATCTATCGGTCGGGTCGGTCGCGGGACTTGCGGGCATGGTCGCGGGCGCCTTGCTCACGCGCGGCCTGGTGTTTTCCGGCATGCAGCATCCTTTGTACCCCGGAATATTGACGGTCGTTTTCGTTTCGCTTGTCGTCGGCGCGCTGGTCGGTTTGCTCAACGGACTTCTCGTCGTTCGATTCGCGGTCGCGCCCTTCATTGCAACTCTCGGAACTCTGTACATTGCCCGCGGCGCCGCACTGCTGATCTCCCACGGAGCGACATTTCCAAGTCTCGGTGGAGAGGCGGCGCGGCACAACACCGGATTTCTGCTGCTCGGCCAAGCGACGCTTTTCAGTGTCCCTTTGCCCGTGTGGATCATGATCGCGCTCGCAATCGTCGCCAGCGTGCTGGCGAGCAAGACTCCATTTGGACGTCATGTGTATGCGGTGGGAGGGAACGAGCGTGCCGCGCTGCTTTCTGGGATTCGCGTCGGCCGCGTCAAACTAATCTCCTATGTGATTTCAACCGTTTGCGCCGCCACGGTCGGGTTGATCATCGCGTCGCAATTGGAGGCCGCGCATCCTGCAACGGGAGAATCCTTCGAATTGAACGCAATCGCCGCAGTTGTGCTGGGAGGCACATCGTTAATGGGAGGGCGTGGCTCCGTTCTCGGCTCCCTCGCAGGCGCTTTCGTGATTGGTGTGCTGGCCGATGGCATGGTGATGCTCGGTATTTCGGAATTCTGGCAAATGGTCATCAAGGGTGTCGTCATCGTTCTTGCGGTCGCCGTGGATCAATTGCAGACAAAATTGCAACTGCGGTTGGCGAGGAGCCACTGACCTGAAAATGAGATTTCGCGGCATTATCGCACTCGCCTTGTGTGGTTTCTGTGGCTTGCTAGCAGGATGTCACACGAATCGCGCGAACCAGAAGAAGCTGATCGAGATCATCGTGCCGTCCCAGGACAACCCATTTTTTCGCGCGGAAGCAGATGCGGCTGCTGAGCGCGCCAGGCAACTCGGCTACGCAGTTCGCGTCGATTCACACGGTGACGATGCCTACGAGCAGGACAATTTAATTGACGTCGCGATTGCCAGCAATGCCGCGGCTATTATTTTGGACAATGCGGGAGCGGATGCGTCCATATCCGCGGTGCGTCGTGCGACGCGCGCGGGCATCGCCTGCTTTCTGATCGACCGCGAGATCGGCGCCTCCAACATCGCAAAAGCACAAATCCTGGCGGACAACGACCAGGGGGCCCGGCTGGTTGCTGCGGAATTTGCACGCGCGCTCGATGGCCGAGGTGACTATGCCGAGTTGCTTGGAAAAGAATCCGACACGAACGCGCAAGTCCGCACAAAAGGTTTCCACGCGATTCTGGACGCCGACAAGGGAATGAACTTGGTTTCGGCGCAAAGCGCGAACTGGAGCCAGTCGGAAGCCTTTCAGAAAACCGAGACGATCTTGGAAGCGCATGCCACGATTCGGGGAATCATTGCCGGTAATGACACGATGGCGGTGGGGGCCGTTGCGGCGGTCAAGAGCGCAGGACTGCGAGGCGTTACGATCGTAGGCTTTGACGGCAGCCCCGACGCCCTCGCCGCGATCAAGGCCGGCGACCTGGAAGCTACCGTGCTGCAACCTGCCGTGACCATAGCTCGATTGGCTGTGCAGGAAGCAGATCAATTTCTGCGCACGGGAACTACTGGCCACGCCGAGCGGCAGATAATTCCGTGCGAGTTGGTTACGGCGCAAAACGTGGATGAGTTCGGAGTTTTTGAAAAGAAGAGTGATTGAACGCCAGAGGTGTTCCCATGTCTAAGACGACGTTGGCGGTGATTATCGGAAACCGGGATTTTTTCCCCGATCCGCTGGTCTCTGAAGCGCGGGCCGAACTGTTGACGCTGTTCCGCGAACTCGACATTGACGCCGTAATGCTGTCAACCGAAGACACGAAGCTCGGCGCTGTGGAAACGTGGCAGCATGCCGTCAAGTGTGGCGAGTTGTTTCGGCAGAATCGAGGACGGATCGAAGGCATCCTCGTTTGCTTGCCGAATTTCGGAGATGAAAAAGGCGTCGCGGATTCGATCCGGCTTTCCGAGCTGGAAGTGCCGATCCTCGTGCATGCATGTCCCGACGATTTGGATCAATTTGGCCTCGAACGGCGCAGGGACGCTTTCTGCGGAAAGATTTCAGTCTGCAACAATTTGCGCCAATATGGCCTTCGGTTTTCTCTCACGAAAGAGCACACGGTTCCTATTCTGTCGGAGAGTTTTCGCAATGACCTGACCGAATTCATTAGGGTTTGCAAAGTGGTTCGAGGGCTGCGTCGCGCGCGGATCGGTGCTGTGGGTGCGCGTCCCAACGCTTTCAACACCACGCGTTATAGCGAAAAACTGTTGGAAGCCGCGGGCATCAGCGTGAACACCATCGATCTTTCCGAAGTGTTTGGAAATGCCGCGCGACTGGTGGATACCGATCCACGCATTCGAGGACGCATCGATCAAATCAAGGATTACGCGGATGCGAGCAAGGTGCCAGAAGATTCGCTCGTCCGAATGGCGAAGTTCGCCATCGTCTTGGATGATTGGATGGAAGGCCTCGGACTCCAGGCGACAGCGATTCAGTGTTGGAGCTCGATGCAAAAGAATTACGGCGTCAACGTCTGCACGATTATGAGCATGATGAGCGAGCAGATGATGCCCAGCGCTTGCGAGGTGGATATCGCCGGCGTGATATCAATGTACGCGCTGCAGTTGGCTTCAGGAAAACCGAGCGCGCTGGTGGACTGGAACAATAATTACGGCAAAGATCCGGATAAATGCGTTTTCTTCCATTGCGGGAACTGGGCTAAGGATTTTCTGCCGGACATACGTATTGGCACGGCGCCGATTCTGGGCACGGTGCTGGGCGAAGCCAACACGGTGGGTGCGCTCGCCGGCCGGACGCCAGCAGGGCCCGTCACATTTGCGCGCGTTAGTACGGATGACTTCGCGGGAACGATTCGCGCCTTCGCGGGAGAGGGCCGGTTCACCGATGATCCGCTCGACACGTTCGGAACGAAGGCTGTCGTCAACATTCCGCACCTCCAGAAACTCATGCACCACATTTGCAAGGATGGTTTTGAGCACCACGCGGCGATGACCGGCGCTCATTGCGCCGCCGCTCTCTGTGAAGCGATGGAGAACTATCTGGGATGGCAGGTTTACCAGCACACGCTGTGAATGTTCCGAAAGGAATAGTCGGCGCAAACTAAGTGCTAGGAAGTTTGCAGCTGCGGTCGGAGTCACTGATGAGGTCCAGGACGCGCAGTTCTGCAGTACAAATCGTGGGCTTGACGTTGAGCGCTGTATTGTCCTGCGCAGCGACACTCGTTTTGCGGGCGACTCAGGCTAGCGCTGCGCCAAGCGCCGCGACCGACACGGCGGCATATCCGCCGGGTGTGCCTCCGATTCTATTGGGCGTGTCGTGGTATCCCGAGCAATGGCCGGAATCGCGATGGGACGAAGATTTGCAGCTGATGGAAGCCGCGCACATTCACATGGTACGCGTGGGAGAGTTTGCGTGGAGCCGGATCGAGCCCATTGAAGGAACGTACGATCTC
Source organism: Candidatus Acidiferrales bacterium (assembly GCA_050014395.1). Classification (GTDB taxonomy): domain Bacteria; phylum Acidobacteriota; class Terriglobia; order Acidiferrales; family UBA7541; genus DASPOJ01. The sequence continues at coordinate 6,373 of JBEKDK010000052.1, read as the reverse complement.
GATTGGATGGATCGAGCTATCGCGCTCGCGGCGAAGCACCACATCGTGGTCGTGATCGGCACTCCTACGGACGCCCCACCGGCGTGGATGACCAAGAAGTATCCGGACGTTCTCCGCGTGGGCGTTGATGGCCGGCCCGATGAACACGGCAACCGCAGGCAGTTTTCATACACGAGCCCGCGGTACAGAGAGTTCTGCCGAATCGTGGCGGAACGATTGGCCGCTCGATTCGGCCACAATCCAAATGTTGTTGGGTGGCAAATCGGAAATGAATTCTCTCTCGATTCCTACGACGCCTATACGAAGCAGCAGTTTCAGCAGTGGCTCAAAGAAAAATTCAAGACGCTGGATGCGCTGAACCAGCATTGGACGACGGCCTACTGGAGCCAGACGTATGACGCGTGGGATGAGATTCCGCTCGAAGACACCGGCGGCAATCCAGGATTGTTGTTGGATCACAAACGATTCGTAAGCGACGTCTGGCGCGATTTCGCACAAAATCAGACTGCAGTGATTCGCTTGCACGCTGATCCGCGTCAATTCATCACCACAAATATCGGAGGGCTCGGCTGGTCAGACCGCTGGGACCACTACGTCGTGACGAAGGACCTCGATCTCGCGGCTTGGGACGATTACGTCGGGCAAGGCCATCTCCAATCATACAAAGACGGCGCGATGCACGACCTGATTCGCGGTCTCAAGCAGAAAAACTTTTGGGTGATGGAGACTCAGCCTGGCTTCGTGAATTGGGCGTCAGTCAGCAATTCGCTGAATCGGGGCGAAGTGCGCATGATGGCGTGGGAGGCGATCGGACACGGAGCCGACGCCGTCGCTTATTGGCAATGGCGCAGCGCGCTCAATGGACAGGAGCAATATCACGGAGATCTCGTCGGCCCCGACGGAACGCCCGTTCCTGTTTATGAAGAAATCCAGCAGATTGGGAAGGAGTTCGAAACGGCGGCGTCTGCGCTGCAAGGCACATCGCCAATTTCCGAAGTTGCGATCTTGCATTCGTACGACAGCCGCTGGGCGATCGATTTTCAATTGCACAATCAGAATTACGATCAGCAGCAAGTTCTGCTCGATTATTACCGGCCGTTGCTCGACCTCGCGCATTCGATCGACATCGCCAATCCAAATGCGCCGCTCGATGGGTACAAGCTCGTCGTCGCTCCGGATCTCAATGTGATTCCGGATGACCTTGGCCGGCATTTGCTCGATTACGTGAAGAGCGGCGGACACTTGGTCCTCGGCCCGCGCTCCGGCATGAAGGACGCGTTCAACGCGCTGGATATTCGGCGCCAGCCCGGACCGCTGGTGGATTCGCTGGGGGGACGCGTAGAGCAATTTTACGCGCTTGAGAACAACGTGCCGGTTGCGGGGCTGTGGGGCAACGGAAGCGCGAGCATTTGGGCGGAGACGCTGAGCACCAAAGCCGGCGATGCACAAGTCGTGATGCGCTACGGAGTCGGCAACGGTTGGCTGGATCAGCAACCGGCCGCAGTCACTCGAAAAGTGGGAAAGGGAAGCATCACGTATATCGGCGCGCTGCTTGATCCCACGCTGATGAACGCCGCAGCGCAGTGGATGGTGGAGACGAGCGGCGTGAGCCAGGTTTTTGGTCCAGTCGCGCAGGGAGTTGAAGTGTGCCGGCGCGTGGGGAACGGGCGTGTGATTTTCATTCTACTGAATCACGGTCAGGCGCCCGCGCAAGTCGTCTTACCTCGAACTATGCGCGATTTGCTGAATGGCAATGCAGACGTAAGCACAGTCACGCTACCGGTGGAAGGCGTCGCAGTGCTCGAGGAGCGCCAAGAGTGAATGACAAGCATTCAGACCCTAAATCCCAAAAACTAATAACGCGACGCAGATTCGTGGCGAGCTTGGGCGCAACTGCGATCGGATACGCCGCAGCCAACGCTTGGCCATCGCAAGCCATGTCGGCGCCGGTAGCGGCGGACAGAAGTGTGGTGACGCCTCAATCTCTCGAAACTCTATATAAATACGGGAAGCTCGTGCTTTCCGCAGCGGCAGACGCGACAGCTTTCGACAGCAAGAGCGTAGATTGCCCGTTCGTCTTTAGGCACGGAGATCGATTTCTGATGGCTTACATCGGATACGACGGGACCGGCTATCAAACCGGGCTGGCGTCATCTACGAACCTTGTCGACTGGGAACGGCAAGGTTGCATTCTGCGGCGCGATCCGCAGTCCGAAGTGACGCGATACAACATCGCCATGAATTGGATCCTTCGTGAAAACGACGTTCGCTCCGCCGGCAACCTCAGAAAGATTCATGAACGTTACCTCGGCGCCTATCATGCGTATCCCAATGCGGGCTACGAGAGCGGGCCGGCAGTGATCGGTCTGTGCTGGAGCAAGGACCTATTTCACTGGGAATTGGATCCGCCGTGTCTGCATCCGGAAGATGGAGCGGATTGGGAAAAGGGCGGTTTGTACAAACCTTGTATCGTCGAGTACGACGGGAAGTTCTATCTGTTCTACAACGCGAAGACTGAAACGCTGCCGGCGGCGCAGGGCGGTGGCTGGCACGAGCAAACTGGCGTAGCGACGTCGCAGGATCTGAAGACCTGGGTGCGCTACTCAGGCAATCCAATTCTGCGAAATGGGCCTAAGGGTTCGTGGGACGACAGGTTTGTGAGCGATCCGTGTGTGCTGCGCTACGCGGGGGGCTGGGCGATTTTCTATTATGGATTGAGCTCCAACAAAGGGAAGGCGCGGGATCTTTTGGCGATCGGCAGCGATCTTTTTCATCCGGTCAAGACCGATAGCATTTTGGTGGATGCGGGGCCGCCAGGTTCGGTCGACGACGATTTCGCTCACAAACCTTCCATCGTCACCTACGAAGGCGATCTCTACCATTTTTACTGCGCGGTTTCCGGGAAATACCCGAATGACGTGCGCGGAATCTCGGTAGCTCGGTCGCGGCCGTGGAGCTAGTTCGATTTGGTCTCCGCTAGAAATGTTTGCACAGCGGCAGTTATCTGTGGCCCAACACACTGGGGCAAAAGCAGACGATGACCGCAATCACCCGGATAGATCAGCGTTCCGGCGTGAACGAAGCCGGCCCATTCTTCGGCGGGTGATGGGTTCACCAAGTGATCTTGCGCGGCGGCCACAATGAAAAAGCGTGCTTTCGTCTGCGCCGCCGCAGCATCCAGACCGCCCTTTCCGCGCGTCACGTCCATGCCGATCACCGCGCGCAACTGCCACATTCGATCGTTGGCGTCCTGCGATTGGATCGGTTGGATTTGCTGCGGCAGCCAATTTGCGAAATCCGCACGAGCGACAGTGCGCGCCAGGAAAGACGGCGTGGACAGCGTCATCGCGCCCAATTCATTGGCAAGCGCGAGCGGCGGTTCTTTGGTGTAATCGCCGTGATTGTACTCAGGATCGGACTCGATCGCTCTGCCGAGGAGATCCCAGTTCAGCAGATCGTAGGCGGTTTGCTGCGGCGTGCCAACGATCGGCACCGCTTTGTCCATGAAGCTCGGATAATCCACGGTCCACTCGAACGTTTGCATTCCGCCCATCGAAACGCCCATGACGGCCAGCACGTGATCCAAATGAAGCACTTCGGTGGCAACGCGATATTCGGCGCTGACCATATCGCGCATTGTGATCGCTGGAAACTGTGATCCGAGCTGCGTAGAGCTGTTCGACGGCGAAGACGAAACGCCAACCGCGAGCGCGTCGATTGCGACGACGAAATATTTCGTCGTATCCACCATTCGATCCGGGCCAAAGAATTGCTTCAGGTTGTCGCTGGTGCCGTTGTACCAGGTGAAGAATAAGATCGCGTTGCTGCGGTTCGCGTTGAGCGCGCCAAACGTGCGATAGCCGATTCGGCAATTTTCAATCGCTTGGCCGCTTTCCAACTGGCAGCGGCCGAGCTCCGCGAATTGCAGCTCTCCATCCTTAGCCGCCTGTTCCTGGCCAGCGACGGGCAAAGCTCCAAGCGGCACGACGCACAGAACGAGAACGATTATCGAGCGATTCATCGATTTGCTCCTGAAGCGGATTCAGTCGGCCACGAATTCTGGCACAGCCAATTCTATCTGCGGATGATCTCGATGCAAAAACTTAGGAGCCCGAGCCGCCACCGTGCGGTGGCGATTCGGGCTCCTGGGGAGTGCAGGCTCCGCCTCAAACGGAGCGGGGGTTAGAAGTTGATGCGAGCCATGAGCTCGATAATGCGCGGGTCGAGCGCGGCCGTCGCCTTCCCGAACGTCGAACTCGTCGGGCCATTCCACGTCAAATTGAGGGACGAGAAGTTTGTATGGTTGAAAACGTTGAACGCTTCCCCTCTCAATTGGATGTTGATTTTTTCGTGGATTTGGAATTTCTTGTCCAGCGCGATGTTGAAAGTAACTTCGCCCGGTCCACGAATGTTGCCGATCGTTTCGTTGCCGAAAGTGCCGAACCCCGGTTGTTGGAACGAAGCCGGACTCACCCAGCCGCTGGCCGCGTTGCCGTTCAGGTACTGGATCGGCCCGACGATATTAGGCCGCGTGGCCAAGCCGGGATTCGCGGTACCCAAGGTGGGAGTGAGCGCAAACCCATTCTCGATAATCGCGAGTCCTGAGAAATCCCATCCTCCGAGCGCCGTACGAAGCACCTGGGTGTCAGCGTTTCGGAAGAACGGCATTTGGTAGACCCACGCACCCGTAAACACATTCGTGCGGTCGAAATCCGGCTCGCCGTACTCAGCCAAGGGATTGTTAGGATTCTGAAAACCCCCGGCTTGATCGTACGAGACGCCCTGTCCGCCCGGCTGAACGTCGGTAAGAGACTTGCTCCAGGTGTAGGCGAAGTTTAGATTCAGGTCTTTCGTGCGAAGAATGAAGCTGGATTGCAACGCATTGTAGTTTGCGATGCCTTCGCTGTACGTGCCTGAAATCGACGTCCACCCTTGATAAGGGGCGTAGTAAGTTTGCAGCCCACTGGGGGATTCCGTGGTTGTGCCTGCCGGTACAGCGTTGATGCACGGATCATACAGAAGCGTGGTTGATCCCCGATAACCGGCCTGATTGGCTGGATTTGAGGCCAGCGCCTGGCAACTGGGGCTGATCGAGTTGCTGCCATCGAGCGGGAAGTTTTCATTCACGGCTTCGTCAGTCACGTGCTGCGATTTGTTGCCGACGTATCCCACATTGAAGACCGCGCTCGAAGTGAGCCGACGCTCAATGAAAAGACTGTAGCTTTCCGTCCTGGTTGGTTGGAAGTCGCCGCTGAAAGCGAATAGAGACGTGGGAGTGATTGTGGGCGTGCCCGGCGCCGAACCAACCAAAGGCATGCTGGTAAGACCGTTGTTGATAGTCACGCTTTGTGTAAAGGGTGGATTGGTTAGAAACGCGGGGTTCCTTTCCAGAGCGACGGGTGTATATCCTATGCCGAAGCCTCCGCGGATCGCCGTCTTTCCATCCTGGGTCAATGAATAAGCAAATCCGAGCTTCGGCCCAAAATCAGAATTCTTGGGATGGTAGAAGCCAGCTAGGGAAGATGCCGGCAACGTCGTCGAGCTGTCCGCGCCGGCGGTTACCAAGCCGTCCGTCAGGTTAGCTACGGCGCCGCCCGTCGTCACGGGCTGCCCGCTCGAGTTGAACGTGAAAGCGCCAAGCATCGAGACGGCAGGTGCGGTACCTGCACTGTAGGCACTAGTCTCGAAAGTAGTTAGGTCGTTCGAGACGATGGTTTCCGGTCGGAAGTAAGACCAGCGTACACCAAGGTTCAGAGTGAGGCGCGGGGTCACCTTCCAATCGTCCTGGAAGTAGAGTTCCCACCAACCGTAGTGGAAATACCCCGCTCGCTGGACGTTGGCCTGCTGGTAAGTGGAATCGAGACCTAGTAGAAAGTCCGCAGCCGTGTCGCCACCGCTTTGGTTGCCGGTGAACGTGTAGACGCCCATCGGGGCCGGGAAGGTTCCCGAGCTTTGGCTCTTATTGCCGCGTAGATATACGCCACCGAACTGGAAAATCTGATTGTGTTTCACCCAAGTGACGTCGTCGCTGTAGATCGCGTCGCTGTCGGTTGTATCCGTGGGTAGAGCGCCTTCTCCTATCCAGGACCAGTTTCCACTTCCCGTCAATTCAAGGTTCGGAAGGCGGTTCAAAGTGTCGGCTCCAGGATAGGCTTGGGAAATGCAAGCTGATGTCCCGCAGAGCGGCATCGTGTAATTGGAAAGTCTCGCGTCGCCTTTGGTCCACGCTAGGCCGATGGCTGCGACGTTGATGAAGTTCGGCGTGAAATCCGAAGTCCATCGAATCCCGGCGTTCATGCCCGGCGTATAGGTGGAAGATCCGGGGGTGGGAGAAGGATCGTTGAAGTTGCGGGCGGCGTTGATGTTGTCAGAT
>JBEKDK010000051.1:0-20416 GCA_050014395.1 Candidatus Acidiferrales bacterium | reverse complement strand
GTCGCCAAGCAGCGCTACGCCTCCGACGCGTACCACGATTTCATCGGATTTGAGGTAGCGAAGCCGCTGCTGGAACGCGCGTTCGAGGACACCTACGGCATCTCGCTCGAATCCCTGTTCACGGATACCGACAAGGCCATCGGATCGTATCGCTACGACGTCAGCACGCTCATCCCCAAGGCCACGAAAGTCGCCTGGCAACTGAAGAAAAACGACATTCAAAAAGAGGCGCCGACCGTGACTCGCCGGGCGTTTCTCTACCACCTATCGCAAGCGAGCTTCAACAAGCAGTGGGGGAAAACGTACCAAGCGCCTACGTTCGGCGAGAAACTTGTAGCGTTCTTCTACCGCTTCATTCCGAAGATCGGGGCGCTGAGGACCCTACAATTCGTAACGCCCACGCCGCAGACGGAAACGATGTTCATGGCCAGTTTCAATGCCGCGGTCGTGAAATATTCGGCGGGATTGAAACAAGTCTCGAAGGGCCCGCCCGATATGCCGAATACGAATTTCGATACCGGCGCGGCGCTGGTTCCTGGGAAATACACTCCGGCGGATGAAGCCTATGCCGTGCTGCTCGATCAGCTGAGCAAGAGCCAATTCAAGAACGTGCCGCCGGAAATGCGCGCGGACATTCTGAACTACTACGCCGACACGTCGATTCCATTCACGACTAAGAAGAACGCGAAGGAGTGGAAGCGCGTGCTTGCCGATCTCGACGCGCTGAAAGCGGCCAGCCCGGCGGTGAAAGATAACGCTGAGGGGCAGAGAACGCAGAGACTCGCGGAGACGGCACAGAGATAGCGACGAGCTTCGCCCCTAGATTTGAACGTCTGCACCGAGTGCGGTGCAGAATCTTGCGTTACCGCTTGCTCCCACACTGCTAGAATTCGTCTGCACGTGGAATCCCTGGGAACGGAGATCGAAGAAAGGTGACGCGGCGGCTGAATTATCGGGTACTGGTCCTGCTACTAGTGCTCGCTGGCCTGGCTACAGTCCAAATCCTGCGCGAGCATCGGCCATCGTTCTTGCGGCCGGGGCTGCGGCTGTACGCGTACTCGGCGAACGCGGGAGACGGCACGGTGTCCGTGATGAATCTCGCGGGGCTTGCGACGATCGCGACGATCCCGGTGGGCCCCGAACCCTCGGGCCTGCGCGCGCATCCGACGCGCGATGAAATCTGGGGTGTGTCTGGTGGTGCGGATGGCGCGGTGTTTGTGATCGATGCGCGAACGAATCGCGTGGCGGCGCGCGTCGTGGTGGGAGCGTCGCCGTTTGCTTTAGATTTTTCGCTTGATGGAAGCCGGGCGTACGTCGCCGCATCGGGATCGAATCAGCTGGTGGCGATCGATACCGCCACGCGAGAGATTGTTGGCCGCGCGCGGACCGGAGCGCGGCCGCTGATCGCGCGGGTCACGCCGGATGGGCGCGAGGTCTTGGTGCCGAATCGCGACGACGCGACGCTGCAGATTTTCGACGCCGCGACGCTGGCTCTGGTGGGCACGGTGGGCGTGGCGAAAGATCCTGAGCAGGTCAGCGTTACGCACGATAGCTCGGTGGCGTTCGTCGCGGCGCCCGCTGCGCATCAGATTTCGGTGGTGGACCTGCGCCATCCGGCGCTCGAAGCGAATCTCGATCTCGACGGAGCGCCGTCGAACCTCACGCTGAAGCCCGATGGCGGCGAACTGTACGTCACCGTGCCTGACGCGCATGGGCTGGACATCATCTACCCGTGGACCGTGGACGTGGGCGATTCGATGTTGCTGGGCTCCACGCCGCAGCAGGCTGTGATCTCCGCCGACGGCGAGACGCTGTTCGTCACCGACTCCGCGGCCGGCAGCGTCGCCGATGTCGCAATCGGCACGCGCCACATCTCGGCGCACGTGGCGACGGGCAGTGCGCCGGGCGCATGCATTCTTGACCCAAGCGGGGATTTGCTGCTCGTTGCGGACGAGGATTCCAGCGACGTAGCCGTGATCGGCGTGCGTACCGCAAGCTTGCTGACGCTGCTGCCGGTCGGCGCGCGCCCGGTTTCTCTCGCCGTGAAATTATTTTAGAAGCGAATTCCTCGCAGGGATTCCGGCGAGACCTTCCGTAACGGACTACTTCTCGCTCGAGTCCCACGCGAAATGCTCGCGGCCCAGGCGCACTTCGAGCGAGCCTTCCGGCGGAAGCACATCGACGGGCAATCCGGCGCTCCACAGACTGGCGCTCAAGCGAATTGTATCGGCCTTACTGCGCACCACCAGGCTGCGCGCGACGCCCACTTCCAAAATGCGATCGTAGGCCACCTGGACATTCGGATCGGGCCCCAGCAAACACAAATCGCGCGTTTCGGCGCGATAACTGGCGACCTTGCGATTTTCGATCTTGACGATGATGCGCAGTTCCTGATCGCCTTCAATCGAGACGCGCATTTCGGCGTCGTGCATCTGTTCCTTCGCTTCAGGGAAAGCGTCCACGCGGATAAAAAGCGTTTCGGCGTCGAAGCCAAAACGCAACTCGCTCAGCAGCGGCGTTCGCCCGTGCATCGCGCCGCTGCGCTGATCCGCGGAATATAGGCCCGCACCCAGCCACTCGAAATAAGACGATTCGCGGCCGTCGATGCGAATTTTCAAATAATCGGCCGGCGGAGACGCCACGGCGGGCGGCGCCAGATGCTTGATCGGCTCGGCGAGTTCGTCGGGCGCCTCGTTACCAAGCTGGCGGTAGACGGTCGTGAGCAGCTTGCGGAACATCGCGTCGAACTCCGCATCGTTGGCCGAGCTGTGCTCCGGGCCATACCACCAGAACCAGTCGCTGCCCTCCGCCGTCAGCAATGCTTCATAAGCCGCCGCCAATTGCGCTTCCGTCGGGGCGCGATCGGCGCCGGCCGCGCGCGCGGCCACACCATCCGCGTAAAATTCGCGGGCCGCGCGCAGCAGTTGCCATGCGGTGACGTCTTCCGAATGCCCGATCCAGATATCGAAATTCGCGCTGATCCACGATGCCGGGAAAATACCTTCGTGGCGCGGCGTGTCGGCAGCGGCGGCGGCCACCGCTTCGCTGGCGGTGAGCGCGCGAATATCCGGATCGCGCTCGATGCGCCGGTAAAATTCGCGCAGAAAGCCGCGGCCGTTCTGCGGGTAATACTCCCAGGCGTTTTCGCCGTCGAGGATCAGCGAAACCGTCAGTGGATTCGGCGATTGGATGCGTTCGCCGATCGTTCGCAGCCGGCGATACAGATTCTCGGCGGCCTGCACCGGGTCCATGCGGGTATAGACGAAACCCACCAGGTCCGAAAGGTAGTGATCGCGGAAGAAGCAGGTGATATCGCGCCCTTGCACGCGCATCTTCCACGGAGAATAGAGTTGCCGCGCGCTGTCGGGTACGCCATCGGCGTCGCGGCCGAAGCCGATTCCGAGCGTGCGGCCCAGTACTCCTTCGTCGGTGGCCACCCAGGCAAAGCCCGCGTCGGCTGCCAACGCCAGCGCGGCGTCGGACACCGAGCCCTCCGACGGCCAGAGGCCCACCGGAGCCTTGCCGAAAACGCGCTCGTGGTAACGCCGTGCGCGCACCAATTGTTCGCGCGCGTCTTCCGGATATCGAAACGCAGGCGCGGGCAGCGGCGTGCCCGGATTTGAGACGCGCGCGATGTCCGTATCGCAGAGCAGCGGCAAAATGGGATGGTAGAACGGCGTCGCCGAAACTTCGATCTGCCCTCTTTCGGCCGCGGTGCGGTACTCGGGCAAAACGCGGGCAAGCAATTCGAGCTGCTTTTTCTTCAGGATGGCTTTGTCGTTTTCGCTGTAATCGGAGCCTTTTGCCGCAAGGCGTGCGACATCAGGATCTTTCGCAAGATACTCTTCATCCATCCAAGCCAATTGCGAGAGCAGTTGCAAATCGCGCCAATCGCGCGCGCCGAACACGGCGGCGGAGTGCTCCGTCCCTTGCGATTGCACGCGATCGGCCAGCTCGATATAGCGCGGCCAGCGCGACATCAGCCGCTCTCGGTTCACTTGGAATGCGCGCAGCAGGATTTCCTGCTTTTGCTCCTCGGTGAGGGCGTCGGTGGGAGCGAAGGCTGCGTCAAACCATGGCTCGTCGAACTTGCCGCTGGCGTATTCTTCCAGCTGCACGCAGAGCGACGGCACCATATTGAACGTGGCGTGCACACCCGGAAATTCACCCAGCACGCGCACCATGCCCCAGTAATCCTTGGTGGCGTGCAGCCGCGTCCACGGCAGGACGTAGCGGCCGCTGGCCGGATCGCGATACTGCGGCTGGTGCATGTGCCACAGCATCATCAGGTGAATGCGCGTCATCGTGCTGGCTCCGGCCCTCGGCTGGTGGCTTCCGCCGCGCTCCGGTCAGCCCGATCGCGCGACTCCGCGACGCGCGCGCGGAACATCGTGCTAAAATGGCGCCCCGGAATGCGTCCCGCCCTTCGGCTGATCGACCGGTACATCCTGCGCGAAGTTTTTTCGCACACACTGCTGGGCCTGGTGGTCTTCACATTCGTTTTCTTCGTGCCCCAACTCGTGCACCTGATGGATTTGGTTGTGCGCCACACCACCACGTGGGGCGACGTCGGAATGCTCTTCCTCTGCACGCTGCCTGGCATGCTCAGCCTGACGCTGCCGATGGGATTGCTGGTCGGCATGTTAATCGGCCTGGGCCGCCTTTCCGCGGACAGCGAACTGATCTCCATGAATTCCCTGGGCATGGGCCCGCGCCGCCTGTTGGCGCCCGTCGGGACGCTGGCCGTGGCCGTGATGTCGCTGACAGCAGTGCTCACCATCTGGGTTGGACCCGCCGCGGTACACACGTATCGTTCGCTGCAAAGCCGAATTCTCTCATCTCAGGCATCGTTCGAGGTGGAACCACGGGTTTTCGACGAGCGCTTCCCCCATCTGGTTCTCTACGTTCAAGACGTTTCAGCCGTCGCCACGCGCTGGCACGGCGTGTTCCTGGCAAGCACCGACCCGCAGCGGGATTCTCGCCTGACCCTAGCGGAAGAAGCGATTGTAATTGCCGACCCCGAGCAGGGCAAGCTGGAGTTGCACTTGCGCGATGGCAGCGTGCACGAGGTGGCCGTCGACCAGCCCGATCGCTACGCGTTGAGCGCATTCGGCCAGCGCGATTGGCCGATCGATGTTTCCGGCAGCGACACGGGCAGGGCGAAAGCGCCTCTGCCGACGCCGGCGGAATTGCCGACTTCGGCGCTGCTGGCCACGCGCGGCCCGAATCGCGTGCTGGCCCTCACTGAATTCCACCGCCGCTTCGCATTTCCCGCCGCCTGCATTGCGTTTGCGCTGCTGGCGATTCCGCTGGCGTCGCGTCCACGGCGCGGCGGCCGCGCCGGCGGCTTCCTGGTCACACTGCTGCTGGTCAGCGTGTACTACGTGCTGTTCACCCTCGGTGCGGGTCTTGCGCGCAACGGCACGCTGCCGGTATGGCTGGGAATATGGATGCCCAACGTTCTAGTCGCCGGACTGGGCCTGACGCTGCTGCCGGGCATGGGACGCGTCGGCAGCGAGGGCTGGATTTCGCGCATCCTCACCAGAGTGGCCGGCTGGCGCGCGGCGCGGCAACCCGCCGTCGCCGTCGCGGGCGCGGAGGGCGCCGGCGCCGCGAAATCGCACGAGCGTGCTAGACGCGCCGGGTTCGGCTCCGTGCTCGATCGCTATGTGCTGCGCGCCTTCCTGTTCTATTTCGCGATGCTGCTAGTGGGATTCATGCTGCTTTTCGAGACATTCACATTTTTCGAACTGCTCGACGACATCACGCGGAACCACGCGCCCTGGATCGCCGTCGCGAATTATTTCCGATTCGTGAGCATTTCGATGTTCTATCAATTTGCGCCGCTGGCGGCGTTGACGGCCGTGCTGGTGACGCTCGGCGTGCTGGCCAAGAACAATGAGATCGTGGCATTCAAGGCCGCGGGGATCAGCATGTATCGCGTCTCGATGCCGCTGCTTGCGCTGGGAGTTGTCCTCGCCGGCGGTCTGGTCCTGCTTGACGATACCTATCTGCCGTATGTGAATCAGCGCCAGGCAGAGCTGTTCAACGAGATCAAGGGCCGGCCGCCGCAAACGTTTTTCTCTCCGCAGCATCAATGGATTTTCGGGGAAAACTCGAAAGTCTATAACTACGACCTGTTCGATGCCGATCACAACCTGTTCGGCGGATTGAGCGTCTTCGAGCTAGACCCCAGAACGTTCGAGCTGCGCCGCCGCGTGTACGCCGCGCGCGCCCATTGGTTCGCGCAGCAACACACCTGGATTCTGGAATCCGGATGGGTGCGCGATTTCCAGGACGGCCGCGTGACCAGCTACGTGCCGTTCGTCGCCGACGCGCTGCCCGAACTCGATGAGCCGCCCACATATTTCAAGCGCGAGATCCGCCAATCGAATCAAATGAGCGGGCCCGAACTACGCCGCTATATCGACGGTCTGGAGCGCGCCGGCTTCGACGTGGCGCGGCTCACCGTTCAACTCTACAAAAAACTGGCGTTCCCGCTGATCGCGCCGATCATCATCTTGCTCGCGATTCCCTTTTCGTTGCTGGTTGGCACGCGCGGCGCGGTGGGCGGAATCGCATTGGGCGTTGGCCTTGGAATTTTTTATTGGGCCATCGCCGCGCTGTTCGAAGCCATGGGAGCGGTCGGGCAGTTGCCGCCGTTCATGGCAGCATGGTCGCCCGACGCCATCTTCGGTTTCCTGGCGCTGTACTTCTACTTGCGCATGCCGACCTGAATCGCCCCGTCTCCGGTTCCCTTTTCGTTGGCGTTTGGTGTTGTGGGTGCCCCATGTTCGCCCCGATTCACCGGGCGAACGTGGGTCCGGCAGTTCTGCGTCTGTCGTCGAAAGTAAATTCAAAAGCCCCGCCTTTGTCCGCCACGGCGGACAAAGATGGGGCACCCTCCACCAATTGACCTTCCAGCGAAGATTTTAGCGAGGAAGCAGCGAGCGGATTTTCTGGATCACCAGGTCGATGCCCACTTCGTTCGATCCGCCTTCGGGGATGATGACGTCGGCGTGGCGTTTCGATGGCTCGATGAATTCCATGTGCATCGGGCGGACCGTTTCCAGATATTGCTGCACTACCGATTCCACCGTGCGCCCGCGCTCGCGAATGTCGCGCTTCATGCGCCGGATAAAACGAATGTCGGCGTCCGTATCCACGAAAATCTTGATGTCCATCAGCTGGCGCAGCGCCGGATTCTCAAAGATCAAAATGCCTTCCACGATCAGCGCGGGGCGCGGCTCCACGTGCAGCGTCTCGCCCGTGCGGCAATGCTTTGAAAAATCGTACACCGGCCGGTCGACCGCCTGCCCTGCGCGCAGTTGGCGGATATGCCCGACAAGCAGCGGCCCGTCCACGGCGTCCGGATGATCGAAATTTTGTTTGTGACGGTCGGCGAGCGGGATATTAACGAGGTCGCGATAGTAGTGGTCCTGCTCGAGGACTAGCGCCGTGCCCGGGGGCAGCGCCGACACGATTCGCTCGGTGAGCGTGGTTTTACCGGAGCCCGTGCCGCCGCAGATTCCGATCACCAACGCTTCAGGCATCGGACCCCCTGTAAATCCTCTGGACCGCCAAACTCGGCCAAACTACGCGTCCTAGCACGGGATTGAGCCCAGCATTCCCGTCGAACGGTGGGCGAAAAGGTTCACCGTTCGACAGGCTGCCGAGGCTTGTGCGAAGGCTTAACGCCGCTTGCCGGACTTCTTCTTCGCGGCCTTTTCTTCGATTACGGCCTGCGCCGCCGCCAAACGCGCGATCGGCACGCGGAACGGCGAGGCACTCACATAGTTCATCCCTACCTTGTGGCAGAACTTCACGCTGTCAGCGTCGCCGCCGTGCTCGCCGCAGATCCCGACCTTCAGTTTCGGCCGCGTTTTGCGCCCGCGGGTAATCGCCCACTCGATGAGCAGGCCCACGCCCTCGATGTCGAGCGACTGGAACGGGTCGGCCTTGAATATGCCGGCCTTTTTCTCGTCCACGTAGTCGGGCAGAAACCGGCCGGCATCGTCGCGAGAAAGACCCATCGTGGTTTGCGTCAGGTCGTTGGTACCGAACGAAAAGAACTCCGCGACTTCGGCAATCTGATCGGCCAGCAGCGCGGCGCGCGGCAGTTCGATCATCGTCCCGACCATGTATTCGAGCTTCACGCCGGCCTTTTTGAGAATCTCACCTGCCACTTTATGTGTTGCGTCGGTGAGAATTTGCAACTCCTTACGATCGAGCGTCAATGGATGCATGATCTCAGGTAACACTTTAACTCCTGCCTTCTGGCATTCCACGGCCGCCTCAATGATCGCGGTCACTTGCATCTCGAGAATTTCGGGATACGTGATCGAAAGCCGGCATCCACGATGGCCCAGCATCGGATTGGCCTCGCGCAATTGATCGACGCGGCGAGCAACAACCTCGACATCCACGCCGATTTCCTTCGCCAGCTCCTCCTGATGCGGGCGATCGTGGGGCACGAACTCGTGCAGCGGCGGATCGACCAAGCGAATCGTGACCGGCAGGCCGTCCATCGCCTTAAAGAGGCCGATGAAATCGCGCCGCTGGTACGGCAACAATTTCGCAAGCGCTTTTCGCCGCGCTTCCGAGCTATCGGCGACGATCATTTCCTGGATGGCGAGCTGCCGATCGTGGCTTTTCTCCGGCTGCTCGAAATCCTTGAAGAACATGTGCTCGGTGCGGCACAGCCCGATTCCCTGCGCGCCCATTTCGCGAGCCTTGCGCGCGTCTTGCGGCGTATCGGCGTTGGTGCGCACCAGAAGCCGGCGGACCTTGTCCGTCCAACCCATCAGCGTTTGGTAGGATCCCGACAATGTCGGCGTCACAAGCGGCACTTTGCCCTCGTACACCGCGCCATCGCCGCCATCCAGCGTGATCCAATCGCCCTCGCGGACGACGTGCCCGCCGGACGTCATCGTTTTTGCCGTGTAATCGATCGAGAGCTTCTCCGCGCCGACGATGCAGCATTTGCCCCAACCGCGCGCCACTACGGCCGCGTGGCTGGTCTTCCCGCCCGTCGCCGTCAGGATTCCCTGCGCGACGAACATGCCGCCCACGTCTTCGGGGCTGGTTTCCTGGCGAACCAGGATCACGCTCTCGCCTCGTTTGGCCCATTCTTCGGCTTCCGGCGCGTTGAACACCACGCGGCCAACGGCAGCTCCGGGCACGGCGTTGATCCCTTCAGCCACTTTGCGCTTGGCCAATTCAGGGCGCGCAACCGAAGCGTCGATCACCGGGTAGAAAAGCCGCTCGATGTCTTCAGGCTTAACGCGCTCGATGGCTTCTTCCTTGGTGATCAGCCCTTCTTTGGCCATGTCCACGGCCATCTTGAACGTCGCGGCGGGCGTGCGCTTGCCGACGCGCGTCTGCAGCATATAGAGCGTGCCCTCTTCGACCGTGAACTCCATGTCCTGCATGTCGCGGTAATGCCGCTCGAGGGTGCTGCGCACTTTCTCAAGCTGCTTGTAGATTTTTGGCATGCGCTTGGCCATTTCGTCCAGATGCATTGGCGTGCGGATGCCGGCCACCACGTCTTCGCCCTGCGCGTTGATCAGGAAATCGCCGTAGAATTCCTTTGAGCCGGTGGAAGGATCGCGCGTGAAGCACACGCCCGTGCCGGAATTTTCGCCGGTGTTGCCGAACACCATCTGCACAACGTTCACGGCAGTGCCCACCAGACCCGTGATATGTTCCACGCGGCGATAGGTGACGGCCTTTTCCGCCATCCACGATCCGAACACGGCGCCAATCGCGCCCCATAGTTGTTGCTCCGGATCGTCTGGGAATTCTGTGCCGGTCTTAGACTTAAAGTATTTCTTGTACTCTCCCACCAGTTCGCGCCAACCATCTGCCGGCACGGCGGTATCTTCCTTCGCCTTGTAGCGCGTCCGCATTTCGCGCAGCTTCTCTTCGAGCTCTTCCTTGGGTAAGCCGATCACGACGCTCGAATACATCTGCACGAAGCGCCGATAGGCGTCCCACGCGAAACGATCGTCGCCGATGTTCTTGGCCAATCCCTGAACCGACGTGGGATTGAGGCCCAGATTCAAAATCGTCTCCATCATGCCCGGCATCGAGCGCGCCGAACCCGAACGCACGCTGACCAGTAACGGATCTTTGCCGTCGCCCAGCTTCTTGCCCGTGACTTTCTCGAGATGCTTAATATGTGTGCGGACCTCGGCTTGCAAACTGGCGGGGTACTTCTTGCCGTGCTTGTAGAAGTAGTCGCAACATTCCGTGGTGATCGTGAATCCCGCCGGTACGGGCAATCCGATTCGCGTCATCTCGGCGAGGCCCGCGCCTTTGCCGCCCAGCTCGTTCTTCATTTCTCCGTTGCCTTCCGCTTTCCCTGCTCCGAAAAAATATACGAATTTCACGTGTGAACCCCTTTCGCCTCGTTGTAAGGATTACTGCGCGTTTCGATTTCGATTCCGTCTTTCGATTTGATTGCCACCGCCGCGCCGAAAAATATTTTGTCGGCACGCCGACAATTGCAATTGAAAGTTCTACTTCACAAATTCGATTCGTTCTCGCGGCGTGGACTTCGTCGAGCGAATCGCGAAGCTCACGCCGCTCCCGTCGCGCCGCGCTGAGCGGGAACAATCTCGGAAAAATCCGCGATCGTCGAGAACTGCTCCAGCAAACCCGCCAGCAGCGTCAGTCGATTCTTGCGCACGTCGATCTCTTCGGCCATTACCATCACGCGCTCAAAGAATCGATCTACCGCCGGCCGCAGCGTTGCGATTTTCTCGAGCGCTTCGCGATATTTCCGCAAGCGCTTCGCTTCGTCGGCATCGCGCGCTACGCGAGCCGCGGCCTCGAACAGTTCCTTCTCCGCCGGCTCGAGGAAAAGCTCGGGGCGCACTTCGGGCAGTCGCCAGTCCGCCGCAGGCCCGGCCTTCTCCAGAATCTTGCGGATTCGCTTGAAGCTCACGGCCAGCGGCTCGAAATTCTTTGTGCTTCGAATCGCCTGCACGGCTTCCATGCGGCGCTGCGCATCCACCAGATCGTCCGCGCCGGCCGCCAGCGCGGCTTTCACTTCGTCGTACTTGCCGCCCCAGCGCTCCTCAAACGCGTAGCGCGCGCGATCGAGCAGGAATGCCAGCACGCTGCGCTCGGTTTCCGCGCTGGCTTGCACGCGCGGCTCAGCCGAGCCCAGGATTCGCGCGGTCTGCGCGACGACGGTTGAAAGCGAAAGCGGCAGTTTGCGCTCGACCACGATCTTCACGATGCCGGTCGCCGCGCGGCGCAACGCAAATGGATCGCTCGAGCCCGTCGGCGCGAGTCCGGCGGCAAAACATCCGACCAGCGTATCGAGCTTATCGGCAAGCGAAACAATGCAGCCGGTTAGATTGCTCGGAATTTCGTCGTCAAGACCTACGGGCCGATAGTGATCGCGCACGGCCTCGGAAATTTCTTGAGGTTCGCCTTGAGCTTTCGCGTAGAGCCCGCCGACGATACCCTGCAGCTCCGGGAATTCGCCGACCATCTGCGTGACCAAATCGCATTTGGCAAGTTCCGCCGCACGATCCACGCCGGCAACGCTGGCTTCCGGAATTCCCTGCGCGAACCATTGATCGGCGATCCATCGCGCGAGCGTGCGCACGCGTTCAATCTTCTGCGCGTAGCTTCCGAGTTTCTCTTGGAAGGTTACTTGCGCGAGCTTCGGCAAATTGTCGGCCAGCCGACATTTCTGATCGGCCTCCCAGAAAAATCGTGCGTCGGCAAATCGCGCGCGCAGCACGCGCTCGTGTCCGCCGCGAATCAGTCCCGCGCGATCGCGATTCAAATTGATCACGGCCAGAAATCCCGGCGCAAGATTCCCGTCGCGCCGATCGAGCGCGAAGTATTTCTGATGATCGCGCATCACCGTCGTCAGGATCTCACGCGGCAGATCCAGGAACGCGGGGTCGAACTCCCCGGCAATCACCGTCGGGTATTCGTTCAGGTAGGTTACGGCGTCAAGCAGCGCGGGATCGTGGTGCAGTTTGGCGCGCTGGCGCTTCGCCAAAATCTCGAGTTCCCTTTCAATCTTGCGCCGTCGCTCTTCCGGCCGCGCTAAGACGTAATTCGAGCGCAGCCGCGCCACGTAATCCTTCGGCCCGCGCACGGGGATCTTCGATTTCCCGAGGAATCGATGCCCGCTCGTTGTGTTCCCCGCCGCAATTCCGGCCAAATCGAAGCGCACGGCCTTGCCATCCAGCAGCGCAACAATCCACCGCACCGGACGAATGAAGTGCACGCCTGCGATCCCAGTCCAGTACATCGTGCGCGGCCACGGAATCTGCGCGATAGCCTGCGGCAAAAGTTCGGCCAGAATATCTTTGGCTGCGCGGCCGCGCGTGATTTTCTTCGCAGCCAAGAATTCCCCGCGCGGCGTCGTCACCAAAAATAGTTTTCCGACCGCGACGCCTTGTTTTTCCGCGAAGCTTGTCGCCGCGCGTGTCGGCGCGCCGACCAAATCGTAGGCCACGGATTTCGGCGGCCCGGTAATTTCTCGCTCTTCATCTTCCTGGCGCAACAGAATCGAAGTGCACGCCGCCGCAATCCTTCGCGGCGCTGCGAAAATTTCTATGCGCGTGCTTTCATCGGTGGGATCGATCAATCGATGCGCCGGCAAATATTTCTCAAGTAGCGCTTTAAATTCTGCCGCGGCCAGCGCGATCATTCCCGCCGGAATTTCTTCGCATCCGATTTCGATCACTAGGTCTCCGCGCGTTTTCATTGCGAGACCTCCCGCGCTTCCGGCACCGAGGCCTTGCGCTGATCGAGATAACACGTCGCTACAAGACATGCCAGCAGCCTCACGCGTCCCATCAACTGCGCGCGTTCGGTGGTGGAGATTACGCCGCGCGCATCGAGCACGTTGAAAAGATGTGAGCATTTCAAGCACTGATCGTAGGCGGCGAGGACTGGAAACTTCTGCTTCCCTGCGTCGCTTTCCTTCGTGTAGGCGTCCAGCAAGCGCGCGGCTTCCTTTTCATGCAATTCAAACAGGCGCCGTGTGATCGTGGCGTCAGCCCAGTCGAAATTGTACGCGGAGAATTGCCGCTCCTCGGCCAGCCGCACGTCGCCGTAGCTCGCACTATCCGACCAGCGCACGTCGTACACATTGTCCACGCCCTGCAGGTAGGCCGCGATGCGATCCAGGCCATACGTCAGCTCCACGGAAACCGGATCGAGATCGATGCCGCCGCACTGCTGAAAATACGTGAATTGCGTGATCTCCAGGCCGTCGAGCAGCACCTGCCAGCCCAATCCCCACGCGCCGAGCGTCGGCGACTCCCAGTTATCTTCCTCGAAGCGAATATCGTGATCGGCCAGATGAATCCCCATCGCGCGCAGGCTTTCCAGATACAAATTCTGAATGTTCGCGGGTGAAGGCTTCAGGATCACCTGCATCTGGTGATGCTTGAAAAGTCGATTGGGATTTTCGCCGTAGCGCCCATCGGCGGGCCGCCGGCTCGGTTGGACGTACGCCACACGATACGGCTCCGACCCCAGCACGCGCAAGAATGTTTCCGGATGCATCGTGCCGGCGCCGACTTCCACATCGTAAGGCTGCTGCAGCACGCAACCGTGCTCAGCCCAGAAGCGTTCGAGATTCAGAATCAGCGCCTGAAACGTTTGCCCCTGCGGCGCTGCTTTACGTTTTACTTTAGCTTTCAATTCGCGCATCCCCCATCGTGGGTTTGTGCCGGGCTTCGCGGCCCGCTTAAATCTTCCCGACCACTTCGTATTCGCGATGTTCGCGATCCAGAAATCGCCGCGTGGTCAAATTCCGCTCCACGTGGCTTTCAATCAAATCGAGCATCGCGCTGGCCACCTGCCGCTCCACCGCGCCGCCGCAATAAGTTTCCGCAAGCTGCGTCAGGTTCACGCGCAGGGCGCGGCGCACAAATTCCATTCCCGCCGCCGAAATCTCTCGCGCGCCCGGAGCCTGGCAATTCCCGCACGCCAATCCGCCGAGCACTAAATCGAGATACGCTGCTCCGCCCTCGAGCGGCGCGCCGCACGTCGTGCAACGCTCAAGCGACGGCAGCCAGCCGCCCAGCCGCACGGTCCAGACCGCGAAATAAGCCAGCGGCAACGATGCGTCTTCATTCCCGCGCGCCGCACTTTCGCGCACACCGTGCGCCGCGAGCAGCAGCAGCCGGAATTGCGCCTCCGCGGGCTCGTGCTCGCCGAGCACCGCTTCCGTCACTTCGCTCAGCAGCGCCAGCGCCACGCCTTTAGCGTAATCGCTCTGCACGTCCATGAACGATTCGATCAGCTCGCACTGCTGAATGCGCACCAAATCGCGCGTCTCGCGCTCGTAAAAGCAGATGCGCACGTGAGAGAGCGTTTCCAGACTCGCGCCAAATCGGCTCTTGGGCTTGCTGGCTCCGCGCGCCACGCCCTTCACGCGCCCGGCCGAGCGCGATAAAAAACTCACAATACGGTCACCTTCGCTCAGTGGGAAGCTGCGAAGGATCACCGCCTCGGTCTCTACGATTGGCATTCGTGTGTCGGCGCGCCGACGCAAACTTTCAGCCGGCAAAAACAGAACGTTTGAAGTCTACTCTCTTATGTACCACACGCATCCACGCCGCGCAATCGCCAATCGGTTTGAATCTGCAAAAAGCTTCTGAAAATCTCGCGTTGTGCCGCATTGAGCCTTTCATCTTGCATTCCGCCGCGCGTTGCATAAAGTTGTGCGATGCCGCGCGAGCTGCCCATCGTCGATGTGGTCGGTGTCGGATTGAACGCCACGGACACTCTCATTCGCGTGCCGCACTTCCCCGCCCTCGATTCGAAGGTGCGCTATATCGAAGCCGTAACGCGCGCCGGCGGCGAAGTGGCTTCGGCTCTGGCGGCGTGCCAGCGCTGGGGACTGCGCACACGTTACATCGGAAAAATCGGCGACGATGCGGCCGGCGAATTGCAACGCACGGAATTCGCGCGCGAAGGAGTCGGGGCGCACCTGACCGTCGTGCCCAATTGCCAAAGCCAGTCCGCTTTCATTCTGGTCGATGAAGCCACCGGTGAGCGCACAATTCTGTGGCAGCGCGATCCGCGCCTGGACATCGCGCCTGAAGAACTCGATCGCGAATCGATTGTGCGCGCGCGATTGCTGCACGTCACCGGCTCGAGCAATCTCGCGATGTCGCGCGCGGCGAAATGGGCCCGCGCCGCAGGAATCCCCGTAACTCTCGACGTCGATAATGTTTATCCTGATATTCAAGTATTACTTGAAGATGTGGATTTCCTGATTTCTTCGCGCGGATTCCCGGCGAAACTTACCGCCGACGCCAATCCGTTCACTTCCCTGCCAGCGCTCGCCAAGAAATTCGGATGCCGCTTACTGGTCTCCACTCTGGGCCGCGAAGGCGTGCTGGCCTGGGACGGCTCGCGATTCCACTACAGCCCCGCGATTCGCGTGAGCGCCATCGACACCACCGGCGCCGGCGACATTTTTCACGGCGGATTCATCTACGGCCTGCTGGCTGCGTGGCCGCTCGATCGCATCCTGGATTTCGCCTGCGCGGCCGCGGCGCTGAATTGCACCGCGCTAGGAGCGCGCGCCGGAATCGGCTCCGTCGACGAAATCGAACGCCTGCGCCGTGAAGGACCACGCTACCCCAGCGCGTTTTCCTCATCTGATCTGGTAGCCGCACGGAGCGCGCTGTGATCCCGCTGAAGTCCGACAATCCGCTGGCATCGTTCCCCGTCGTGAATGTGCTGCTGATCGTTGTGAATTTCCTGGTCTTCTTTTACGAGCTTTCGCTTTCGCCGCGCGCCGGCGATCAATTGGTCTACCAATACGGTCTGATCCCGGCGCGGTTGGCTGCCGTGATGGGGCCCACTAGCCACGCGCACGCGGCGCATGTCGCGCTCGGCCCCGTGGTTCTGCCTCTGCTCACCTGCATGTTTCTGCACGCCGGATGGCTGCACATTCTGGGCAACATGCTTTTCCTGTGGGTGTTCGGCGGCAGCGTGGAAGATCGCATAGGCCACTTCGGCTACCTGGTTTTTTATCTGGTTTGCGGAGTGGGCGCCGGCATGGTGCACACGGCGATCAACTGGGGCTCGAAGATTCCGACCATCGGCGCGAGCGGCGCAATTTCAGGCGTGATGGGCGCGTACATCGTGCTGTTTCCGCGCTCGCGCATCCTGACGCTGGTGCCGTTGCTCATTCTATTTTTCTTTTGGAGGATCCCCGCGATGCTGATCCTCGGCTATTGGTTCGTCATTCAGTTTCTCACGGGTCTCGCTTCACTGGGTGGCGTTGACCAAGGCGGCGTTGCAGTGTGGGCCCACGTCGGCGGGTTTTTGATCGGGGCGCTTCTAGTGTTTGTCTTCCTCAACGATAAGCATCGGCATCGAGCGCAGACAGCGTATTAGGCTGGCGCGCTGATCGCGACGCTGCGCGAATTTCACTCGAGGACGACTTTGCGCACGGTGCGCTGCTCGATCGCGTCAACGCGGGGCTCAAATCCAATGCCCGGCCCGGGCGGCACGCGAATCGTTCCTTGCGGCGTCACTTCCACTTCCGGCTCGATAATGTCCTCCGCCCAATAGCGGCAGCTGGCGGTGACGTCGCCCGGCAGCGAAAAATTCGGCAGCGTGGAAAGCGCGATGTTGTGCGCGCGGCCGATGCCGGATTCCAGCATCCCGCCGCACCACACGGGAATCTGCCGCTCTGCGCACAAATCGTGGATGCGCCGCGCCGCCGTGTAGCCGCCCACGCGCCCCAGCTTCATATTAATGATGCGGCACGCGCCCAAGTCGATCGCGGCGCGCGCGTGCTCTTCGCTGTGGATGCACTCATCCAGGCAAATCGGCGTCTGCAACATGCGCTGCAGCGCCACGTGGCTGTAAAGATCGTCCCAGCCGAGCGGCTGTTCGATCATCATCAAATAATAGGGTTCCAGGCGCTGCAGCAGCGGCGCATCCTCACTGCGGTAGGCGGAATTCGCGTCCACCATCAATCGGATCTTCGGGAAGCGCTGCCGCAAATGCGCAACCGGCACGACGTCGTTGCCCGGCTTGATCTTGATCTTGATGCGCTGATAGCCGGCGGCCAACTCGCGTTCCACCGTGGCTTCCAGCTCATCGAGCGTCGGCTTAATGCCGATCGAAACGCCGCAGGCGATTTCTTCGCGCACGCCGCCAATGTGCCGCCACAGCGGCACGCCCATCTGCCGCGCTTCCGCGTCCCAGATCGCCGCTTCCACGCCGCCCTTGGCCATGTTGTGCCCGCGCACGTGCGCCAGATGCGCCCACACGTCGGCCGCGCCCGCCAGTTCGGCGTCGCGCAGAATCGGCCACAGGAATCGCTCGATGATTTGCCACGCGGTGTCGATGGTCTCCGGCGAATAAAATGGCCCTTCGCCCGCCACGCATTCGCCCCAGCCGACGGCGCCGTCCGTCGCGGCCTCCAGCAGCAAGATGCGCCGGTCCGTCGTGAGGCCGAAACTCGTCTCAAACGGCGTCACCAACCGCATTTGGATTTCGCGCAGAGTCAGTCGTCGCAGTTTCATGGAGTTTTGCTTTTCTGCCGGCGCGGCAGCCGGCGGCCCGGCGCGTCAAACTTTCTCGAGAATATAATCCGCGCCGCCATCGATCGGCTCGAGCCCGGTGGCCACCCATCCGCGCGCGAACAATTTCTGGAACCGCTCGCGGATCTCCGTCTGCACCAGCAGCGCCTGATCGCGATCGACCCGCTTCCATTCGTCCATGTGCCCGGGCACGTGAATGCGTTCCACCGGCGCCTTGCGCTTCGCCACGCGCGGGTCCGCGTCGGCGCCGCGGCGGCCGGCCACCAGCGCCCGGCGCACACGCGCAGATGCGATATTCCATTCCGCAATCAGCCGGTCGGTTGGCATGCCGCCATGCAGCGGACTGGTGGTAATCCCGTACGCGTTCGGCAAAATCTGCCGCGCGACGGCGCCCAAGCGCACGAGATTGAAATAGCCGTTCTTCACTTGCAGCGGATCGAAGGTCCATTCGACCAAGCGAATGCCACGCGCCAGCGCATCCGTGCGTTGCAACGACTTCAACCGCGCGCCGACCCCGAGATCGCGATAGCGTTCGAGCACCGCCGTCATGTGCGAATACATCAGCGGCCGGCGATCGCGCCATCCGGCCACGGCCAGCGTGAAGCCGATCATCGTATCGCCATCGAACGCGCCCAGCAGTTGCCCGCCGGTTTTCATCGCCACCACGAACAGCGGCACCGGCACGGCGTCGCGATCGTCAAAGCCCCAGGCCTCGCGCTGCAATTCCAGGCAGCGCTCGCATTCCGCCAGGCTGTGGCAGTGCCGCACGTGAATGTGCGGCGCGCCGCCTTCAGACCGATGCGCGATCGTAGAGCGCAGCCTCATGCCGGCACTGCTCCTTGCGCATCTCTCCGTCCAGCGCCCGGCGCGCCCTTAGCTTTGGCTCGCTCCCACAGCCGCTCAAGCTCCTCCGCATTCATCTCGCCGAGCTCGCGGCCCGACTCCCGCGCAAAACCTTCCATCATCTGGAATCGCGCCTTGAATTTTCGGTTCGCGCGCTTCAGCGCAATCTCGGAATCGAGACCCAAATATCGCGCCAGATTCACCAGCACGAACAGCAAATCCCCCACCTCGTCTTCCACTTCATGCGTGCGCCGCGCGGAATCTTCCGGAGCCGAAGCCAATGCCAGCGCCATCGCTTCGCGCAACTCCGCGGTTTCCTCGGCGAGCTTTTGCAGTATGCCCTCCACGCGCGGCCAATCGAATCCCACGTTCGCCGCGCGCCGCGTAAGCTGGTGCGCTTCGATCAGCCCCGGCAACGCGGTCGAAACGCCGTCGAGAATCGAAGCGTGCGATTCCTCTCGCCGCGCACCCTCCGTCGCACCAGCCGCGCCTTCCGCCGCGCGCTCCTCTTCCCTTTCGACCGCCTTCAACTGCTCCCACTTCTTCAACACCTCGCCCGAAGTCCGCGCGCTCACATCGCCAAAAACGTGCGGATGCCGCCGCACCATTTTTGCGTGCACGCGCTCGATCACTTCCGCGATATCGAAGCGCCCGGCTTCGCGCCCCAGCTCCGCGTGAAACACAATTTGCAGCAACAGATCGCCCAGCTCGCCGGCGATTTTTCTCGCGTCCGAGGACTCCAGCGCATCCAGCGTCTCGTAGGTTTCTTCCACCAGGTAGGTACGCAGCGATTCGTGCGTCTGCTCGCGGTCCCACGGACACCCGCCCGGCGCCCGCAGGCGCGCCTGCAGCGCCACGAGATCCTCAAATAGCCGCCCAATCGATTTTTGTGGAGTGTTGTCGCGAAGCGCGCCAGCCGCCCGATTTTTCCCCGCCGCGCCCGTGCCGCCCTGCGCGCGCGTTCTCACTCGGCGTCGGGCTGTGCCTGGCTTGCGCTTGCGGCTGCTGCGGGACACGTTCGCTCGATTCATCCTGCGCGTATCCCGAAACTCTACGGCACGCCCGCGGAATTCACAAGCGCCCGCTCCGTCGCCTCGCCCCGCGCCGGCCAGCCTGTATCCGGGCTCCGCGTTAGCGTGGCACGCGCGTACATATCTCCCCCGCTGTTGACTGAGGAGAAGCGTTTTTTTTCGTTCGACCGTGAACGGGGACACCTACTCCCAGGCCAACGAATCGCATTCGTTGCGAATTTGCCGTCGCGAGCCTCCGATAATCGCGTCTACTTCAAACGCAAGGCGAGACATGGTACGTTTATCAAATGAGATGGTGTTTGTGCCTGCTATGCGGAGCTTTTGCACTCATTCTGCCGCCTCCTGCGATGTCGTTTTGTAGCGTTCCTCAACCCCGGCTCGTGTGTGCGGAGTACTTTGCCAGCCAGCTCGTAATCGAGGCCACTCTTATTAAAATCAACGAGCTGCATGACAAAGACGATCCCGAAGCCATCTCGGCCTACGTATACACACTGAGCGTGAATCAATCCCTGCGCGGGAAGACAGCCGGAACCGTGCGTGTATACGAAGGAAATGATAGTGGCAGAGCCACGTTCGGCTGGGTCGCAGGAAGAAAGTACCTGCTCTTTCTGTTCCACTCCTGGGAACGAAACGGGGACTGGGCACTCGATGGATGCGGCAATTCGGGTCCTCTCAGCAAGGCTAACGTGGCGTTGTCCGAAATCGCTGCCATCAAAGCAGCACGCGGCGGCGGCGTCATTCACGGTGCGGTGAGCAACCAGCCAATATCAATTTCCGTAGCCGGAATCCAGATTGAGGCCACAGGGCAATCTGGCCGTTACACGGCCACGACAAACGAAAAGGGTGAGTTCCAATTGGCGGTTCCCGCTGGTCGATATGTTGTCCGTGCCACCAAGGACGGGTTCGAGTTCGACACTGCCGATATCAGTTACCAAGATTCTCTGAGTGTTCGGATTGAGCCTGGGGGTTGCGCTCAGGTCCAATTCG
>JBEKDK010000050.1:0-21405 GCA_050014395.1 Candidatus Acidiferrales bacterium | reverse complement strand
TCACGCGCAGCGTCGCCTTGTTCGCCATCGGACTTTTCCTCAACGCCTTCCCCGATTTTCCGTGGCATACGATTCGCATCATGGGCGTGCTTCAGCGCATCGCCATTTGCTATCTGGCTGCGGGCTTGCTTTATCTCGGCAGTTGGCGCGTCCAAAAGCAGTCCGATGGCAGCGCGCGCGCGAAAAACAATTGGCTTCTGATTGCGGCCTGCGCCGTCGTCGTGCTGGCCGGCTATTGGGCCGTAATGAAATTCGTTCCCGTGCCTGGATATGGAATCGGCCGCCTGGACCCTGAGGGCAATCTCGGCGCGTACCTCGATCGCAAAATTATGGGCGGCCACTTGTGGTCGCAATCGGGCACGTGGGATCCCGAGGGCCTGCTCAGCACATTCCCGGCGATTGCCACCGCGCTGCTCGGGATTCTCACCGGCGAATGGTTGCGTTCCCGGCGCACCGGCTCGCGCAAGACCGCAGGCATGGCCGCGGTCGGCGCGGTCTTGCTGGTTGCCGGTCGCGTGCTTCATCCATTTTTCCCCATCAACAAGAATCTTTGGACAAGCACGTTCGTTCTCTTCACCGGCGGATTCGCGCTGCTGGTGCTGGCCCTCTGCTATTGGTTTGTGGACCTGAAAGGCTACCGCCGCTGGGCCGCGCCGTTCCTGGTGTTCGGCAGAAACGCCATCGCCGTCTATGTCGCTTCCGAGGTTCTCACGTTGATCGCGGTCACATACGGCTTTCACGATTCCGATGGCGATTTTCAAACCTGGCAGGACTGGTTCTACAACACGTTTTTTGTCCCGCACGCCAACCCGAAAAACGCCTCACTGGCTTTTGCAATCTTTTATGTACTGCTGTGGCTGGTCCTGATGTGGCCGCTGGACCGCAAGCGCATTTTCATCCGCATCTGAGAATCACGAATGGGTTTTCTGCGCAGCGCGGTTCCGTCATAATGCGCCTGTGCCGGAGCCGACCGTAAACCCCGCCGAGCCTCTCGCGGCGCCGCCCGTTGAATCCGCGGATGGCGCTCCCATTATCCGCGCGCGCGGCATAGAAAAGTTTTACACGCAGCCCGACGGCAGCCGCTCCGAAATCATCGCTCCTTCCGATCTCGAAATTTTCCCCGGGAAAATTGTGGCGTTGCTCGGACCATCCGGCTGCGGCAAATCGACGCTGCTCAGAATTCTGGCGGGTCTCGCTCCGCCTTCCGCCGGAGAAGTGCTGTGGCACGGCCATCCTCTCGATGGCCAGGTGCCGAATGTCGGCATCGTGTTTCAAAGTTTCGCGCTGTTTCCGTGGCTCACTGTGCTCGATAACGTTGAGGCGCCGCTCGAAGCGCGCGGCGTGGCCGCGGCCGAACGCCGCGAGCGCGCCGTAAAGATCCTAGACGCCGTGGGTCTCGACGGCTTCGAGAGCGCCTACCCCAAGGAATTGTCCGGCGGAATGAAGCAGCGCGTGGGATTCGCGCGCGCCCTAGTGATTCAGCCGGAAGTGCTTTTCATGGACGAGCCATTCTCCGCGCTGGATGTGCTCACGGCCGAAACGCTGCGCGGCGAATTGCTGGAGCTTTGGCTCGAACATAAAATTCCCACGCGTTCCATATTCCTCGTGACGCACAACATCGAGGAAGCCGTTGTCCTCGCCGACCGCATCATCGTCCTCGGCACGCACCCCGCGCACATCCGCGCGGATTTCCCGGTAACGCTGCCGCACCCGCGCAAGCGCAAAGACGTAGCGTTTCTCGATCTAGTCGATCGCATCTATCAGGTGCTCACCCAGCCCACCACCGATTTCGCGCTGCCGGCATCTGCTGTGGCCGGTGCGGTACGTGCTCCGGCGAGCTATCCCGTGCTCTCGTACACGCGCCCCGGCAGATTGGCCGCGCTGCTCGAGATACTGGCGGATCGCGGAGGCAGCGTGGATTTGCATGCCGTTGCGTCCGCGTTGGCGCTCGACATCAGCGAGATGCTTCCCATTGTGGAAACCGCCGAGTTGTTGGGATTCATCACCGTCGATCGCGGTGAAGCCAGCGTCACGCTGGCCGGCGAGCGCTTCGCCGCCGCGGGCATCCTCGAAAGAAAACAATTGTTCCGCCGCGCGGCGCTCGATCGAGTGACGTTGCTACGCCAGATCGAAGAAGCGCTTCGCGCCAAGCCCGATCACACCCTGCCGGACGATTTCTTCCGCGATCTGCTCGAAGAGCAATTCAGTCCACAGGTCGCGAGCCAGCAATTTGAGACGGCCATTCAGTGGGGGCGCTACGCGGAGATTTTCGATTACGATGCCGATCGCGGCCGCTTGGTTCTCACCGAGCCGCAGGCGCCCGAGCAAAAGTAGCGAAGCACAATCATGAACGATCCCGTCTGCGCTCCGGTTCCTACGCACGCCCCGCCCCAGGCGCACATTTTTCACCGATTTTTCGCCGATCGCCGCGTGGAATCGCGCCTGGTCGACGCCGTGGTTTTCGCCGCGCTCGCCGTAGTGATCTACGGCCTTTGGCGCACCGGCCACGCGTGGACGCAACCCGCGGTTCCCGAGGCGCGCATTTCCATGCGCCCAACGGCGCTGCCGGGTTACGCGTTCGATTCACTGCTGCGCATCGCCATCGCCTACGTGTTGAGCTTGATCTTCGCGATCGCCTACGGATACGCCGCCGCGCGCTCAGCCGCGGCCGAGCGCGTCCTGATTCCGCTGCTCGATGTGCTCCAGTCGATCCCCGTCCTCAGCTTTTTGCCCAGCGTGATGCTGGCGATGGTTGCGCTGATCCCTTCGCGTCAAGCGGGCATCGAGATTGGCTCGATTATTCTGATCTTCACCGGCCAAGCCTGGAACATCGCCTTCAGCATGTATGCCTCGCTCAAATCCATTCCCACCGAACTCACCGAAGCGGCACGCGTTTATCGCTTCAGTCCGTGGCAGCGGCTCGTCGAACTCGAACTTCCATATTCGGCCATCGGCTTGGTCTGGAACTCGATGATGTCTGTAGCGGGCGGCTGGTTCTTTCTGATGGCCTGCGAAATGTTTGAGCTGAACCAGCGCGATTTCCGCTTGCCGGGCCTCGGCTCATATCTTCAGCGCGCGTCGGGCGAGGGCAACACAAAGGCCATCGTCTGGGGCCTCGCGGCAATGATTGGAGTGATCGTCCTGCTCGATCAGCTTGTTTGGCGGCCGGTGATCGCGTGGGCCGATAAATTCAAAATGGAATCCGTGGGCGCCGCGGATGTTTCACGCTCCGCCGTGCTCACATTTTTGCGCCGATCCGATCTTGTCGCCGCGTTGCATCGCCGGGCAGTTGGCCCCGCGTGCGAACAATTCATGATGTCTCGAGCGCGGGCGGAAGAATCGTCCCGTCCCGCCGCGGTTTCGTCTGACACGCCTTCATTACATGCCGCGCGGCGCGTTGCGTGGCGAACCGCGGCGTACATTTTCGCTATCGCCGTCGCCGCGTGGCTGGCGTTTCGTGGCTACAAACTCGTGGAGGAGTTGGGTTCGTCGGAAATGCTGATCTTGCTCCGCGGTGCCTTCTACACATTCATTCGCGTGCAAGGCTCGTTGATCTTGGGGGCGCTATGGACGGTCCCGCTCGGCGTGGCCATCGGCCTCAGTCCGCGCTTGGCGCGCTTGGCTCAGCCGCTTGTGCAGATCGCCGCATCGGTGCCGGCCACGGCGCTGTTTCCCGTGATCCTTCTGGCGCTGCTGCGATTCGGCGGGGGCATGGGCGTGGCGGCGATCGTTCTGATGCTGCTCGGCACCCAGTGGTACATCCTATTCAACGTCATCGCTGGTGCCATCGCCATTCCCTCTGACTTGCGCGAAGTCGCCCAGGTTTTCCGCTTCGGCTCATTGAATCGCTGGCGATTGCTGATCCTTCCGGCCATCTTTCCGTACCTCGTCACCGGATTGCTCACCGCCTCCGGCGGTGCATGGAACGCCAGCATCGTCGCGGAGTATTTCCATTTTCGCGGCGCGACCATGCAAACCGCGGGCCTCGGCTCCATCATCAGCGGCGCCACGGATGCGGGTCGCATGGACGTGCTGCTCGCGGCGACTTTGCTCATGGCCGTGGTGGTGGTGACGATGAATCGCTTGGTTTGGCGGCGCCTCTACCGGATCGGCGAGAATCGCTTCAAGCTCGATACGTAAAACGCGCACGTTCCCGGCGCTCTTAAGTTAATTGGCTGCGTATGTGCACTGAAACGCCCAAATGTGCGCCTGGGCTGGGCGGGGCATCGAATCCCACCCTATCGGAGTTCCCTCTCCCAAACGGCGCTCCAGTTGGTGTAAAGTATTCGATTACGCTCGATAGCGTGGAAGAGGGCAAGACGTGAACCCGACTCAACCGGCTGTGCGCACACCGACCAAAGAGCAGTCTGACGCCGACGCTCGCCGCGAGACGCTCACCGTCACCGATAATCGCACGGGAAAATCGTACGAGCTGCCCATCTCTCACGAGACGATTCGCGCCATCGACTTACGCGGCATCAAGGTCCAAGCCAGCGATCTCGGGTTGATGAGCTACGATCCATCGTTCCTCAACACGGCCTTCTGTAAGAGCCGCATCACCTACATCGACGGCGACAGGGGCATCCTCCGCTACCGCGGCTATCCGATCGAGGAACTCGCCGAAAAGAGCACGTATCTCGAAACCGCCTATTTGATCCTGTTCGGGGAGCTGCCGAACGCTTCGCAACTGGACGAGTGGTCCTATCACATCAGCCACCACACGTTCATTCACGAGAGCATCAAGAAGTTTTTTGAAGGATATCATTACGACGCCCATCCCATGGGCATGTTGGTCTCGACGATCGCCGCCCTTTCGACTTTCTACCCCGATGCCCGCGACATTTTCAATCAAGAATCGCGCCGCAAACAGACCTGGCGGTTGATTGGGAAGATGCCCACGCTCGCCGCGTTCGCCTACCGGCACAGCCTGGGCATGCCCTACGCCTATCCGGATAGCGAGTTGAGCTACGCCGGCAATTTCCTGAACATGCTTTTCAAGACCTCCGAGCAGAAGTATCGCCCGAATCCGACGCTCGAGCGGGCGCTCGACGTCCTGTTCATCCTACACACGGATCACGAGCAGAATTGCTCGGCCGTCGCCATGCGCGCCGTGGGCAGTTCGCACGTGGATCCGTTTTCGGCGGCCGCTGCGGCCACCGCGGCGCTCTATGGTCCGCTGCACGGCGGAGCCAACGAAGAAGTGATCCACATGCTGCACGAAATCGGTTCCGTG
The DNA here is from genome assembly GCA_050014395.1 of Candidatus Acidiferrales bacterium. GTDB lineage: Bacteria > Acidobacteriota > Terriglobia > Acidiferrales > UBA7541 > DASPOJ01. Next base: position 16,172 of record JBEKDK010000050.1, on the reverse strand, counting down.
CAAAACGTCCCGGCGTACATCAAGCGCGTCAAGGACGGCGAAAAAAAGCTGATGGGCTTCGGCCATCGCATCTACAAGAGCTACGATCCGCGCGCCCGCATCATCAAAGGGATTGCCGATCAGGTGTTTGAGGTGATGGGCCGCAACGCCTTGCTCGATATCGCGCTGGAATGCGAACGCATCGCCCTCGAGGACGATTACTTCATCACCCGGCGTCTCTATCCCAACGTCGATTTCTATACCGGTCTCATTTACCAGTCCATGGGTTTCCCGGCGTCGATGTTCCCCGTGCTATTCGCCATTCCGCGCGCCAGCGGCTGGCTCGCGCAGTGGGAAGAAATGCTGCTCGATCCCGAACAAAAGATCGCCCGCCCCCGCCAAGTTTACATGGGCGAGGAGCAGCGCTCCTACGTTCCGATGGACCACCGCGGCTGATTCGCCGCTCCCGTTCCTCTCCGCAATCTGAATCTGAAATTGACACAGCGCGGCATCTGTGATATTTCAGTGTATGAATTTAGGCTTGATGCGAGATCGCCGCATCGAGCGGAACCATAAAGAGTTTTGCCCTGCACCACCCCACCCCGGGAGGTGAAAGCCGCAAGGTTTTCACCTCCCTTGTTTTTTGGGGGTGATTCCCCGAGTCACTTACGCTGTGACGGCGGAGCGATGGCAGTTGAGACCGCCGCGCTGGTCGGAATTTTCCTGATGCTCTGGATGATTCGGTTGATTTCCGCCTGCGTAATCGCAGGGGCGGAGCCGCCGACCTTCTGCCCGAAAGTTAGATCGACCTCTCCGTCATTTCCAAATAGCTCTTCGGTGATCGCGAAAGGACGGCTTTCCGCGGCTTCGAGCTGGAATCCCTGAAGATCCGGTGTGTGAATTTCAAAAATACCCGATTTCGCGCTAGGCGTGGCTATCCCCTTGATGAAAAGGAGCCACCCGTCTCTTGCCGCCCTCCGCTTTGACATGAACGGCTTTACATCCGACGGGGTGGTTTCAAGTATCGTTCGCACCAGGCCGGAATCCGACTGTGAAGTCTCACCGACGACCGCTCGCTGTAGCGCCGATGGATCTACCTTCAATTCATTCGCCAAAAAGTCCGCAAAGCTTCGGGGCGCAGATGACATAAACACGAAGGCATTACCGGATTGGAATGCGGTCACGCAAGTCGTCGGCCCCGATCTGCTTCTCTTCTCATTAACGTCGTTCCACGGAAGTTCAAAATCATACCCGCCGCAGGATGCGTGCGCGTGCGGTGTGCTCGATACGGACGAATCGCGAAGTTGGGCCGGAGTCTCGAAAAGAACAGGAGATCTGCGCCCCATGTAACGTACGGACAACGTACAGATTGTCTGCGCGCCAAAAAACCACGCGTACGCGACGCCGAGTACCACCAGCGCGCCCAAACCCATTCGGATTTCTTTCGATGAGAGCATTGAAACACACTTTCGCAGCGGGTGCGGCGGAGCTAATGGGATCGCGAACAGAGAAAAGCGAAACGGCTTACAGGACCGCGGCGACCGCCGGTGTCGCGGGTTTCTTGTTGCGCTTGTCGATGTATAGCGTCCGGTCGGCGCGATCCAGGAAGTGCTCGATGGACTCGCCGGTTTCGTAGCTCACCCAGCCGGCGGAAAATCTGACGGGAATCTTGTGCCCTTCGTACTCCACTTCGAGCGGCCGCAGCCGGTTCAACATGGTTTCGATGTGTTCGTTCGGACATTCCGGCAGAATCGCCAGAAATTCGTCGCCGCCCATGCGCGCCGCAATGTCCGAAATGCGAATGGCGCCGTTCAGTTTCTCGGCGAATTCGCGCAGCACCAAATCACCGGCGGCATGGCCGTGCGTGTCGTTGATTTGCTTGAAATCGTTCAGGTCCAGCGCCAGCACCGCCAGCGGATGCCCGTAGCGCCGCGAGCGACCCGCCTCCGCCGCCAGCCGTTGCTCCGCATAGCGGCGATTGTAAAGTCCCGTCAGCGCGTCGATCGTGGCCAGGCGATGCAGTTCCGCCGCGCGATCTTCCAGCCGGCCCATCACGCTCAGCTGCGCGGAAAATTGCCGCCGCAACTTCTTGATCGTCCATTGCTGGTAGATCGTGTATCCATTGAAGATGAGCACCAAGCCAATCAGGCCCTTGATCGCTCGGTTCAGGCTGTATTGGAAGAACGGGTCGTCGATCTTGATCAGCGCCGGAAAGCTCATCGACACCACAGTCACCGTCAGCAGCAGCATCACGACGACCGCAAGGCTCCACAGCCACCAGTCGCGGCGCTCGAGCTTTTCCAATTCCTTTAGAACTTTCCCCAAACGCAAGTCTTGGGGCACTTCCGGCAGGATTGGCGACGGAGAATTAAGCATAGTGATTCGTAGTCGTGTGGCCCGAAAGGCCCAACGCATTGGCCAAACTCAATTATACGGTTCGCGAAATCTTGCAACCAAAGAATCGCGTCCGAAGTTTCGTTCCCGAAAACAGCAGGAGCCCGCCGCGCCGGCCGCGTCAGTCAGTCCCGTGTCTGGCGGCGCTTCACGGCTGCCACAAAATGATCGGCGTCGCGCGTCGGCTGCGGGATGCGATATCCGTCGCATACGGCCACCACCAATTTGATCGCCGTCTCCAGCGAAATTCGATGCCCTTGCGAGACGTAGACGGGCCGCACGTTGTCTGCCGTGCGCAATACGGCCCCGATCCGCTCTTCCTCCCGTCCTTCGCCCCGCGCTTCGCCGCCATCCGCGCTCCGGTCCCACAGCGGAGTCCATTTCCCGGCGCCCGCACCCGGCTCATCGTAATGCCCCACGAGCAGCGATTTCGCCACGCCGATTGTCGGCACGTCGAGCAGCACTCCCAGGTGGCACGCGATTCCAAATCGGCGCGGGTGCGCGTAACCGTGGCCGTCGGCAAGAATCAGATCGGGCGCATGCCGCAGTCGCCCAAACGCGGCCAGCAACGCCGGCACTTCTCGGAAACTCAAGAGGCCTGGAACGTACGGGAAGCGCAGTGGGCGAACGGCGTAGACGCGCTCGATCTCTTCCATTTCGGGATACCGGTAGACAACCACTCCAGCGATGGCGCGCCCCGTTCCGCTTTCCCACGACCGCCGCTCCGGCAATTCAAACGCAACATCGGCGCCGGCCACGGTGCGAATCTGCGGAAGCCGATCGGTGCGCTCCACACGCGAGCGCAATTTCGTTTGCAGCGCGCGCGCTTCGCCCGGAGTGAGATTCCATCTATGGCGCAGGTGGAGCTGCATTGGAATGTCAGAGTAATTCGCGCCGCAGTTCAGGCGCTATTCTTCAGGTCGGTGAGAACCAGCTTGGCCACTTCGCGGAGCGTATCAAACACGCCTTTTCCGGTCACTGCGACGGACTCGACGACCGGCTCGCCCTTGGTCTGCAAATGACGCGTCAACTCTTCGACGGGCATTACGCCGGGCAGGTCGCGCTTGTTCAATTGCAGCACGTAGGGGATCGTGTCGAACTCCAGTTTGTGTTCCTTCAAATGTTCCCGCAGGTTTTCCAGCGTCTCCAGGTTCGCGTCCAGCCGCTCCTCCTGCGAATCGGCCACGAACACGACTCCATCCGCGCCCTTCAAGATCAGTTTCCGGCTGGCTTCGTAGAAAACTTGTCCGGGAACGGTGTAAAGATGTAGCCGCGCCTTGAATCCGCGAATCGTGCCCAAATCGAGCGGCAGAAAATCGAAAAAAAGCGTGCGATCGGTCTCCGTGGCCAGCGAAATCATCTTGCCCTTCTGTCCCGTTCCGGTATGGTCGTAGATCCATTGCAAGTTCGCGGTCTTCCCGCCTAGTCCGGGGCCATAGTAGACGAGCTTGCAATTGATTTCGCGCGCTGGAAAATTGATAAAAGGCACAGGTTTTCCGGGCTGGCCGGCATTCCTCTTATAGCACAGCGGTCCGGGCCGTCCAATCTCGAAGCCGCCGGAGCGTGCCGAGAAAGCCGATGGGGTGTTTTTTTAGGCCGGCCCCGCTAGGTCACTCGCGGATCGCGGTCGGAGTCCCGCGTTGCGCGGCGACCGGGAATATCGATTTTGATGTCGTTGCGAGTGGTAATAATGTCGATAGTTGCTTCCGTTCGGAGCCTTTGCTAATATGCGCCCGCCATGCCGAAAGCGAGTAAGACGGGCCGGCGACGCGGCTCGCGCTCTCGACCGAGTCCCGCAGGCCGAGCTAAGCCACAGAAAACGAAGGCCGTACAGCCCATCGCCGCTCATGCGGAGGCCTATCGCGCCCTCGTAGATCCGCGCGTCGACCAGCAGTTGAAAACCTACGAAGAGGCCGTGCAGTCCCTGCATCAGCAAAAATTTCTCAAGGCCAAACAGCTTCTCGACAAAGTGATTGCTGGGCCCAGTAAGGAATTGGCTGACCGTGCGCAGGTCCATCTGCGCATCGCCGACCAACGTCTGAGCCGCGTGGCGGCCGCGGCGCCGCGCACGCCTGAAGAACATTATCAAGGTGGCGTCGCCATGATGAATCTGGGCCGCTGGGATGAAGCGCGCGAAAGTTTGTTGCGCGCCAAAAAATTGGCTCCCAAAGCGGACTACGTTTTCTACGCCATGGCGGCGCTCGATTGCTTGACGGGCGAAGCGGAGTCCGCCATGGAAAATCTAAAAATCGCGATTCAACTGCGTCCTGAGAATCGCTATCACGCGCGCAACGACGAGGATTTCGCCTTCCTTCAGGAAGATCCGCGCTTCACCGAGCTTCTCTATCCTGAGCGCGAAGGCTCCGGGGCGTAGTCGCGCCGGCTTTCCCCTGTTGCTCCCCTGCCTGACGATATGGTGAACGCAAAGCATCTGCGCAAATTCGGCGTACGGGTCGTGGCCATCGGTGGAGGCACGGGCCTTTCCACGTTGCTGCGCGGCTTGAAGCAGCACGTGGCTCGGCGGCGCCATGACCTCGCTCGCTTTCCCATCGCCGACCTTTCGGCCATCGTCACCGTCACCGACGATGGCGGCAGCTCGGGCCGGCTGCGCCGCGAAAATCGCATTCTGCCGCCGGGCGATATCCGCAATTGCTTGGTCGCATTGTCGCAAGATGAAACGCTGCTCGGCCGCTTGTTCCAGTATCGCTTCCATGCCGGGCGCGGCCTGCGCGGCCACAGCTTCGGCAATCTTTTCCTGACGGCGCTCAGCGACGTCACCGGCGATTTCGCCGAGGCCGTGCGCTTAAGCGGCCAAGTGCTGGCCACGCGCGGCCGGATTTTCCCGGCTACTATCGCCAACGTTTCCCTGCGCGCGGTGATGAAAGATGGTTCGATCGTCGCCGGAGAAACGCGCATTGCCGCTTGCCGCAAATCCAAAATTCGCAGAATCGAACTGTCTCCCCGCCGCGTGCGCCCTCTTCCCGAAGTGCTCGAAGCGATTGCGCAAGCGGATTTGATTCTCTTGGGTCCGGGCTCGCTTTACACCAGCGTGTTGCCCAACCTGCTCGTCCAGGGCGTTGCGGAGGCCATCGAGAAATCCGACGCCACGCGCGTGTACATCGCCAACCTGATGACCCAGCCTGGCGAAACGCTCGATTTCACTCTTGCCGACCACGTGCGCGTCCTGCTGCGGCAAACGCGGCGCAAAGTGATTGACTGGGTGGTGGTGAACAACAAGCCGATTTCCCCCGAACTCCTGCGCCGTTACCGCTCCAAGCACTCCGAGCCCGTGCGTGTCGATTTTCCTCAGCTGCAGCGCCTGGGCGTGAAATGCGTCTTCGCCGACCTGCTCGAGGAGTACGCCGTCGTGCGCCACAGCACGGATCGCCTGGCGCAGCTGTTGCTCGATAAATTCGTTCGCGACGCGCCGGTCCGCTCGTAACTGGTTTGACTCAGCTGTCTTGCTCCGTCAGATTTGGGTTGTATACTGGGCTTCGCCCTCAATTGGCCCTCAACGAACCAGCGCCACGCCCGGCCGATTCGTCGGGAGCTGCGAAGGTTCGATCGAGAGGCATCTGGCCTCAGCGGAAAAAAATCATGGCCACCCTCATCGCACACGATGAATTCAACGTTTACGAATCGGCGGAAGCTCGCTTTGAAGTTGCCGCGCGCCGCGTGGGACTCGAAGAGGGGCTGTATCGCTTCATGCGCTATCCGAACAAGGAAATCACCGTGTACATCCCGGTGATGCTCGATAGCGGGCACCTCGAGGTGTTCACCGGATTTCGCGTGCATCATTCGATCGTGCGCGGGCCGTGCAAAGGCGGAATCCGCTTCGCGCCCGACGTCACCCTCGATGAAGTGCGCGCGCTGGCAAGCTGGATGACGTGGAAATGCGCGGTGGTCAACATTCCATTCGGCGGCGCCAAGGGCGGAGTGATCTGCGATCCCAGCAAACTTTCCGCCGGCGAAATGGAGCGCATCACGCGGCGCTACACCGCCGAGCTTTCCGATTGGATCGGTCCGGAGCGCGACGTTCCGGCGCCGGATTTGGGAACCAACGAGCAGACCATGGCCTGGGTGATGGACACCTACTCGATGCATCTGCGCCACACCGTCACCGGCGTCGTCACCGGCAAGCCCATCGATCTTGGCGGCTCGCTCGGGCGCCACGAAGCTACCGGGCGCGGACTTCAGATTGTGTGCGACAAGGCCGTCGAGAAGTTGGGGCTGCGGCGCGAGACCGCGCGTGTGATCGTGCAGGGCTTCGGCAACGTCGGCTCGTCCGCGACGTGGTTGCTGCACCAAGCCGGATACAAAATCGTTGGCGTGGCCGATGTGCACGGCGCGCTGTACAACGAAAACGGCATCGACGTCCCCAGGCTGCTCGATTGGGTCACCGTGCAGGGCCGGTCTTTGCCGGAGCTTCCCGATGGCGGCCTGCGGCTTTCTTCGCAGCAGATTCTGTTTCAGCCGTGCGAGATTCTTGTGCCCGCCGCGGTTGAGAATCAAATCACCAGCGAGAACGCGCATCGTCTTCAGACGCGCATCCTGTGCGAAGGCGCCAACGGCCCATGCACCGCGATGGCCGACGAAATCGTGGACAAAAAGGGAATTTTTGTGATTCCCGACATCTTGGCCAACGCCGGCGGCGTCACCGTCAGTTATTTCGAGTGGGTCCAAGACCGCCAGGGATATTTCTGGCGCGAGCACGAAGTGAATGAGCGGCTGAAGGACGTGATGGAACACAGTTTCGACGAAGTTGTGCGCTACGCCGAGACCAATGAGGTGAGCAATCGCATCGCGGCGTACATCCTGGCCATCGCGCGCGTGGCTTCGGCGCTGAAACTTCGCGGGATTTACGCCTAATGTTCCTCCTCAATTCGTGCCGGAGCGTGGCACCCGACCGGTCGAAGCCATCGACTGGTCCGCGGCGCATCTTGCTGAACGCGACCTGGTTGCAAGGGGCAAAAACCCCTCCAGACCCCGAAAAAGGGGCTCAGACGGGCTCGCCTGTAAATCGTACTGGATTTTTTCGCTTAACTCGTTTAAACACATTGTTCCCACGCTTCGCAGCGGAGCGGGGAAGGCGGTATGGTGTCCGCGCAGGTTGCGTGCGCGGCGATCGAGTTTCGACCGATGAAGCGTGACCTTATATCGGCGGGCCACAAGAAAAGCCTGGCGCTCCATCGCCGGGAAATTTGTGTTGTCGGCCGCTGGCTTCTCGAGCACGGATACATCGTCTCGACCGAAGGCAACATCTCCGTACGTTTGAGCGCCGACCGCATCCTGACCTCGCCGGCCGGATATTCCAAAGGGTGCATGTCGCCCGCGAGCTTGGTCGTCACCGATCTCGATGGCCGCAAAATATCCGGCAAGAATCTTCCCTCGTCCGAACTCGCCATGCATTTGTTGATCTACCGGCTGCGCCCCGAGGCCAACGCTGTCTGCCACGCGCACCCGGTGGTGGCCACGGGTTTCGCCGCGGCTGCGGAGCCGCTCAACAAAGCGATTCTGTGCGAAATGGTGGTTTCTCTCGGGACGGTTCCGCTGGCGCGCTATGGTACTCCGGGCACGCCCGAATTGGCTGCGGCGCTCGAGCCGCTGGTGCCGCACTACGATGCGATCTTGATGTCCAATCATGGTGTGGTCACCTATGGCACGGACTTGCTGAGCGCGTTTCATCGTATGGAGTTGGTCGAGCACTACGCGCACGTTTCGCTAGTGGCCGCGACGATTGGCAAACAATCCTTGCTTTCTAGCGGCGATGTGGAAAAATTGCTCGCGGCGCGCCCGCGCTACGGCGTAACTGTGCCGGAGCCGGACGAAACTGACATGCTCGTCGTTGCCACCGAACCCGAACCTGAACTTTCACAGCAAGGCTCGCGCTCGCGCGGCGACGATCGGGAAGATTCGGAGCGCTGACCGTAGCTGTTACCTGCGAAAATTTCCCGAACCCGGGATTTTCGCTTCAGGCGCCGCAGCACACGGACCAGAGGGCGGGCTCACCCAGGTACGCGAGCCAGCCTCGGAGGAAATCGAATGGGCGAAGCACTTGGCATGATCGAGACACGCGGCTTCGTGGCGATGATTGAAGCTTCCGACGCCATGGTGAAGGCAGCCAAGGTAACGCTGGTGGGCTGGGAAAAAATCGGATCGGGCTACGTTACGGCGCTGGTGCGCGGCGATGTCGCCGCCGTCAAGGCCGCAACCGATGCCGGCGCAGCCGCGGCGCGGCGCGTGGGCGAACTGATCGCCGTTCACGTTATTCCTCGGCCGCATCAATCGCTTGAGGATGTTCTGCCCATCGGCAAGTCGGCCGTTGCCGCTTCGGCCCGCTGACGCGCGGGCTTTGAAGCTCGGCGCGATGCGCCGTCAATCTCAGGGCCCTGATGTGTCGGGGGCCGAAGAGTCCCGCGCTCCTCGCGAATTCTTGAAATGATCCTCGGACGCATCGTCGGCACAGTGGTTTCCACGCGCAAAGATCCGCGCCTCGAAGGCAAGAAACTCCTCGTCGTCAAACCGATCTCGCCCGATGGCGTCGATGAATCTGGCTACGTCGTTGCCGTGGATACCGTGGACGCTGGCTTCCGCGAAACGGTGCTGATCGTCACTGGCAGTTCTGCGCGCAACGCTTCCGAATGCAAGGATCGGCCGGTCGACGCCGCCATCGTCGGAATCGTGGACACCGTTCACATGGACGCGCAGCACGAAGGCGAACTCGCCGCCGCGCGCAGGAAGTGAGCGGGTGCTGCTCGGGCGCGTCATCGGCAATGTCGTCGCCACGGTGAAGAACCCTTCGCTCGACGGCAAGAAACTCCTGCTGGTTCAGCCGCTCGATCGCCAAGGCCGCAGCAAAGGCAAGCCGCTCGTTGCGCTCGATGCCGTCGGCGCCGGTGAAGGCGAAACGATTTACTGGTGCCGCGGCCGCGAAGCCAGCTTTCCTTTCTTGCCTGAGATCGTTCCCACCGAAGCCACCATCGTCGCCATCGTCGACCAAGTCAATATTCCCGCGCGCCAGCCGCGGCCGAGCTGACCGATGCTAATCGGACGTGTTATCGGAGACGTAGTTGCCACGCAGAAGGTGCCTTCGCACGAGGGCCGCAAAATCCTCGTTGTTCAACCGCTCGAACTCGATGGCAGCGATCGCGGCGTTCCCATGCTGGCGCTGGACGCCGTTGACGCTGGCGTCGGCGAACGTGTCTTGCTTGTGACCGAAGGTTTTTCCGCGATGACCGCCGTCGGTCGCCCGAACTCCCCGATCGATGCCGCCGTCATCGGCGTGATTGACGCCGTAACTCTCGTCGCCGGCGTTAAATAACCGCACACACACCTAGACGTTTTCGTGGCTGAGAGTTCTCCATCTGCGTCAACTCGTTCGCAGATGGCGGCGGATCGAAAAGTAAGCGACCCAGCAGGCAATCGCGAGCACCACGCACATTCCGAACTGCGCGGGATAATCGCGAATCAGGAAATGAAAATCCGTGATCTCTGCTCCGCGGGTAGAGATTCGGCTAGTGAATGAGATCGCGGTGAAGGTAATCCCAAGGGCGAAGAGCCATCGCTGCCACGCGAGAAGCTTTCGCGTGCGGCTAAGGGAGCGCAGCTCGAGTTCCGGAGGCAGCGCGGATGGTGCAACTTTGGCGAAGTTCTCCGACCACTGAAGACGGATCTTCTGCGCAAGCTCCGGGTCTTGCTTCATATACTCTTCCACCAGAGCGCGCGTGGCCGGGCTGGCTTCGCCCGCAAGATAGACCGGCAGCAAATCCAGAATCACTTCTCGCGTCACGTTCATCGCATCTTCCTCCGATCGTTCCAATTCATCAGAAAAGCGTCAGGCGTTGCGAACGCCCGCAAGCGCCAGCCGCGCGCGATGAATCTTCACTTTCACGGCGGCCAGCGAAATTCCCAGCGACTGGGCGATCTCTTCGTACGGCATTTCATCAAACGCCCGCATCAGCAACGCTGCGCGATCGATTTCCGGCAGCTTCTGTAGCCCCGCGAGCACCGCGCGCAGCTCTTCTTTGTGCTCGGCTTGCGCATGCGGGCTGGCTTGCGGATCGCGCAGGTCATCGTCCAGCTCGACGTGGCGCGATTTCTTCCGCAGCCCTTGCAGAAACAAATTGCGCGCGATGGTGAAAAGGTAGCCCTTCACAGTAGCCACCCTGATTGGTTCCGGCGAGGCCCACGCGCGCACGAACGTTTCCGATGTGATGTCCTCGGCTTCGCCGCGCTCGCCGGAAAGGTACAGCGAGAAGTGATACACGTCGGCCGCATATTTCTTGTAGAGCTCCTCGAAGCCGGTCATGCGCATGTCCCGAAGGAGTTGTGCATGACCGGCCCGAACGTTACACCGATGGAAATTCTTTTATGCACGGTTGCTCAAATTCTGAATATCCCGCTCAGGATGTCCGTCATTGCATGCGCCATCATGCCGGGCCGCAAGCTCTTGCGCCAGAGGGCCAGCAATCCGAACAGCGAGCCGTACACCGCGATTCCCACGCACGCGCCGACGCCTTGATAGCCGTGCGCAACCCCGAAGAGCAGCGACTGCAGAACCCACGCGATCCACGTGTGATGTGTGAACGCCTCGAATTGCTTTTGGAAATAGCCGCGAAATACAAATTCTTCCGCGAAGCCCGCGCTGACGCAGACGCCTATCCACACGACAATTTCAAGCGCGCGTTGCGGCAAGAAATTCTGTATCGAAGCCGCTTGGCTGGGCCCCGCCCAGTGTCCCCACACCTTCTCGATCAGCGTCCACACGCTCCACAAGCCGATCGCGAGACCCACGTCCACGAGGACGTCCTTTGCGCTGACCCATCGTCCGCCAATCAGTTCGCTCACCTTCGTGCCGGTGCGGCGAAGGCCGCCGCGCCACACGTAGAGGAAAAGCCCCCACTCCATCGCGATCAGATAGAGGTAGAGCACCAAAACGTGCGGGTGCTGTTGCAGCATCGCGGGCTGCGAGCGGGCGTGGCGCTGAAAGAATGCTCCACTCACCGCCATGCTTAGAAACAATGCTGCCAGCAGCGCCGTATGCCATCGTGGTGCGACCAGTTTCGGCTGAGGACTCGACGATTCGATTCCGGGTAAAGCGATCGTTGCCATGATTCCTCCTTGTGAATCCGGACTCTCGTAATAGGTATCCACGAAGGTCCGGAAAGTTACACAAGAAGTGAGTCAAACGCGGATACAGCGATTTCGTTGAGAGGGAAGAGGGAGAAGTGTATGATGCGCGGTCAAGACGTTCGTGCAGGAGATTACGATTTAGCTTAACTTTAAAAGGTGTAACATGCGATCCTTTCGCGTGTCGTCTCGTAAGAGAAAGTTCCCGTGCCTTTTAGTATTTGCGGCGCCGTTCTTGATCGCCGCAGGCATTCTCCTTTGCAACTCCGCAGGCGACGCTTTCGGGAAACCGCAAAACGTCACACCGCCTTCGCAGTCCGCGCCTCCGCAGTTCGATCCGGCCATCTTCGAGAAACCCGCGCCGAGCGATCAGCTCGCATTTCTGAATGCTTTCGCCGGACAAATGTCGAATGACGTGATTCGCGACAAGCAATACCGCAAATTGCTGCATGCGGTCGTCCCCGACTGTATGTTTCACTACGGCAGCGACATGCCGCTGATGACCGCGCTCGACAACGTGATTGAAGGATCGCAGCAGTCCGCGGAAATCCGCGATGGGCGATACCTTGTGATTTCCGGGCACATGGGAGCATATCTTTTGGGGCGCGGAATGATATGGATTGATATGCAGACGGGTATTGGCATCGGCGCATTCTATTTTCATCCGACGAACGGCGAACCCACGCCGACGGTCAACGTTTTTTCGCGGCAACTGAAGGAAAAGTCCCTGGCGATGAGCCAGCTTCCGGCTGCTTTTGCCGAAGATTTGTCCGCGTGGTACGCGGACAACGGCATCCCGGCCATCACCACGCGTTATTTCATCACTGGAAATAACGAAAAAATTGTGCTCGAGCATGACGAGGATTATTGCGCGCCCGCCACCGGAGCGATCGGACCCGATCAAGAGGATTGCGAACAGATGAATGCCGATGCCTCCGACGTGGACATGAATGCCGCGCTTTATGTGGAGCAGACCCACCATGCGACAAATGCGACCGAGTGGATGATCGAGGATCAGGATCAGGTCGTGTGGATCCAGGTCCGCGACGATACGTGCCGCAGCGGCCCAGACCCATTGGCATGCCACATTCGCATGACCCGGGATCGCACTCGCGTGATACTCCACCGGGGCCCCGCGCCGCACCCGCCTCCGCATCCGCACATCTAGCTGCGACTCCCCTCGCTCTTGTGAGCGCGGACGCAGATGATCGTGGTTAACAACCAATCGCTTGCCGTGATATAACGCGCCGCATGCCTGCTGCCGCGCTCGATCCGAAGAAGGACCCGCCGAAGGATGACCGGCTTACGGTGATCGCCATCTCCGCGCTGGCGTGCATTCTGCAAGATGTGCTGCACGAAGGTTTGGGCCACGGCGTAACGGCGTGGCTGAGCGGTGCGCATCGCGTGACGATGTCCACCGTCGCGCTGCAGAGCGATATCAGCACGCGATGGATCTCCGCGAACGGCACGCTTGTGAATCTTCTCTTCGCCGCGATCTTCTGGCTTCTGTTGCTGAAGCCGCGGCGCTACAAACCGGCAACGCGGTATTTCCTGGTGCTGGCGATGATGGGCAATCTTTTCACCGGCACAGGTTATTTCTTTTTTTCCGGCGTCTCCAATTTCGGCGACTGGGCCGAAGTGATCCACGGATGGCAGCCGCACTGGGCGTGGCAACTGGGGCTGATCGTGCTGGGCGTGATTTCGTACTGCGCGTCGATGTGGCTGGTGGCGCGTAAGCTGAAGCCATTTCGCGGCGCCGATGAGCGGCCGCGAAGGATTCGCTTGCTCTCCTGGACTCCTTATTTCACCGACGCGATTCTGGCCAGCCTTGGCGGTTTCCTGAATCCCATCGGAATATTTTATGTTTTGGCGTCGGCGCTGCCCTCGACGTTGGGCGCGAACGCCGGTCTGTTGAGCCTGCCCGGCATCATGCGCAAGTGGAGGCCGGACGAAGACGATCAAGTAGGGCCCGTGCTGCACAGCACTGTGTGGATCGTTGCCGGCGCCGTCGCCAGCCTGCTGTTCATTATCGTGCTCGGCCGCGGGCTCACTTGGTCGCGATAGCGCCGCAGTTTGTATCGTTCGCCCTTCATTTTTAGCCACATGAAAGATGGCCGGCCCGGCTATGGGCGCAACTGGATTGTGGCGCCGTAGGTTCGCGACGCTGTGTCTGCGAATGGCAGCACGGACGCGACCACGCCGCGGCCTTCGGATGCGTGCTGGCGGAACACGTAGCCGCCGATCAGGTAGCCGAGCGTGCCGCCCACGACGACGTCTGACGGAAAATGTTTTTGGGCTGTGATTCGCCCAAGGCTCACCAAAGTGGCGATCGAATACGCTCCTATGCGAACCCACGTGTTGGGATATTCCTCGGTGACCACTCTCGCCAGCGCCCACGTGGTGATGGCGTGACCGGAAGGAAATGAGCTGTTGAACATTCCTTTCGTGCCGTCTTCCCAGAAGTCGCCGCGCTCGACGGTGTTCTGATAGGGCCGTTGGCGGTTGGTCGCGATCTTCATGGCTTCGTCGACCAGATAAGCGTCCGCAATCGCTTCCAGGCCCAGCCGGCCGGTTTCCGCGAAGTGCTGGTGATGCGTCAGATCGCCGATGGTCCACAGCGCGGCGCCAAAGCCAACGGTGGCATAACCCGATCCGAGATCCGAAAGCTTGTTGCCTACATTCACGACCTTGGGATTGAAGCCGATGTCCTGCGAAGTATCGCTGTCCGTGCGAAACGCAATCACTGTGGCGATTGCGAATGGCGCGATCCAAATCAGATCTCTGCGTTTTATGCGTGAAGGACTCGTCCAGATGCCAACTTGATCGTGCCCGATGTCTTTCGCGCACTGAAGCAAGGTTCGGAAATCGCAGATGGCTGGCGCGCTCGCCGGCGGCACGCTGGCGCTCGTCAGGCCAGCGCCCGTCAAGCCTGTCTCCAGTGTGTCGTTCAGCATCGCGGATTGCGTAGTCGCGATGGCTTCGTTCGACGGCAATTCAGTCTGTGCTGAAACCGTGGCGGGAATGAAAAAGAGCAGCGCCGCGGCGGAGGCGAACGCCGCACGCTGAGCGATTCGGTGAGACGAGCGGCGCGAAGACGTTTTGGCGAAAACCATGGAGCCCCAATGATCGCCCCATTGTGCACGGCGACCACCGATCTTTCTGATGCCGCTCGTTACCCTTACGTCGTGAGGGCAGGCACCGCGGGCGCTGGGGCGTTTCTCGGCGGTGCCTCGGCGCGACGCGCACCGCGCCGACGCCGCGAAAGCGGGCGGCGCAGGCGAGCGGAAAGCGTGGTTGACAATATCCAGCTGCGGTACCCGCACCCCCTGTTTTTTGGAAGTGTTGATTCTAGGCGGCTTAAAGCCGAAATTTACGGAAGTGTTGATTATAGGAGACTTCAACTGGCCGCTAATGAGCGAGATACAAAATGTGCAAAAGTTCTTGGAAGTGTTGATTTTAAAGGGGCTTAGGTCCGACATAAGTCCCCCACAATCAACACTTCCGAGAGCCTGGAAGTGTTGATTCTAAAGAGACTTAGGTCAAGCATAAGTCCTCTACAATCAACACTTCCGGGAAATACCGCTAGTTGCAACTGAGTGTTGCAACTGGAGCCCGCGGACACGACTGGGGAAAGGACAACGCAGAGGTGCTGAGAGCCGCAGAGACTCGCAGAGGAAGGCGTGCGAGAAAATGCCGATGCGATAGCAGAACAGCGACGAATTTCAGATTTGAAATTGGAGATTTGAGGGGGAAAAACCGCAGCGAGGTTCATCGGCTGCAAGGCGGGACGTCCTGACCAGTGGCGTTGAGATGCAACAACGCCGCGAATGCGGCTGCGATTCATATGCTATGTTAGCACGAATGGCAACACCGCGTCAATGTGTATCTATGGGTTATTCGAATAGAATGGGTAGAAATGTTCCATCGGTCTGGCGCCAGGCAACCCCGTATTGGCAGAGAATCCCGAACGCTGCCAGCGGGGCACGTCACTGGTAATCCGACTAATCCGGACTTAGGGAAGCTGTATTTTGGCCGAAAGTTATTGAACGGTCGCCGAGTCAGCCGAAACTCCCCACCACACTTGAAGGCGCAGAGACTCTGGGAATGACGGCACGTCGTAGTCCACTATGATCAGGTCACCGGGCCGAAAAGTGGTTTTTCGATCATCCTCCGGCTTTTGTGTGAATGGGTAGCTGTTTCGGCAGTGGCCTTGACTGCACCACTCGTCATCATTGGGATTTAACTTTTCTTCGATCTGCGCTCCTGGTGCGATCTCACGAAATGTTGGCGTATTTTGAGTAAAGTTTTGAGCGGGGTCTTGGAAGAACGTTCGAAGGTGTCCCTCACTAACCACGAAGATGCGCCAGCGTCCGGCTCCCCAACTGTTCCAATCACTCCAGATTCTAACGGGTCTGCCAGAGGTGTTGGAGATGTCGATGGTGATTTCACCGGAGTGTGAAACATTCGATATTCTTATCGCGATTTCATTCATTGACCAGGTTTGTCCAGCTGCCGAGTGGCAGAACAAGGCAGCGAACGTCAAGACGGCGTGACCTGCTCCCCGTTTTTGGTCCAGTCATAAGTTAGCACTCTGGGGTTCCTGCACATCCGATTCGGCCCAGGCCGGGGCGATGGAGGCGACCGGCGTGGGGGGAGACGCCGGTCGCGCG
>JBEKDK010000049.1:0-39987 GCA_050014395.1 Candidatus Acidiferrales bacterium | reverse complement strand
CCGAATCAGGACAAGCCGAAATTCTATATCACGACGCCGATCTACTACGTCAACGCGCGGCCACATCTGGGCCACAGCTACACGACGATCGTGGCGGACACGATCGCGCGCTACAAGAAAATGCGCGGCTTCGACGTAGTGCTACTGAGCGGCACGGACGAGCACGGCCAAAAAGTGGAGCGCTCGGCGCGCGCCGCCGGTGTTGAGCCGCAGCAATTCGTGGACACGATTTCGGCCGAGTATCGCGCGCTGTGGCAGCAACTCGGTTTGGGCATCGATCGCTTTGTGCGCACCACGGAGCTGCGTCACGCGCATGCCGTGCAAATGCTTTTCCGGCGCATTCAGGCCAACGGTTGGATTTACAAGGGGCACTACGAAGGGAATTACTGCGTCTTCGACGAAATGTACGTGGAAGATCCCACGCCGGGAATTCCGTGCCCCGAATGTGGCCGCCCCACAGAGCGCGTGCGCGAAGAGAATTATTTTTTCAAGCTCGGCGATTTTCAGAAGCGCTTGCTGGCGCATTACGAAGCGCATCCGGAATTCATCCAGTCCGAAAGCCGCCGCAATGAAGTGCTTTCGTTCGTGCAGGGCGGGCTGCGCGATCTTTCGATCAGCCGTACCACTTTGAAATGGGGCATTCCGTGGCCCGGCGATGAAAAGCACGTGTACTACGTTTGGTCCGATGCCCTCACCAGTTATTTGACGGGAATCGGCTTCGCGGACAATCCGAAAGAGTACGCTCGCTTGTGGCCTGCCGACCTGCACTTGGTCGGAAAGGAAATTCTGCGATTCCACGCCGTGTTCTGGCCGGCATTTCTGATGGCGGCGGGCGAACCGCTGCCGAAGCAATTGTTCGCGCACGGCTGGTGGCTATTCGATCAGGAAAAAATGTCGAAGTCGCGCGGCAATGTGCGCCGTCCGCAGCCGATCGCCGCCGTGCTGGGCATCGACGCGCTGCGATATTTTCTGCTGCGCGAAATGGTCTTCGGCCAGGACGGCAATTTCAGCTACGACGCGCTGATCACGCGCTACAACGCCGATCTCGCCAACGGCCTCGGCAATCTCGCCAGCCGCGTGCTGACGATGATCGAGCGCAATTTGGGCGGAGTGGTGCCGTCGGTGGGCCAAGGATCGAATCCGGCGGGGCAGCAGGGAACCGCGGACGATTTCACGGATGAGAATTTGGCAGAGATCGTCAATCTCTACGAGACTTACAAGTTTTCGCTCGCGCTCGAAAAGATTTGGGGCTTGATCGCCGCGTGGGACAAATATCTGGCCGCGGAGAAGCCGTGGACGTATGCCGAAGATCCGAGCCAGCGGGGAAAATTGGAGCAAACGCTGGCGGGCGCGGCCGAGGCGCTGCGCATTATCGCGATCCTCGCGCATCCGGTGCTGCCGAACGCCACGGCGAAGATTTGGCAACAGCTCGGGAGGCGCGAGCGGTTGGAAGATCAGCGCATCGATGAAGTGAAATGGGGCGCGGCGCCGGGCGAAACTCACATCGGCAAACTCGAACCAATCTTTCCGCGCGTCGAGAAAGCGCAAGCGATCGAAAGGATGGAAGCCATGGAACAGGATTCACAGAAACCCGCTGCACCCACAAGCGCAGAGAGCGCACCGGCCAGCACGCCGGCCGCTGCCGCAACTCCCGCGCCTACAGCCGAGCCCGGCGCGGCGCCAGCGGCCGCGGCGGCGACGGCGAAGATCGGCATCGAGGATTTTGCCAAGATCGAATTGCGCGTCGGCCAAATCAAAACCGCGGAGCGCGTTCCAAAGGCCGATAAGCTGCTGATGCTCACCGTAGATATCGGTGATGAAGTGCGCCAAATCGTCGCGGGCATCGCTACGGTGTATGAACCCGAGAAATTGATCGGCCGCAAAGTGATCGTCGTCGTGAATTTGCAGCCGCGCAAGCTGCGCGGCGTGGAATCTAATGGCATGATCGTCGCGGCGTCGGGGCCGGATGGCTCGCCCGTGCTGGCCGGTTTTCTGGAAGACGTGCCGGTCGGCGCGCGATTGAAGTAGAACCGTTCCGCAGAATCTAAAGTGGAAACTCCTTCAGCACCTCAACTCGAGCTGATCGATTCACACGCGCACCTGGACGCTTCGGAATTTGACGGCGATCGCGCCGCCATGCTGGAACGCGCGCGCGCGGCAGGCGTGTCCACGATTTTGACGGTTGGCATCGGCGCGACGCTCGATGAAATTCGCGGCGCGATCACTCTGGCCGAGCAGCACGATTGGATTTTCGCCGCCGCTGGATTTCATCCGCACGATGCAAATGCCGCGGGCGATGCGGAATTGGCGGCTCTTGCGGAATTGATGCGCCACCCGCGCGTTGTGGCGTGGGGAGAAATAGGCCTCGATTATCACTACGATCATTCGCCGCGCGACGTTCAAGCGCGCGTCTTCTCGCAGCAACTCAAACTCGCGCGCGCCGCGAAATTGCCGGTGATCATTCATTGCCGCGAGGCTTGGGCGGACTGCCTAGACATTCTTGATCGCGACTGGCGCTCATCCGGCCTCGGCGGAATCCTGCACTGCTTTTCAGGAACGGCGGCGGAAGCGCGGCGCGGTATCGAAATGGGTTTTCTGATTTCTTTCGCCGGCAACGTGACGTTTCCAAAATCGCAGGCGCTGCGCGACGTCGCGCGCGAGCTGCCTCTTTCCTCGCTATTGATTGAGACCGATGCGCCGTACCTCGCTCCGCCTCCGCATCGTGGCCGGCGCAATGAGCCGGCATTCGTGGCCGAAGTAGCGCGAACCTTGGCAACTGTGAGAGACTTGCCCGTGGCCGAAATTGCCGCTGCCACGCGCGACAATTTCAGTCGCATGTTTAGCATCGCTGGGAATTCATTCGACCGGGCGCACGGGGTCGCGCGGAGAGAGCCATCGCAACTCTAACTGCCAAAGAGATGTTCGATCTGGTGCGCGACGATCTGGGCCGCGTTGAGGCGGAGCTTGCCCTGCAGAACGGCTCGGCGATCGAACCCGTCTCCGAAATCACCAGCTATCTCATGGCCGGCGGCGGGAAACGGCTGCGGCCGGCGCTATTGCTGCTGGCGGCTGGCTACGCTGGCTACAGCGGTCCGAGCGCGATTCGGCTCGGCGCAGTCGTTGAGCTGATTCATTCGGCCACGTTAATTCACGATGATGTGATTGACGGCGCGGACACGCGGCGCGGACGACCTTCCGCGAATTCGCGCTGGGGCAATCATCGCAGCGTGCTCGCGGGCGACTGGTTGTATATGCAATCGTTCCAAATGGCGCTGGACGAGCGAAATTTCAAGGTGCTCGATATCCTGATCGAGCTGACGCAGAACATGGTGGAAGGCGAGCTGTTGCAACTTTCAAAACTCGGCCGCATCGATCTGAGTCCGGACGACGCGCTGGAGCTTGCGGCGCGCAAAACGGCGTGCTTGTTCAGCGGCTGTGCGCGGCTGGGCGCCGTGCTCGGCAATTTGGATGACGATGGCGAACAGGCGCTGGCGGAATATGGGCGCTGCGCCGGCTTGGCGTTTCAGATGGTTGACGATTTGCTGGACTTCACGGCGTCGCCGGAACGATTGGGCAAGCCTGTGCTGAGCGATTTGAAGGAAGGCAAAGTGACGATGCCGCTGATTTTCGCGATCGATAACGGGCATTCCGAGGGGCGCCGGCTGGTGGCGAAAGTTTTGGAAGAGGGCGGATTCACCAGCGTGCGGCCGGAGCAAATCACGGCTCTGGTGCGCGAATCGGGCGCGCTCGATCGAGCGCGGCAACTGGCCGGAGATTACGCGGCGCGCGCGAAAGCTTGCTTGAATGGAAATGCGCGCGGAGATTTCGGGCGCGCCCTGGCGGCTGTGCCCGATTTTATTCTCGACCGCGATAACTAACGCGCGCCATCTGCGCGGCAGGAATTCGATTTCGGTGCAATTCAAACTGGGCCCATGCTTCCTTTCCGGCTTGTCTACCACGAAGACTACGACCTGCATCTAGGCACGCACGTTTTCCCTTCGCAGAAATTCCGTTTGATTCGCGATGCGCTGCTAGTGGCAGGCGTGGCTGGACCGGAAGATTTCCTGACGCCACAGCCGGCCAGCGACGCGGATGTTTTGCGCGTGCACACCGAAGAGTGGGTGAGCAAACTGCGCGACGACAAATTGACGTTCACAGAGCGAATGCGCCTGGAGATTCCGCATTCGCCTGAAACGATGCGCGCGTTTTGGCTGGCCGCGGGTGGATCGATTCTGGCCGGTCAGCGCGCGCTGCAAGATGGTTTCGCGGCGAATCTGACCGGAGGATTCCATCACGCGCACGCTGATCACGGCGAAGGATTCTGCATGATTCACGATGTGGCGATTGCCATTCGCCGATTGCAGGCGGACGGCGCGATTCGCACGGCGATCGTCGTAGATACCGACGTGCATCAGGGCAACGGCACGGCGGCGATTTTCTCCGGCGATCCCAGCGTCTTCACGTTTTCGATTCACCAGGAGAATAACTATCCGTTGCCCAAAGAAACTTCCGATCTCGATATCGGATTGGATGATCGCACGGGCGACGCTGAATATTTGGATCGGCTTAAACGCGGCCTGCTCGCTGCGCTTAGGAAAATTCAACCCGATATCGCGTTCTACGTTGGAGGAGCCGATCCGTTTCGCGACGATCTGCTGGGCGGATTGGCGCTGACAATCGAAGGACTGGAAGCGCGCGATCGGTTGGTGTTTGAGGAATTGCGCAAGCGCGGCGTGCCCATCGCGATGACGCTGGCGGGAGGCTACGCGCGGCGCGTGGAAGATACGGTGCGCATCCACGTCAATACGATTCGCGAGGCTGCGGCAATTTCTCGCCGCGATGCGCCAGGCACGCAGGGATCACGGTGACGGCGCCGCGGGCGCGGCGCTTGGCGTCGCGGCTGCGGCGGCGGACACCAGCGTCTTATCGATCGCGGTCTTCAACTGTGACACCGAGGTATCGTGATCGTAGCCATCGGCGCGGAATGCGATCTTGCCGGTGCGATCGAGAATCATGAGCGTGGGCAAATCCTTCACGCCAAGCAGTTCGTTCAATCCATCGGCGAAAACCACGGCGCCGAACACATGCACTTGCTGCAGATACGGCTGAACGCGCGTGGCGTCTTCATCCGTATTCACAGCGACGAAAACGATATCGTTGCGGCCAGCATAATCTTGTTGGAGTGTGGTTAGCTGCGGTTCCAGTTCGCGGCAGGGCGTGCACCACGTGGCCCAGAAAGATAGAACGACCACTTTGCCTTTGGCGCTTTGCATTTGGAACGGCGTTGTGCCATCCGGTTTGCTCAAAACAAATTGCAGAGGATCTTTGACTCCTTGATTGGGCGCGGGAGTGGCCGTGGGTTTCGTGACGGTCGCGTCTTCGTCGTAGGCCTGAAGCAAGCGCTCGCCGAGTCCAGCATCGCTGCCATGCTGCAGTCGCCATAGGTTGCCAAGTTTCTTGCGAAGCACCGCGCGATCCACCGTGGCATCGTCCTGATCGGGCAGCACGAAGGCGAGAGCGTACTGGCGAATGGCTTCATCGGGGTGCTGCTGGATTTCGGCGACTTCGCCCAGATGCATCGCGGCCGCTGGGTTCGGAAGAATTTGGTAGGCCGCCTCGAAGTCTTTCTTGGCGTCGTCGTACTTCTCGCTGTCCATTTCTAACCGGCCGCGCATTAGAAGCACCGTCACCTGCGCATGCTTGCGGTTGGTTGCCCAATCTTCGGCGGATTCCTGGTCGGAGCGCTGGTCGGGCGTCGCTCTCTGAATTTGATCCAGCACGCGCGAGGTGTAGTCCGTCGCGCGCTCGAGGCTGGCGGGGTCGCCCTTTTGCTCGAGCATGCCCGCGGCCAGGAGCATCACTTGCGCGTCGGTTGGATCGATGGCGATTAGGCGCTCGGCGTAATCCAGGGCCTTGGTGGAATCGCGAATTTGCAGCGACGCTTCGACCAACGCGCGATAAATTTCCGGCTTGCGCGGCGCGTCGGGGAATTTCTTTAGGTAATCCTCAAGATTCTTGACGAGAGCGGCGCTGTCGTTATTGGCGCTCTCGACGGCTTGCTGAAGCTCGGCTTCCGGATCGGGCGGCTTAGGAGCGGCTTGCGCAGGCGGCGTTTTTTGCTGTGCTGGCGCGCTGGCGTTGGGCGCGGACTTCGGTTTCGCCGCGGGCGCAGTTTTCGGCGCGGGCTTGGGTGCAGTTGCGGGTTTCGGCGCAGGTGCAGGTGGAGTTTGGGATGCGGGTGGAGTCTGGGGCGCGGCGGAAGGTGCGGGCTGCGGCGCGGCGGGCAGCGTGGACTGCGGCGCAGTTGGTTGCGCGGCCTGTCGCGCGCAGAGCGGCGCGGCGATCGGCGCGAGAAGCAGCACAATTATCGGCAGCATGCGCGACGCGAAACTTTTCGTTGCGGATCGAATCGTAATTTTCATAGGGGCGCCATTGTATCGTGTTCGGGCCGCGGCCGTGGAAAACAATCTCAGCTCGGCCGCCAGCCGCTGCTATTTGAAATCCAGCAGCACATCGGTCATGTGCGTTGACGTGCTCGGCCGAACCCAGTGGCCCATTTCCGTGTAGTGAATCGGCAGATCGCCGAAGATCTCCGGTGTGGGCTTTTGCAGCTTGGCGATGAACTGATCCACGTATACCGAATCGAAAATTTGCGCGGGCGAAAGATGAAATGCGGCGCGCACGCGGTTTTCTCCATCGAGCGATAGGCCGGTGATGATCAAATCGCCCATGCGGTAAAGGGGACCTTCGTCGATCGTGACGGAATAAGTGACGCGTCCATTGGAATCGTCGATGGTTTCCTGCGTGGTGAGTTTCGCGTCGAGATGTCCCATGTGGCCGTAGGCTTGCTGAACCTTATCCCAGCCGGCGCCGATCTCCATGCCGTCGGCGATGTCCCCGGCCTTGAGGCCGACGAGGGTGTTGAGCGAGGCGGCGTCCAGGACGGTGTTGCCGGTCCACTGCGCGCCGCCGAAGTAATAGATGGGGCCGGGATCGACGGCCAGAAACACGGCGACCCTTGCAGGCGGCGGGGAGTTGGGAGCGCCCTCGGGACGCACAACCGGCGGCGTGAATTGAACGCGAAGATGGCCGCCGGCGAAATAAACGGGCCGGACTTGTTCGAGCTCAAACAGCTCGGTGGTCATGCGGGAGTACGGTTTGCCGACGACATCCGCGAGGCTCTGATGGACGTGCGCATCGCTGGCTGCTGCTTGATCGCCGAACTGCACGGAGCCGACGATCAGGGAATCGCCCTCGATTGAAAACTGGAGGATTTTCCCGCCGGTGAGCGGATCTTCGGTGATTTGGCGATCGACGACGGCGTGCACGCCGCGGCCGGTGAGCGCGGCTTGCAGCGCGGCGCTCAATTGATCGAGGAGCGTGCCGCCATCGGGCGCGCCGCCGTCGAAGAGTGGCACGGCTTTCTTCAGCGCGGCGGTCAGCTCATCGTCGGTGAACCACGGGATGTTGTCGTACTCCACGGGAAGGCTCGGCGCATCTTGCACGATGAATTGGACAGAGACGCCGTCGGGCTTGGTGGTGAACTTGTAATTGACTTGGGCGAACGTGCCGATCTCGGCGAGCTTGTCCGCGGCGGCTTGCAGGTCGTCGCGAGTGACGACTTGGCCGACGGTGAGGCCGCTGGCGGCTGCGATTTGATCCGTGGAAAAGCGTTGCGTGCCGGTGACGGTGACGGCGGCGAGCTTCGATGTGCCGGTCGAGGACTGTTGCGCGCGCGCCGGCAGCGCAAACGGTCCAGCGAGAGCCGCGGCGAAAATGACGATGAGGATTCTGCGAGCGTGCACGGCGGACATTGTACGCGGACATTGTACGCTCGTTTTGGCACGGCGTGTCGAGAGATGAAACGCGCGCGCCGGCGCTGCGAGGCCTGCAAGCGATTGAAGGGAAGCGTGTTGCTCCGAAAACTTCAAGTTAAACTGCAAGGATTGGGTCTGAGGGGTAGTGTCCTAATTTCAGGACGCCGCCGAGAGCGGGGGTGTGCTCAGATTGTCCTAATTTGGATTCTTGCCTCAGTCTGCTTCTGTACGTATTACTTCCCACTTAGGAATTGGAAGCGAATAATAAATCACCCTCGGCTGGGCGGTCCTGCGGACTTTGGTCGGCGTTCCGTTAATCGGCCAAGAAGCCATCCAAATCTTAGTATGGTGAATTTGTTGATCGAAGGTTGTGCCGCTATAAGTGACGCAAATGTCGATCCACACGCGATGCACTTGATTAATTTGGATGAATGGGACCTGCACGTCCACGGGCCATCCAGCCGTTATACCTGGGCTTTTCGGGAACAGCACTTGTCCTGCGCTGTTAGCGTTCTTATCAGAGTTGCCGCAGGTAGACTCCATCATAGTTTCTGCGGTTGGGGGAGAGGTAATCTGCTCAGTCATTGTTGCGTTCATCGAAGTTTCGACATTAAAAGCTGGAGAATTGCCAACGTTATTGAGCGGCACGTCTACGAAAAGATTGACCTGCGTTCGTCCTTGTATCGGGTTATCGGGATAGACGAGGAAAGTCGTCTGCTCAATTTCGATTTGCCCGTTGCCGACCCAAGCACGCTGTTGCGCCTGAAATTGTCTCTCAAGGTCGCCATTGGCTCGCCTTGCGG
The DNA here is from genome assembly GCA_050014395.1 of Candidatus Acidiferrales bacterium. Lineage (GTDB taxonomy): Bacteria > Acidobacteriota > Terriglobia > Acidiferrales > UBA7541 > DASPOJ01. The sequence goes on along the minus strand of JBEKDK010000049.1, from coordinate 31,367 downwards.
TCCGCAAGCTGCAAAAAGTGAGGATCGCCAAAATAATGGCGGCAACCACCCCGACGCATTCCAATACCGTTCTTATCCCTTCCCTGCGATTGCGTTTGCCTCTCTCGCCCTGCTCGGATTCGTAGTATTCGGTTATTTCTACTGGCAGGCTCACTATTGTTTTAAGTTCAGTTTGACCACCTTTTTGCTTCTGGCTGGGGTTAGCCTCTTTGCAGGCGGCTATAGCTTCTACAAGGCGGTCCAATGCTTTCTTGATTCCAGCGAGCCATCTGATGAGGGCTGCGTCCAAGTCTCCCATGCTCGCAATACTGTACCACAGAAATACATCTTGACAAGCCCTATTTATTGGGGTACAGTAATTGGCATAGGGAGAACGGACATGCCAAACATTCTAGCAATCGAGAAGCAAGCAACGATCATCGGGGCGCTGGCCGAGGGTTCTGGAATCCGCCAGATTGAGCGCATGACTGGCGTTCACCGCGACACGATCATGCGGCTTGGCGTACGTGTTGGGAAAGGTTGCGCGAACCTATTGGACCAAAAGATGCGCGGCCTGACTTGCCAGCAATTGCAGTTCGACGAGATTTGGGGATTCATTGGCAAGAAAGAGCGGCACATTCTCCCGGAAGATAGCCGCGAACTTGGCGATGTTTGGACATTCTGTGCGATTGACGCCGACACAAAGCTGGTGCCCTCGTTCAAGGTCGGCAAGCGCGATGCGGCGACCGCAAATGCGTTTGTTGCTGATGTCGCGGGCCGCGTTCGGAATCGCGTGCAGATTTCGAGCGATGCGCTACGCGCTTATGTGGAAGCGGTTGAATTGGCGTTCGGTGCGAATGTGGATTTCGCACAGATCGTCAAAACTTACGTCAACGATGGTTCCCAAATTGCCGAGCGCAAGTACAGTGCGTCCGAGTTTGTGATTGCTGAGAAGAATGCCATCACAGGACACCCGAATATGTCGCTGGCGTCAACGAGCTACGTTGAACGGTTGAACGGCACCACTCGCTTGCACATGCGCCGCCTGACTCGCCTGACCTACGCATTCAGTAAGAAGCTAGAAAACTTCGAGGCGGCGGTTGCGCTCCACTTCGCCTATTACAATTTCGTGAAGCGGCACAACACCTTGCGCGCGACTCCCGCGATGGCGGCTGGAATTGAGCGAGATTTCTGGACGGTTGGCGATCTCCTGGAGGCAACGGCATGATTGAAATTGCAGGGCGGGTTAGGTTCGCCCGCCCTGCTTTCGGTGCTACCGGAACAAAAGCATGTAGAAGTGATACAACTCCCACGCGAGGGCTACTATCAATAGCGCGACTGTGTGGAGTCTCTCTAGCATGCCAATAATTCTGGGCACTGTTTGTCCGAACATCAGTACCTCACTTCGGCGATGTCATCGCCTAGTGGGATGTGTGAGTCGGATGCGGCATCCGTAAAAATCGGAGTCGCCGCATCCGACAGTATCCTTGAATCAGCTCGTAATTTTCAAGGGAGATAGGTTTGGATTACATCGAAGAATTGCGGGACGTGATTCGCCGACTACACGGCGTGGATTCAACGCATGTCGAAAGTGTCCCGATTAAAGAGACGCACAACGGTAAGACTGTCTGGGAGGGCATCGTAGAGGTTTTCGATTTGAAAGATCATCCGAAAGCCAAGCGGCTCTATGCGTGGGCCTACGATACGGGAAACCCAAAGAGGCCCAAGCATGTGACCGTGTTGCACATGGGGCCTGTCACATCGCCCCTGCTCGCAGTTAGGGCCGCAATCGTTGAGGAGTTTAGGAATGCCGAAGCAGAAGAAAGCTAAGAAAGCCGGAAGGCCACCGCTTCCCAAGGGACACGCGAAGAACGGAACGCTGCGCGTTCGCGTCACACCGGAGGAATTGCGGTCAATCGAATCATCGGCGAGAACGAAGAAGCAAACCGTTTCCGAGTGGATTCGCGGCGTAATTGAGGCAAGTCTGTGACCAAATCTACTAACACCTCCTGCCACTTCTTGCCATCTCCTGCGAAATTAGGACACTACCGTCTGAGGGGGTACCCACACCCCCGGTATGTTTTGCGTATGAGTGGCAAATACAGGACTTACAGCGGAAGAGTGCGCATGAGTGTGAAAACAAAGGGGGTTGAAAGTGCGTGTTTTCAATTCTTTGTACACGCTCTTGGATGAATGTGAAAACAAAAGGCTTGCAGAGCGAGATTTTCGCGCATTTGTGCACGTGAGGGGGTTCGCGATTGCGCGCGGCGGAAGGACGTTAGAGACGCGAAGGGAGTGTTCGAATGGTTTTGCGGTCTTCACACCATCTTATAGCATTCTGATACACACATGTCAATAGTATTCTGTGGTTATAGTATTCGAATAGAATGCGTAGGCATGCGTTTGCGTCGGCGGCGAATTCGTTGTGTCGAGAGAGGGAGAGGCGTACGATGCGCCAGCCGGAGCTTTCGCGTTTGACGATTCCGAACTAGGGCGCTTGGGAGGTTTCGATGAGCGGGCGCAATAAAGCCGCACGAATTTTTGTCATCATCGGCAGTGTGGTGCTGTTCGCAAGCGCTGCGCTTCATCTCTTCGGCGGCTACAGCCAGATTCTTCCGTTGCTTGTCGCGTCGAATTTGAGTCCTCGCCTTAAGGAAGCGTTCCGAGTAGTTTTTCTCTCGCTCGGGTGGCACTGGATCGTCGTTGCGACCGTCGCGCTGCTGGCCGGCGTCACAGAGACAAGATTGCGCAAAGTGCTCGTTCTGATTTGCGGCCTGTCCGTGCTGATTGAGGCGGGAGTCGGCGCCAGCATGATGGGATTCTTTATCGCGAACGAATTGATCGGCGCAGCCGCGCTGTTGTTGGTTTGCGGCGGACTTCTGTTTCAGTAGCCGGGGCTGGGAGGCGGGCGGAGACGAGCTCCGCCCCTACAAGAACAACTGCAAGGCGAAGCCAAGTGGATTATTCGACGGTGACGGAATTGGCTAGGTTGTGAGGTTGATAGACACCGCGGCCGCGACGACCCGCCCCGTCGCGGCAACGGGCTTCACAGCGCCGGTCAAGCGGCTTCTACGGTGAGTTTCAGGCCGATTGCTTTGGTGACTGCAACCAACGTGGACAGGCGCGGATTGCCGTGAGCGGACAGCGCCCGATAAAGACTTTCGCGCTCGACCCCGGCGGCCTTCGCGACTTTGGCAATACCTTGGGCTTGGGCGAGGTGGCGCAAGGCAATCAGCAAGACGCGTGGTTCGTCTTCATCTTCCAACGCGGCTTTGAGGTACTCGGCGGCAAATTTCGGGTCCTTCCGAAGCCGGAGGATGATGGTCCGGTCATGCGAGACGCTTGTTCTGCGCTTCATGGGCCGCCTCACTGACGATCTACTCGACGGTGACGGATTTCGCCAGGTTGCGAGGTTGATCGACGTCGCAGCCGCGGCGGACGGCGATGTGGTAGGCCAGGAGTTGCAACGGGATGATTTCGAGAATCGGGGCCATGATTTCAGGTGCGGCAGGAACTTCGACGCTGTGGTCGGAGGCCTCGCGGGCCTGGGTATCGCCTTCGGTGACGACGGAGATGACGATGCCGTCGCGCGCTTTCACTTCCTTGATGTTGGAAACGCTTTTTTCGTAGCGCGTCATGGACGCGGGATCGGATTCATCGCGCGTGGCGATCACGACGACGGGAAGATTCTGGTCGATTAGGGCGTTGGGGCCGTGCTTCATTTCGCCGGCGGGATAGCCTTCCGCGTGGATGTAGGAAATTTCTTTCAGCTTCAGCGCGCCTTCGAGGGCGATCGGATAATGAATGCCGCGGCCGAGGAAGAGAAAATCGGTGAAGCGGAAGAATTGGCGCGCGAGGGCTTCAAACACTCCGGCTTCATCGCCGCGCAGAACGGTTTCCATGCGGTGCGGCATGCGCGTCAATTCGAGCAGCAATTTCTTGGAAGCTTCGGAGGAAAGCCGTCCGCGCACTTGGCCGAGATACAGCGCGATCAGCATCAGCGCGGTGAGCTGCGCGGTGAAAGCTTTCGTGGAGGCGACGCCGATTTCGGGGCCGGCGTGTGTAAGCAGCGTGCCGGCGGCTTCGCGCGTGACCATTGAGCCGACCACGTTGCAGATGGCCAGCGTCTTGGCGCCTTTTTGTTTGGCTTCGCGCTGCGCGGCCAGGGTGTCCGCGGTTTCGCCGGATTGGCTGATGAAGATGCACAAGGTATTGGGATCGATCAAGGGATCGCGGTAACGGAACTCGCTGCCGTAATCCACCTCGACAGGAATGCGCGCCAGGCGCTCGATCATGAATTTCCCGGCCAGCGCAGCGTGCCAACTGGTGCCGCAGGCGATGATCTTGAGATTGCGAAATTCCTGGAATTCTTTTTCGGTGATTTCCATTTCATCCAGGAAGACGCGGCCGCTATCGAGAGACATCCGGCCAAGCAGCGTTTCGCGCACGGCGCGCGGCTGCTCGAAAATCTCCTTCTGCATGTAATGTTTGAAGCCGCCCTTTTCGGCCATGATCGGGTCCCAGGTGACGTGTTGCACGGGGCGCTCGATGGGGCGGCCATCGAAATCCATCAGGCGAACGCCTTGCGGCGTGAGCACGGCCAGATCGCCATCGGCCATGAAGAAGATGTCGCGCGTGTGATAGAGAATCGCCGGGATATCGCTGGCGACGAAATATTCATTTAGGCCGAGGCCGATCACGGCGGGTGGGCCCAGGCGCGCGGCGACGATTTTATTGGGATCGCGCGTAGAAATTACAGCCAGGGCGTAAACGCCGGTAAGCTGGCGCACGGTCTTGCGCACGGCTTCTTCGAGCGGGCCGCCATTGAAATTCTTTTCGACGAGGTGAGCGATGACCTCGGTGTCCGTCTCGGTGACGAATTTGTGGCCTTCCTTGGCGAGCTGATGCTTCAATTCGGCGTAATTCTCGATGATTCCATTGTGCACGACGACGAAATCGCCGCTGCAATCGCGGTGAGGATGAGCATTCTCCTCAGTGGGGCGGCCATGCGTGGCCCAGCGCGTGTGGCCGATGCCGTAGACGCCGTCGATCGGGGAAAGACGCAGCGACTCTTCGAGGTTGTGGAGTTTGCCGGGCGCGCGGCGAACTTCCAGTTTGCCGGCTTGCGTGACCACGGCGATGCCGGCGGAATCGTAGCCGCGATACTCGAGGCGCTTCAGCCCATCGAGAATGACCGGCACAACTTTCTTAGGGCCGATGTAGCCAACTATTCCGCACACGGGATGTTTCTCCTTCGCCGCCGCGCCGGCGCCTGGGAAAACGCAAGCCCAGGCCCGGAAACTTCGCGAGCTAACTAGTATAACCGACGAATCGCGATTGGGACGGACCGGGCACAGGCGCTAGCTGATCACGCGTGCCTGGTGCGATACGGCCGGCGACGCGGCCGGAGGGACTGGCTAATCCGCTTTCCAGTCTAATCGACAATCTCAAAACGAAATTCTTCGATGACCGGATTGCTCAGGACTTCGCGCGCGATGCGCTCCACTTCTTGCGCGGCCGATTCGCGCGTGGCGCCCGCCAATTCCATCACGAAGAATTTGCCTTGGCGGACGTCGCGGACGTCGCGATGGCCCAGCGACGCCAGCGCCTTCTGAATCGCCGCGCCCTGCGGATCGAGCACCGTGGTCTTCAGCATCACCCAGACGTGAGCTTTCACAATTTAATTATACCAAGCCAGCGGCTTTTCGCCCGCTCTCAAATGCGGCAAGCAATTCTTCGCGACTGCGCGGCTCGAGAAAGGCGCACTCGAATCCAGCGCGTGCGAGGCGCGTGAGTTCAGCGGGGGCGATGCCGATGCGGCGCGCCAATTCGTACTCGGCGGTGAGAGACGTCTCGAACATCGCGGGGTCGTCGGCGCCCAAGCTGACGCGCACGCCGCGGCGCAGGAGCATCGGCAACGGATGATCGGCTTCCGAGGGCGCGGGCTTGCCGGTTTGGCGCGCGAGGGCTCCGGTGCGGAGATTGCTGGTGGGGCAGACTTCGAGACACACTCCGGATTGCGCGAGGGAATCCATCAAGGAATCGCTGCGCATCGCGGCGATGCCATGGCCGATGCGCTCGGCGCCCAATTCGGAGATCGCGTCGATGATGGCTTGCGGATCGCCGGTTTCCCCGGCGTGAACGACGGAGTGCAGACCCGCGGCGCGGGCGAAATCGTAAGCGGCGCGGAAATCGGACGCAGGGAACGACAATTCATCGCCGCCCATGCCGAAGGCGACCGCGCCTTCGTTACGCAGTGAGGCGGCGCAGCGCGCGACCTCCATCGCCGGCTCCGCTCCCCATTGGCGGACGCAATCGAGAATATACGCGCAGCGGAGCGACGGAATTTTCCGCGCGGCGACGCGAATGGCTTCGAGATTGGCCGCGGGGTCCTGCTCGCGGCGGAACATCACACCGACCGAGAGAGTGATTTCGGCGTAGAGAACATTTTGGCGCGCGAGGGATTCGCCGAGCCGCTCCATGATCAGAGCGAAATCGGCGGGGTCGCGCAGAAACGACGTGACCCAAAGATACGCCGCGATGAATTGGTTGAAATCGCCGGGAGCGTAGCGCGCGGCAACTTCTTGCGCGGTGAGACGACCGCCGTGGCGCGCGGCCAGCTCGACGACGGTCGGCGGCTCGATCGAGCCTTCGAGATGCACGTGCAGTTCCGCCTTGGGCAGAGCCAGAAGCGAAGGGTTCTGGTTGGCGTTGGCCATGGCTCGCGGGCTAGTGGGTGGGCAATTCGGGCCGGCCGGCGTTGATCCACGCGGTGAGCCAGTAGGAGCCGACGTCGGTGGCGGCGTCGGTGAGTTGGCGGATCACGATGGCGCCGGCTTGATCGTAGAAGCGATCGTAATATTGATCGCCGAAATCGCTGAGGCCGACGCGGGCGCGGCGATCGGCGAGCAAAATATTCTCCAGCCAAGCGTGTGATTCCAGACAATCGTCGAACGCGTGATCGGTTGGATCGCTGATGAACACGGCGTCGTTGGGACGCATCGGGAAAAAATGCGAGTAGCGGTCGACGAGCGCCGAATCGAATCGCGAATTTACGCCGGGCTGATTGGATTGCGCGCCATCGAAATTGAGCGTGGTGTTGAACGGGTCGTGGGCTTCGGCGACGTAATCGGCCAAGTACGCGGCCATCAGCTTGGCCTGCTCCCAATTGTGCGCGCGCATGGCGTCGGTCAGCTTTGCGCTGTAGACGCCGATCTGCCAGGGCAGCACGCCGCCGGCTTGGACTTTAGCCTTGGTGTATTTTGTGATGGCGTTCTTGTAGCCGCGGGGCAGCGCATCGTATGGAAATTTCCCGTAGCGCTCGAGCAACAGCACATGGTTGGGGCGCTCGGTCGCGGGAGTTTTTTCGAGCCACTCGAGAGGATCGGTGGAATGTTGCACGATTGCGGCGCGGTTGGCCTCGAAAAACGGCTGGATTTCGGCGGGCAGTGTGTCCATGCCCTTGCTGGTGATGAAGCGAACGCTGTTCGCGCCCCAGGCGCGCGCCAGCAGCGGTACCGACAGAGCGACGAGCGCTACGACGGCGGCTCGCGCGCATGCGCCGCGCAGCATTTTGATGTGAATGGGGCCCATCGGGATCAGAGGGCTCATAGGCTCCATCGAGATTCCGAACAAGATGACTCTACCTTTAGCGCCCCGGTGACGCAACCGCGAGAATCGTGTTTAGCAACGGTGCGCGCGGCGCGCGCGGCGCCTCAAGTGTCTCAAGCCCAAACGAGCTGTGCGTAGCGCTCGACCAAGATTTTTACGCCGTAGTCCGAGAAGCGCACAGTCAGCTTGCGATCGTCGTCCTCGCCTTCGACGGCGAGAATCGTGCCGGTGCCGTACTTCGGATGTCGAACGCGCCGGCCCACGAATGGATTGGCCGATGCCGCGCTTTGCGATGAAGCCGAACCGCGTCCTCGCCGCCACGCGGGCGCCGCCGCGCGGCCTGCGCCGCGGCCCGCGCCTGCGGCCGGTCTGCGTGCGCGGCGCGCGAATTCTTCGGGCGAGTACGAATATTCGGGATCGGGTTCGTAGCGCCGCGTTTCGCCGGCGTCGGCCAGCGAGCCGGGCGCGGCCTCGATCAGCTCGCCGGGAATTTCCGCGAGGAAGCGCGAGGGGAGAGATCCTTCCAATCGCTCATTGCCGTACACGCGGCGATAGACGGCGCGAGTGAGCGTGAGGGTATCGCGCGCGCGCGTCATGCCAACGTAACACAGGCGGCGCTCCTCTTCGATATCGTCGGGGTGATTCGCCGAGCGGCTGTGCGGGAAGACGCCCTCCTCGAGTCCGGTGAGGAAGACGTGATCGAACTCGAGGCCCTTAGCGCTATGCAGCGTGAGCAGCGTGACGGCGGCGCGGCTGTCGTAATTGTCGGCGTCGCTGACGAGAGCGGCGCGCTCGAGAAAATCGGTGAGCGTCTCGCCGCGCTCGGTGCTTTCGGCGACGGCGGTGAGCAGTTCGCGCACGTTATCGGCGCGCGTGGCGTCTTCGGCGGATTCGCGCTGCGAGAGCATGTCCAGGTAGCCGCTGCGATCGACGACGCGCGCGAGAAAATCCGCGGGCGGCAGCGCGATATCCTCGCGCAACTTTTCGATCAGCTCGCGAAAGCCGTGCAGCGGAGCGGAGCCACGCTGACCGGCGGCTTCTTGCGAAAATTCGCCGGCCGCGGCCCACAGAGAGATGGAGCGTTCGCGGGCGAGCGTACGCAGCGCATCCACGGTGACTTTGCCGATTCCGCGCGGCGGCGTGTTCAGCACGCGGAGAAGCGCGACATCGTCATCCGGGCGCATCGCGAGACGCGCGTAGGCCAGGACATCTTTCACTTCCGCGCGTTGATAAAACGAGAAGCCGCCCAACATGCGGTAGCGAATCGCGCGCCACAGCAGCGCTTCTTCAAATGCGCGCGATTGCGCGTTGGTGCGATAGAGCACGGCGGCGTGCGTGTGCGAATCCTCGGCGAGGAGCGCCGCGATGCGCTCGGCGATGAATTCAGCTTCAGCCTTGGCGTCGCGCGCCTCAAAGAACGCGAGGAGTTGGCCGGCGCCGCGCGTGGCCTCGAGGTTCTTGCCCAAGCGCTTCTGGTTTTTCTTCACCACGCCACCGGCGGCGTCCAGAATATTTTGCGTGGAGCGGTAATTTTGTTCGAGGCGAATCACTTGCGCGCCGGGAAAATTCTCCGCGAAGCGCAGGATGTTGCCGACGTCAGCGCCGCGCCAGCGATAGATCGATTGATCCTCGTCGCCGACGACGCACAGATTGCGGTCCGGGCCAAGCAGCAGGCGCAGCAAATCGAATTGCGCGCGATTTGTATCCTGATACTCGTCGACGAGAATGTAGCGAAAGCGCGCGCTCCACGTAGCGCGGGCCTCGGCGGATTCATCGAGCACCTGCACGGCGCGCAGCAGCAGATCGTCGAAATCCAGCGCGCCGGCGCGGCGCAGCACGGATTCGTAGGCTGCGTAGACGCGGGCAAAGGCGCGGGCGCGATCGTCGCCGGCCGCTTCGGCCGCGGCTTCCGGAGTCTCTCCGTGATTTTTGGCGGAGCTGATGCGTTCCAGGATCGCGCGCGGGCGTTCGGTGGATTCGGACGCGCCGAGTTGTTCGAGCGCGCGCTTCACGGCGGCGGTTTGATCGTCGTCGTCGTAGATGGCGAAATCGCGCGGCAGGCCAAGGCGCGGCGCTTCGCGGCGCAGCAGGCGCGCGCAGAATGAATGAAACGTGTAGATCCAGGGCTCGGCGAATGGTTTGCCGGATTGCAGCAGAAGTTCCGCGACGCGCGATGCGATAGGTGACCACGCGCGTTTTGCCCGTGCCCGCGCCGGCGAGAACCAACACCGGGCCATCGGTGGCTAGCGCGGCTTCGCGCTGCTTGGGATTTAAATCGTCGAGAAGGGTCATGTGGTTTCGGGAAATTTGGACGCGCTCGATTTTAGCTGACGCATCGTGCTCCGGCAAATCGGCGCGGCACGCGGGTCAAACGCAAAAGCGGGGCGCGCGGCGAAGTGCGGCCAACTCTCGAACGGATGCAGATTTCAGATCAGGGTTTGGCCGCCGCGGGCGCCAGATTCACTTCGAAGAAAAGCAGCACCTGATCGCTCACCATAAAGGTGAGGTCGGGAATGTACAGGCTTGAGCGGCGCAGAAAGTCGAAATGATGGTCTACGTTGAAATAGATGCAGCCGTGCACCGTGCCGTGCGGCGGAACAATATCTACGGATAGCGAATCGGCGCGCAGCGCGTCGTCGAGCTTCGTCCACTCCTTATCGTGGCCACCTTTCGGGATGAGCGAGGGCAGTTGCGGCCGACCCGTGGAACCAGTGTTGCTCGTGAGCAGAACGGCGTCGGCGACATCTTCGGGCGAGAGCGGCTCGATGTGCTGAGCGTCTTCGTCACCGGGATTGACAACCAAACGAATCGTGCTGAGGTCCAAATGAATGGGGTAATCGTTGTCGTTGCGGAAGTAGACGTCCAGGGCCACGATGCCGGAAACGTACGGGTTCTTTTTGCCGAAGTCGTCTTTGTAGCGCGCGGCGTCAAGCCACGGTTCAACGGCGACGAGCAATTTCTGATGTGCGTCATGCGCGGGAAGGGAAGCCGGATCCGTTTGAGCGCGTGCGGGCCCGCACGCGGCGAGCGCGGCAAGGAGCGCGAACACAGTGCCTATGCGGATCATGTTGCGGCTTTCTGTAACTTCTGATGCCGCACAGCGGCAAGAGTTGCCCCGTACCACTGGCGGCTGGCAATCACTATAATAACCCCGCGTTCGGATCGCTCCGAAGATTCGTGATCGGCGTGCCAGGAATGCGTATCGGGCGACCGTCGCTGCCACGCGAATGTTTTTCCTCTACAACTTGCTGACTGCCGCGGGAATGCTGCTGGCCTCGCCGTACTTCTTATTTCAGGCGATGCGGCGCGGGCAATCGTTTGGCTCACTGCGGCAACGATTCGGATGGGATTACGCGGCGGAGCTGCGGGCCGGAAGCGCGGGCGCGATCTGGGTGCACGCGGTGTCGGTTGGTGAGCTGCTCGCGGTGCTGCCATTGTTGCGACGCCTTAAGGATCGTTTTCCTGAGCGCCGGCTGGTGGTTTCGACGACGACGGCGACAGGGCAGCGCTTGGCTCGCGAGCGATTGCCGTACGCTGACGCTATATTTTATTTTCCACTCGATTGGCCGGGGCCGGTGCGCCGCGCGCTGGCGGCGGTGCGGCCGGCGATGGTGGTGATTGCCGAAACCGAGATTTGGCCGAATTTTCTGTGCGCCGCGCACGCGGGCGGCGTGCCGGTGGTTTTCGTCAATGGCCGTGTTTCCGAGCGGTCGTTCAGGAGGCAGCGGCGCGCGGCGGAAATTTCTCCGCGCGTGCTTGGAGGATTCGAGCGACGCGTATTGTCATTCGCTTCGCTTTACATGATGCAATCGGAAGCGGACGCCGATCGATTGCTCGCACTTGGCGCGCCGCGCGAGAGCGTCGTGGTGACCGGAAATTTGAAGTACGATCTTCCTGCGGCGGCGCCGGGCGCGCTGAATGCGTGGTTGTCCGCGGAATTGCAGCGCGCGCAACGCGGCCCAATTTTGCTGGCGGGCAGCGTGGCGCAGGGCGAGGAGCGGCCCGTGCTCGAAGCGCTTGCGGTGATCGAGCGCGAATGGCCCGCTGCGCTGCTGATTCTGGCGCCGCGCAAGCCGCAACATTTCGACTCAGCGGCGCACGAAATCGAAGCGCTCGGCCATGCGGCGATTCGGAGAAGCGCGATCGATCTCGATCGCGGGGGCGCTGTTTCCGCGCTGAACGCGCGTGGCTCTGTGCTGCTTCTCGATAGCGTCGGCGAGCTCGCAAGCCTCTACGCGCTCGCAGATGTGGTGTTCGTCGGCGGATCGCTTGTGCCGGTAGGCGGGCACAATATTCTGGAGCCGGCAATTGCGGGGCGCGCGGCGGTGTTCGGTCCGTCGATGCACAATTTCAAGGAAATGGCGGAGCGATTTCGCGAAGCAGGAGCGGGAATCGAAGTGGCCGATGGAAAAGCGCTGGCGGAAGCTTGGGCCGGTCTTCTGCGCGATCGGAGCGAACGCGAACGTCGCGGCGCCGCGGCGCAGGAGTTGGTCGCGCGATATCGCGGCGCGACCGACGCCGTGCTCGATCGATTGAGCGCGCTGCTCGGCGCCGAACGAGGGGCGCTGTGAATCCGCTTCCAATTGTTGCGTGGCTGCTTTGGCCGGTGAGTTTGATTTATGGCGCGTGGATGGCGCTGCGCGCCTGGGCGTATCGGCGCGGCATCTTCAAATCGAAGCGCGCGGAAGGAATTGTCATTAGCGTCGGCAATCTGACGACGGGCGGAACGGGCAAGACTCCGATGGCGTTGTGGCTGGCGTTGCGTGCGGCGGACGCCGGACACCGCTCCGCGATTCTGTTGCGCGGCTATGGCAGCCGCGGCCAGGCCGACGCCGCCGGCCAGCCGCGCAGCGATGAAGCCGCGTTGTTGCGCGATCGATTGGCAGGGCGCGCGAAGCTGGGCATCGGCGCAAATCGCGTTGCATCTGCCGAAACGCTGGCGCGCCACGGCGTAACCTGGTTCATCCTCGATGACGGATTTCAGCATCTCAAGTTGCGGCGACAGGTGGATATTGTTTTGCTGGATGCCACCCGCCCGTTCGGCAACGGTCGCCTGTTGCCCGCGGGATCGTTGCGCGAGCCGCGCTGGGCGCTGGGGCGCGCCGATCTAATTGTGATCACGCGCAGCGAGCACGCGCCGGCGCTTGAAACCTCCGTGCGGCGCTACACGCCGGCGCCGATTTTTTACGCGCGGCCGCGCCTGGATGGATTGTTTCGTGCGCCGCGGCGCCAGATCGCTTTGCCGGAGCCGGATTGGCGCCGCGGCAGATTTTTTGCGTTCGCGGGCATTGGGAATCCGACGGCGTTTTTCGGCGATCTCGCGGCTTGGGGAGTGCCGCTCGCGGGTACGCGCGCGTTTCGCGATCATCATCGTTTCACGCCGGGCGAGATCGCGGAGCTTGAACGCTCCGCTGTGGAAAACTCAGCGGACGCGCTGGTGTGCACGGAGAAGGACGTGTTCAACCTTGGCGACATCTCGAATTTGCGCATGCCGATTTACGCGGCGTGCATCTCCATGGCGATCGACGGCGAGGAGAAATTCTGGGAGAGCGTGTGCCGCATCGCCGCGGAGCGAACAGGCGAGGCCGCGCAATGAAAATTGTGGTTCGCGCGCCGAATTGGATGGGAGACGCCGTGATGGCGATTCCCGCGCTCGACGCGATTCGCGCGCGTTGGGCGGACGCGGAAATCGCGGTGCTTGCGATTCCACAGATTGCGGGATTGTTGAGCGGCCAGAGTTTTGCCGATCGCACAATCGTCTTCGAGCGCGGCGGCAAGCATCGCGGAGTGTGGGGCAGGGAACGCTTGGCGGCGGAACTCGCGGCGGAGCGCTTCGACGTGGCCGTGCTCCTGCCGAATTCATTCGACGCGGCTTGGATCGCGTGGCGCGCGCATATTCCGGAGCGGATCGGATTTGCGCGCGAGGCTCGCGGCGTTTTACTGACAAACACTCCGGCTCACCCGCGTGCGGGAGAGATTCCGGCGCATCATTCGTATTACTATCTTGAGTTGCTGCGCCGCATCGGTTGGATTGCGCAGTTGCCCGGCGCGCTGAACGCGGCGCTGCGCGTTTCCGCGGACGCCCGGGCCGCGGCGGAAGCGGCGTTGATTCGTGCCGGAGCGCGTTCCCGCGCGACTGGAGCAACGGACGGCGCGACCGCGCATCCATTGCGCTGCGCGATAGCGGCCGGAGCGGCGTTCGGGACTGCGAAGCGCTGGCTGCGTTCGCGCTTCGCCGGTTTGGCGCAGCGATTGCATTCCGAATGGGACGCGGACGTGATTTTGCTCGGCTCTTCCGCGGACCGTGCAGACGCGAGCGCGATTGCCGCGAGCGCGGGAGGCCGCGTAATCAATATGGCGGGCCAGACTTCCGCGGCGGAGCTTCCCGCGTGCCTTGCCGCGTGTGACGTTTTCATTGGCAACGATTCGGGAGCGTCGTACGTGGCCGCGGCCGTGGGCTTGCCCGTGATCGCGATTTACGGGCCGATGCCGGTGGAAATCGCGTATCCAATGACGCCGCGTCTTGAAATCGTGCAGCATCCGGTGTCGTGCAGTCCGTGCTTGCTGCGAAATTGTCCGGTGGACCATCGTTGCATGGCGCGAATCGAAGTGGATGACGTGTGGGGCGCGGCGCGGAAGTGGCTTGAAGGGCCGGCGCGCGCCACGGGGAGCGTGAATGGCGACTGATGGCGGAAATGCGCGCGATAGCACCGGGCGGCCGGCGGTTTTCCTCGATCGCGACGGCACGATTTGCGAGGAAATGGGATATCTGAATCACATCAGCCGCGTGCACGTGTTTCCGTTCGTGGCTGGCGCGATTGCGCGCTTGAATGGCGTGGGCTTGGCCGTGGTGGTGGTGACCAATCAATCCGGGGTGGCGCGCGGAATATTTCCGGAATCGCTTGTCGCGGAAGTGCAGGCGCGGATTACTGCCGAATTGGCGGCGGGCGGCGCGCACATCGATGCGTTTTACTATTGCCCGCACGTGAAAGAGCAGGGATGCGATTGCCGGAAGCCGCTGCCGGGGATGTTGGTGCGCGCGGCCAAGGAGCACGGATTCGATCTGCGGCGATCCGTAGTTGTCGGCGATCGTTACGTCGATGTGGCCATGGCGCATTCAGTCGGCGCCGCCGGCGTGATGGTGAAGACCGGATTTGGACGCGGCGATCTTGAATATCACGGCGCGCAGTGGCCGCGGCAACCGGATGCCGTCGCCGAAGATTTGGCGGAAGCGGCAGATTGGATCTTGCGGCGCTTTGGGGCTCCGGCAGCGCGATGAATACGCGCGACAAAATCGTGACGGTTGCGACGCTTGCGGAGCGCATCAAACATTCTGCGAAGCCTGACGAAACAATCGTGCTGGCATCGGGCCGCTTCGATTTGCTCAGCCGGGAGCTGGTGGAGCAACTGCAAGCGGTGCGAAAAGACAATGTCCTTTTGGTGGTTGCCGTCGCGTCGGATGGCGGGTCTGATTGTTTGCTGCCCGCGGAGGGGCGCGCGCAACTTGCGGCGGGGCTTGCCTCGGTCGATTTCGTAGTTGTGGCGAAGATTGCGGAAGTGCAGGCGGCGCTGCAGCCGTCGTTGAAAGTGGAAACGACGATCGAAGTGAAATCCGATTTGGCGCCGCGCTTGCTCGCACGGTACCGCGGCCACGCGCGTGCATAGCGCGATGAAGAAAATCCTAGTGGTGCGTCTTTCTTCGCTTGGGGATATCGTGCACTCGCTGCCTGGCGTCGCCGCCGTTCGTGCGGTTGCGCCTGGCGCGGAGATCCATTGGCTGGTGGCGCGCGTTTGGGCGCCGGTGCTGGCAGGATGCCCGGTCGCGGATCGACTGATTTATTTCGATCGCGGCCAGGCGCGCAGCATGGTGCGATCCGTTCGGGAATTGCGCGCAGCCGGATATGACACGGCGGTGGATTTTCAAGGATTGTACAAATCGGCGATGCTCACTTTATTTTCCGGCGCTGCGCGGCGCGTTGGCTTTCATCATCTTTCGGCGCGCGAGCCTGGAGCGTCAATTTTCTACAACGATCGCGTACATGCCGGTGGCCCGCATCGCGTGCAGAAAAATTTGTCGCTGGCGGAACGGCTCGGTGCTCCGCGCGATGCGGAGCCGCAGTTTCCATTTCGCGTCGATGCCGCGGCGGAGCAGTCCGTCCGCGAGCGGCTCGCCGCGTGCGGCATTGACAATTATTGGGTGGCGCTGCCCGGCGGCGGTTGGGCCGGCAAGCTGTGGCCCGCGGAGCGATGCGGCGCGCTTTGCCGCGAAGTCGAGCGCCGACTCGGATTGCGCGCGTTGATAATCGGTGGCGCCGGCGAGCAAAGTTTGGCGGAGGCCGCGATCGGCGCCGCCGCATCCGCCGCTCCGATTCGTTTTCCGACAACGTTGCCCGAGTTGATGGCCGTGCTGGCGCGAGCGCGCTTCGTCGTCGGCGGAGACACCGGCCCCGTGCATCTCGCCGCGGCGCTCGGCGCGCCTGTCGTTGGACTTTACGGGCCCACAGACCCCGCGCAGACTGGCCCGTACACGAAGGAAGCGGTGATCGTGCGCAATGCGCGGCCTGATGAAACCAGTTACCGCTTCAGCGCATCTCCTTCACGGGCCATGCTCTCAATCACAGTCGAACAGGTAATCGCGGCGGTCGACCAACTTCAGGCGTTCACGGCATGAGCAGCGCCACGGATCGATGGGTTCGATGGCGCGTGCCCGTTGGCTATCCGGTCGCGGCCGTTTCGTTTTATCTCGCGCGGCCGAGCGTGCGCTCGCTGATCATCGGGGGCGCAGTGGCGCTGATCGGTTTGGCCGTACGCGCGGCAGCGTCGGGCTATCTGCGCAAGAATTCCGAACTCGCAATGTCCGGACCTTACGCGCGCACTCGCAATCCGCTCTATCTTGGCAGCGTGCTTCTGGCGGCGGGATTTGCGATTGCCAGCCGGTCTTGGATTGTGGCCGCGCTGCTGTGCGTTTATTTTTCCGTGTTCTACACGCTCACGATGCGCCGCGAAGGGCGTGAATTGTCCGCACTTTACGGCGCGGCGTATGCCGGATACGCGGCGCGTGTTCCGGTATTTTTCCCGAGCGTGCGCGCAGCCAAGCTCGGCCACGATACATTTTCTTGGAGCCAATATCTTCGCAATCGCGAATATCGCGCCGCGTTGGGCACCATCGCGGCGATGGCGCTGCTTTGGTTGCTGATGCATTGGCGCGGCTGATCGACGCACGCCGGCAATCCACACATACAATTTGTATGCGTTCACTGCGGCGGGTGCAGGTACGTGCTGACTTCGATTTGATTTCCATCTCCGACTGATGTGATCGCGCCGTCGAGATCGGTGCGATACACGGCGGCTCCTTCCGCCTTAAGCCGCTCGAGCACTTCCGGCGCCGGATGGCCGTAAGAATTGTCTAGGCCGACGGAGATCGCTGCGAAGCGCGGGTGCACCGCGGCCAAAAAGTCGGGCGTGCTGGACGTTTTGCTGCCGTGATGGGGCACCTTCAGGAAATCGGCCTGCAGCTCATCCCCATCGTCGACCATGCTGCGTTCGATGGGCCGCTCGATATCGCCGGTCAGCATCCAGGCGTCGCGGCCATCGACGATGCGCATCACCAGCGAATCGTCGTTGCCCGGTGTATCCACCGCGGCGGAATCTTCGGGCCACAGCACGCGCCCGGTGACGCCATCCCAATCGAAAGTCGCGCCACGGATTTGATGAACGATTGGAATGCCGCGCGCGCGAGCAAGGTCGATTAACGCTAGGAACTCACGCGTGCGAACGTCGCGGCCGATCCAGAGT
This sequence comes from Candidatus Acidiferrales bacterium, assembly GCA_050014395.1. GTDB lineage: Bacteria > Acidobacteriota > Terriglobia > Acidiferrales > UBA7541 > DASPOJ01. The sequence goes on along the minus strand of JBEKDK010000049.1, from coordinate 13,982 downwards.
TGGCCCACCTTGAAATTACTTAGTACGGCCGTTAGCCCGCCGATGTGATCTTCGTGCGCGTGCGTCAGCGCGACCACGTCGATGCGCTTGATTCCGCGCGACCACAGATACGGTGAGACCACCTCCTCGCCAATATCCACGCCCGTGCGCGCTCCGCCAACGCGGAAGCTGCCCACCAATCCGCCGCCGTCGATGAGCATTGTGCGGCCATCGGGGAAAGCCGCGAACAGGGAATCGCCTTGGCCGACGTCGATCAACGTCAACTCGAAATCGCCACGACGCAGGTTCGGCGCGAAGGGATGCGTCACGATCACGATCGCCAGCGCGAACACAACCGCGAGTGCTGACAACTTCCAAACGCGATGCCCCGCACGGATCGTCCACGCCAGCGCGATGGCCGCGATCAAGAACGCCGTGATCACCGCGGCCGGCGGTCCTGGAATGCGATACGATCCGTGCGGCCATCGCGCGAACCAATTCACGGTGGCGTCCAGCGCGCCAAGCAATACGCTGAGCGCGCGGCCCAGCAGATGCCCGAGCGCCGGCCACACAAGCTCCGCGCTGAGAGCGATGAAGCCCAGCGGCACGATCGCGGCCGTCAGCAGTACCGCCGGAATATTTGCAAACGGCGCCGTAAGCGCGACGCGATGAAAGTAATGTGCCAAGAGCGGCGACATGCCGAGCTGCAGCGCCATGGTGAGCACGACAAATTCCCAGAGGCGAAACGCGACGCGCAACGGTAACGCGACGATGCGATCGGTCCATGTATCGAAACGCGGCACGCGCGCCGCAAGCCAGCGCGATGCGGCGCGCACATCCAATCGAAATTGCGCGGCCCGCGGCGCGTGCGCTGCGTCGCGCGTGACGTCGCCTAGATGATGCAGCGCGCGGACATACGGTTCGCTCGTCGCGTCAATCCACGGCAGCGCCAGCGCGGCAATGCAGCCGGCCGCGAGAAACGAGAGCAAGAAGCTCGCGTCGGCAAGTTCCGAGGGGCGGAATGCGAGGATCGCCAGCGCCGCGAGGCCCACGACGTGAATCAGCGGCACGCGACGAAACCATACGCGACTCCCGAGATACGCCGCGGCCATCAGTGTGGCGCGAAGGATCGGTGGCCGGTCCTCCACAATCGCAGCGAACGCAACCAATCCCGCGAGCGTGAACAGTACCGTCCACGGCATGGAAAAACGCAAGCGCCGCGCGATCCAATACAACAGCGCGGCGAGCGCCGCAACGTGCAGTCCGGCAAGAACGAGGACGTGATACACGCCAGTTTTCTGGTAGGCTTCGGCACGGTCGCGCTCGATGAAACTTTTGTCGCCCAGCAGCATGGCGCGCGCCACGGCGATGCGCTCCGGTTCGCCCGCCAACATTTGGTCCAGCGTCTGCAGCAATCGTCCGCGTGCGCGTGCCAAGCGATCGGAGACGCGCAGCATGGGCGTCGCGACGATGGTGAGCAGTTCGCCGCTGCGCAGCGAGCCTTCGAGCTGGATATTCTGCCGGTTGAGGTAGCCGCGATAATCGAAGCCGCCGGGATCGTTGTAATTCTGGGGGACCGCGCGTGGACCAGCGCTTCCACGAGATCGCCGGCACGCGCGCGCGGCGGATCGGGCGCGCCCGGCTCCCAGTAATAGTTCAATCGCAGTCCGCCCTCGACGGGCACTTGACTGCCGCCGATTTCAACTTGTTCGAGACCGATTTCGTAGCGCAATCCCCACGGCAGACGCACCGGATCTTGGCGCAAGCGGCCCGTCCACCGCAGCGGTTCCTTGGAATTGATTTGGCCTGAGGACTCAAGCCGGCTCGCAAGATTTGCGGGGACAGCCGCGCGCTCCAGCGCCGCCGCCGCGCCGCCGAGCGCAAGCCACGCCGCAAGCGCACACGACCACGGAATCCATACGCGATCACGCCCGATCGCCAGCGCCGCGCTGGCTACCGCGAGGCACATTGCGGCGAGCACGAACCACAGCCGCGCGGCTTTCTGAGCAGGGAAGTGTGCCTCAAGCGCACCGGCGAGCAGAATGCCGCCGGCGAATACCGCGACGATCGAGAGAGAAGGAAGCTTCATGCGCGCCGTTCAAGACGCACGAGAGCCTCCATATGATACGTTTGTGGGAAAATGTCAACTAAATAAATATCGCGAATCTCGTACTGTTTCCCCGTGCTGTCCTGCGCCGCGAGCACCGCAAGATCGCGCGCAAGCGTGGCCGGGTCGCAGGAGAGATAGACGATTTCGCGTGGCCCGAGTTTGCGCAATTGATGCAGCGCGGCATCCGCTACTCCGGCGCGCGGCGGATCGAGCGCGACAAAATCAATTTCGTCGTGCCAACGCGCAAGAAATTCTTCGGCGGTGGAAAGCCGCGCTGCGGGAGACGCTCCGCCGCTGGCGTGCAAATTGAATTCCAGGTCGCGCGCCGCCGCTGGGTTCGATTCCACGGCAATCACGCGCTCGAATTGGCGGGTGAGCGGCACGCTAAACAGTCCGACACCCGCATACAGATCGAGCGCCAGCTTTCCGCGACGCTCGCCGCACACCAGCGATACGGCGGCGTCCAGCGCGAACCGGTTGACCTGAAAAAAGGAGAGATGCCCCACGCGATACGTGTGTTGGCCAACGGTATAGGAGAGATGGCCGGGCCCATCGAGCGACATCTTGCCTTCGGTTGGCTCTACGAACAGCAGCGATTCCACTTCCGGCAGCGCTGCGCGCAGCGTCTCTGCCAAGCCTCCGGCCTGAGGCAATCGCGCGACAGAACAATTCAGCAGCAGGCGGGCGTCGTCGCCATCGGCGAACGCTTCGATTTCATCGACGCCGCTCAGCAAATCGCTTGCACCCAGCAAATCGGCGATCCGCAGCAGCGTTTTCTCAAGCAGTGGCGAAAGAATCGGGCACGCGCCCACGGGGCACAGCGATTGGCTGCCCGCCTGAAAATACCCGACGCGCGCGCGTCCATCCACGCGCCGAATTTTCCACTGCGCGCGATTGCGATAATGAAATTGTGGGAACGATCGTGTTTCGATCGGCCCATCCCATCGAATGTGGCCGATGCGGCTAAGCGTTTCGCGCAGAATGTCGGACTTGGCGCGTACCTGCGCGGCATATCCAAGATGCTGGTAATTGCATCCGCCGCACACTCCGAAATGCGGGCACGGCGCCGCGATTCGTTCCGGCGAAGGCTCCAGGATTTGCTCGACGCGCGCGCGTATGAATTTCTTTTTCTGCTCGATCGGCCGAACGCGAGCCAGCTCTCCTGGCAGCAGAAACGGCACGAAGACCGCGCGGTTGTCGTAATGCGCCAGCGCATCCGGGCCATAGACCAGCTTTTCAGCTCGCACTTCGGTCGGAGCGGCCGGTTCGGCCGGCAAAGCGGTGTGTCGCGATTTTCTCATTTTGATTCGTGTGCTCGCCGGGCAAGTTCGGCCGCGCTCAAGTCATGTAGTAGAGACTCAGGCGCGGCAGTCGATAATGCTCCCACAGCCGCTTGTCGATGTATTTCTGTTCGAGCTGCGCAATTTGCGCGGCGGTCATTTTGCCGCGATACGGGGCTAACTGCCGGTCAAGATCGCGCCGAATCCCCACAAGTATTTCATCCGGAGCGGACGCGCGCATCGCCGCCGTAATCTTTTCTTCGATCACCGCAAGATGGCGCTCGAGATCTTCCAGATCGATGGCGCCCGGCGCGTCCAGCAGCGGCATCAACGCCGAGACACGCGCGCCTGCATCGTCAAGCCGCGCGGCGAGATCTGCTTCTGTCGCCCGCGCGTTTTCCGCGGCCTTCGCCAAGCGTTCGCGATTGCGCGCGAAATAAGCGCTCAGTTCGGCCGGCGAAAACGATTCCGTGTGCGCCGCGCGCGGCACCTCCGGTCCTTTCCCCGCCGCCGCTTCTTTTTCCTGCTCCGCCGCTTCTAGCACCGCGTCCACACAGTACGCCAGACTCTTCAGCGGCTTTCCCGCGCCGCGGCGCGACCGTGCGTAACTTTCAAACGCGCGGTCGATCCCTTTCAGCACCGCCGTCAGAGGAATCCCCGCCTGCTGCCAAGTTTCCAGTATGGCCCAATCGAGCGGCGAGACCAGCAAGTGCGCGCCGCGTTTGCGCCAGAAGTGCTCCTCGATTTCCGTGAAGTAGTTGAAGTAATTGAATGCGGCCATTGCGTCCGCTGCGCCAGGCACGCGGTTAGCTGACTGGCCGCGAAGGGCGTGACGTGCTGCCATCCGGGGCCGCGGGTCCCTTGGCGCGTTCGCGATTGCGATTCCACAAAATGCGCAGGCCGTCGAGCGTCAGAAATTCGTCGGTCACTTCGATGTGCCGCGAAGCGCGCGCGATCAACGCAGCCTGGCCGCCGGTCGCGACGACGCGCGTAGACTCGCCCAGCTCTCGCTTCATGCGCCCCAGAATTCCGTCCACCAGATCCGTGAAGCCGTAGAAGAGCCCAGCCTGCATCGCGTGCGCGGTGTTCTTGCCGATGATCGAGCCGGGATCCTTGATTTCAACGCGCCACAGCCGCGCCGCGCGCGCGAAAAGCGCTTCGGCTGAAATGCCGATGCCCGGAGCCAGCGCGCCGCCCAGATATTCTCCTTTGGCGGAGATCGCATCGAAATTGATGGCCGTGCCGAAATCCACCACGATGCACGGCGCGCCGTATTTCGCCAGCGCCGCGACGCTGTTCACCAGTCGATCCGCGCCGATCTCCAGCGGATTTTCGTATTTGATCGGCATGCCGAATTCCAAGCCCGGCTCGACGAACAGCGCGTGCAAACCAAAATAGCGCTGCGCCGTTTCAGCAAGCGTCGCATTCAGCGGCGGCACCACGGAGCTGATGATTACGCCGGTGATCTCGCTGGGATCGAGACCCGCCAGCGTGAAAAGCTCGCGCGTCAGGATGCCGTACTCATCGACGGTTTGATCGCGCGCGGTGGTCAGCCGCCAGTGCGCCACCAGCGTGGTGTCGCGAAAAAGTCCCAGCACTGTGTTGGTGTTGCCGACGTCGAGAGCCAGGAGCATCAATTCGCCTCGGTAAGATCGCCGGAGATCACGGTTGCGATCGAGCCGTCATCGCGGGTGACGCGCAGCAGTCCGCTGGGCTCCAAGCCGCACGTTGTACCTTCGTACGTTTCCGCCGCGGTCACGATACGCACACGCTTGCCATTCGCAAAACTCGAAACTGCCGCGAAGCGCTCGATGATCGGCGCAGAGCCTTCCGCCAAGAATCGATTGTAGTAGGTCTCCAGGGTGCGCAGCAACCGCGCGACAAGTTCGATGCGCGAAAGCACACGCCCAGTTTCCAGGCGCAGCGACGTCGCGATCGGCGCGAGCGAATCCGGCAAACGCGCATGGTTCACGTCGATGCCCATGCCCACCACGACAAAATGGATGCGATCCGGCTCCGCGTGCATCTCTGTCAGAATTCCGCAGAATTTCTTCCGGCCGATCAACACATCGTTCGGCCAGCGCAAATCCGGCGCAAGGCCGGTGATGTCCGCCACGGCGTCGCGCACGGCGAGTCCCGCGAGCATCGTGATCAGCGGCGCGTGCTGCGGCGGAATCGGCGGACGCAGCAGCACGGTCATGTAAACGCCGCTGGTTTTTTCCGAAAGCCATACGCGCCGCGCGCGTCCGCGGCCTGCGGTCTGCTCTTCGGCAATCACCACGGCGCCGTGCGGTTCGCCTTCTTGTCCCAGACGCAGAGCGACATCGTTCGTGGAATCGATTTTGAAGAAGTGGTAGATGCGTTTGCCGAAAATCGATCCGCGCAACTGCCGGCGCAGCAGGTCCGGCGCCAGCACGTCCGGCACCTTTTCGATCCGGTAGCCGCCGCGCGGTTGGCCATTTACTTTGACGCCGAGCGAGCGCAGCGTTTCGATCCATCGCCACACCGTCGAGCGGCTGACGCCGATTTGGCGCCCAATTTTCGCGCCGCTGATCACGATCATCGGATTGTCGGCCAGCAGCGCAAGCAGGGAATCCACTTTGCGGTCCGTCGTGCCGGGCAGGGGACGAAGGGGCATAATCTCCAGTCTTAAAACAAAACCAATGCCGTAGGCGGCGACGCGATGTTAGCCCGACGCGCTGCCGCCGGCCAGCTTTTCCATCTCCTTCACGCGCTCAACCAATTTTTCCAGTTCCACCGCGCGCTCGCCGAGCGTTTGCTCAAGATCCGCCACGATCTTAGCAGGAGCGCGCTCGCGAAATGTGGTGTCGGCCAATCGCGCGCGCTTCGATTCGATGTCGCGCGTCAGCCGCTCGCGCTCTTTTGCCAATCGCGCGAGTTCGGCTTTCGCGTCCACAGCTTCGCCGTAAGCGATGCGCAGATCGAATTGCGCCGTGGAGCGCAGCCCGCCCCCCGCGGCCTCTAGCTTCGCCGCGCCGATGCGCAACTCGGATAGCGTCGCGAGGCGCGAGATCGATTCGCGATGCGCCTCCGCCAGCGTGCGCACCGCGGCATCGGGCGCGAAGAAATCCGCCGCGACTTTGCGCTTCGGGTCCACTTTCATCTCCGCGCGAAGATTGCGTGCGGCGGTGATGATCTCTTCGATCAGCGCAAAATCCGCGTCGGCTCGCGCGTCTTTCCATTTTTCATGTGCCACGGGGAAGGCCGCCAGCGCGATCGAGCGCGCGTCCGGCGGCTGCGGCAACCGCTGCCAAAGCTCCTCGGTAAGAAACGGCATGAATGGATGCAGCAAGCGCAGTGAAAGTTCAAGCGCCGCGAAAAGATTTTGGAACGCGATGGTCGCGCGGCCGCGATCGATGGAAGATAGCTCCGGCTTCACCCACTCGATGTACCAATCGCAAAAGTCGCCCCAGAAGTAATGGTAGACGACGTGCGCGGCCTCATGGAATCGCAATCCTTCGAGCGCATCGTTCATCTGCCCGGTAACGCTCGCGATGCGCGAGAACATCCAGCGGTCGGCCAACGAGACCGCGCCGCCCCCGGCATACGGCGCCCCTTCGCGTTTTTCCGGCGACGCCACTTCTTCCAGCGTGGCGCCCGTGGCCGTGGAGAATTTGTCCAGATTCAGAAACAAAAACCGCGCCGCGTTCCAAATCTTGTTCGCAAACGCGCGATTGGCCAGTAGGCGGTCGTCAGTAAGGATGATATCGGTGCCCGGCGCGGCCATGCTGGCGAGAGTGAAGCGCACGGCGTCGGTTCCATATTTCCGATTGAGTTCGATCGGATCGAGTCCCGTTCCCTTGGACTTGGACATCTTCGCGCCTTCGGCCGTGCGCACCAGCGAATGCAAGGAAACGCGGCGGAAGGGAACTTGCCCCGTGAAGCGCAGCGCCATCATGATCATTCGCGCGACCCAGAAAAATAAAATGTCGTAGCCGGTGATCAGCAGAGTCGTCGGGTAGTACGTTTTGTAATCCTGCGTCTCGTCCGGCCAGCCCATCGTCGCGAACGGCCACAGCGCGGAGCTGAACCACGTTTCGAGCGTATCGGGATCCTGCACGGGCTTGGCCGCGCCGCATTTCGGGCACGCCGCCGGCGCCGCGCGCGCCACAATAATTTCTTTGCACTTACCGCAATGCCACGCGGGAATGCGATGCCCCCACCAAATTTGCCGCGAGATGCACCAATCGCGAATGTTGCGCATCCACTCGAAATACACGCCGCGCCAATGCTCCGGCACGATTTCGATTTCGCCGCGCTCCACCACGGCGATCGCCGGCTCCGCCAGCGGCTTCATTTTCACGAACCACTGCGTTGAAGCGCGCGGCTCGACGATCGTGGCGCAGCGATCGCACGTGCCGATGGCATGTGTGTGGTCCGTCACGCGCTCGAGCAGCCCCTGCGCCTCCAGATCGCGCACGATTTTCTCGCGCGCCGCAAAGCGTTCCATGCCCGCGTAGGCTCCCGCCGCCGGGCTCATCATGCCGTCTTCAGTCATCACGTCGATTTCCGCAAGGTTGTGCCGGCGGCCCATCTCAAAATCGTTCGGATCGTGCGCGGGCGTCACCTTCACCGCACCGGTTCCGAATTCGCGATCCACAAAGCGGTCCGCGACGATCGGTATCTCGCGGCTCATCAGCGGCAGCCGCACTGTTTTGCCAATCATCGCGGTGTATCGCTCGTCGTCGGGGTGTACGGCCACGCTCGTGTCTCCGAGCATCGTTTCCGGCCGCGTTGTGGCCACCACAATCGCGCCGGAGCCATCCGCCAGCGGATAGCGTATGTGCCACAGATGCCCCTGCCGCTCCTGATGCACCACTTCCAGATCGCTCAGCGCCGTGCGGCATTGCGGACACCAATTCACGATGTAGTGCCCGCGATAAATTAGCCCGTCCTCGTACAGCCGCACGAAAACTTCCGTCACCAGGCGCGACATCTCCGGCGAAAGCGTGAATCGCTCCCGCGACCAATCGCAGCTCTCGCCGATTTCGATCATCTGCCGCGTGATCGTGCCGCCGGCTTCTTCCTTCCAGCGCCACGCTTCTTCCAGGAATCCCTCGCGGCCCAGCGCGCGGTACTCGATTCCGCGATCGTGCAGCCTGCGCACCACCACGCGCTGCGTGGAAATCGCGGCGTGATCCGTGCCCGGCAGATACAGAGTGTTGTCGCCGCGCATGCGATGCCAGCGCGTCAGCGTGTCGATCTCCGTGTGCTCCAGCATGTGGCCGATGTGCAGCGATCCGGTCACGTTCGGCGGCGGAATCACGATCGAGAACACGGGCCCCGGCGCATTCGCGTCGGCGCGAAACAATTCTTGATCAACCCAGGCGCGCGCCCAGTGCTGCTCGATGTCGTGCGGCTCGTAAGCCTTCGGAATCTCGATGGGCATGAGTGTGTGTCAAAAAGCGAGAACCCTACTATACGGGCCGCGCCAAAAGGGGTCAAATTCGGCGGAGTGTTTGCGGTGAAAGATTTTCGGGAGGAATCGTGGGCCGCGAGAGCGGGCGCTACTTATTCTCGAGTTCCCGCCGCACCAGCGCTGAGACGACCGGTCGCAGCATTTCTTCGTTGATCATCTGCGCGATTTGCGGTTGCAGCTTCTCAATCACACGAGCGATGACGGCCTCCACCAATTCTTCGTTGGTCGCGTTCGCGGCGGGGGGGGCGACGCCCGGCACAGCGGCAATCGGCGGTTCGGCTATTTTCGCCTCCGAAGCAGAAGCTTCGGCGTGTGCATCCGTCACGCCCGCGTGCGATTCCGGTGAGACTTCATCTGAAGTTGCGTGGCCCGCCTCGGCCTCTTCGATAATTTCAGCCGGCGTCTCTTGCTCCCACGAGTGTTGATGCGAGGCTTCGGCCTCGGCCGCTTCGCGTGCAGCAGCAGCGGGCACAGGTTCGTCCCAAACCGCCGACGCTGGAGCAAAGCGAGATTCGTCGCCGGTACGCAGCGCGGGCGCTGACGTGTGAGGCCCGCTCGCCCATTCCGACGCAGCCTGTTCCAAACTTGTGGCCATGGGCCTTGCTGAAGTGGCGGACGGCGGCGCGGAAGTCTCCCAGTCGTTGGCGGTCACAGCCCATTCCGGTGCCGGATCCTCGCTCGCGGGCGTTTCTGCGTGCGCGGCGGATTCCGAATGTTCAGCTTGCGTCGAAACCTCGAAGGGATCCCCCGGCGCATCACCATGCACGTGTTCGGAAATTTCTTCCGTCACAGCTTCCGCTGATTCGACGGCGCTCGCACTCGACGGCGCTTCTACGTGCGCGCCCTCTTGCGGTTCTTCTGTGCCTCCATCGGACGGCGTGGGATGCCAGAAAGCGGGCTCGCCCAGCGCGGCATCGCGCGATGACGTCATAACCTCATCGTCCTCGACATCGGTCGCCGCGGAACCATGCGCTCCTGAGTGTGCGGCTGCGGGCGCGGCTTCCGGAAACGCGTCGCGCCCCATCGGCGGATAGTCAATTTCGGGAGAATCCTCAGCCTCGGCCTCCGCGGGGGCCTCGAACGCGGCGCGCGCTGGACGCGGAGCAGGCTGCTCCGGTAACGCTCGCGGTTCCGGCGCGACGCCCACAGCCACTGTCTCCGGCTCGATGCGTTCGTGCGCCGTCTTCTCCAGCAGCGCCTTCACCAGCGCGATCATTGGGTCGGGCGGAACAAACGGTTTCTTCAGAACGCCGTCCGCGCCCACGCGCTTAGCCTCGTTCTCATCGAACGGGTCGAATGCGCCCAGCAGCAAAATAACGGGGATGTGCGAGAAGCGGGAGTCCTTCTTTACGTAGTCGCAGACCTCATAGCCGCTGCGAACCGGCATGAACACATCGGCCAGAATCAGATCGGGTTTCGATTGAGCGATGGCGCGCACCGCCGCTTCGCCATTGCCTACCGCCGAGACTTCGATGCCGTGGTCCTTCAGCGCCAAGGCCACCATTCTTTGAATGTTGCTGTTATCGTCGGCGACCAGAATCCTGGCCGCGCGCCCGCCACGGGGCCCTGAAGATGCATCGCGATTCGAGAGGATTTCCACGGTGTTTTCGCGGTCGGCGCTCCTTCCATTGGTAACATCCGCCTGTGGGGCAGTCAACACGAACCGGGCAAGGCTGTGCCCGACTATGACATTTGGAGTTGCCGAGTACTACCGCAGTGAGCTACCAAGGAAAACGCTTTTTCTTCTTCTTGCTCGAGGACTCGTTTTTCGGGTTCGAGGTTGTGGTAGTCGGCGGACACGCATTAGAAGCCGTGCTGCCACCGGATCCCGCCGCCGCGGATCCTGTTGATCCAGTCGCCGGTGTGCAGGCTGTAGAGCCCTGGGCGCCCGCCGCGCCGGTCGCAGCTTGGTCCGGGGCAGCCGGCGCAGGAGTTTCATTCCCGCCGACTGTGGCCCCGCCACTCGTATTGTCCGCGCTGCCAGGAGCGCCTTGCGTCGGCGAATCCGGACCATTCGTTCCGACCGTCGCGTCGCCCGTCGTCCCCGTCGCCGGCACCTCGGAAGTCGCCGTGGCGCTTCCTTGCGTCCCGGGCGTAACCGTCGCCACCACGGCCGTCGTCCCCGCGCCGGCACCCACGCTCATCGTGCCGGGCGTCAACGATTCGCCACCAGCTTCACCCGGAGGCTCCAGATTCGGCATGCCCACGTGGGCTGCCGTCGCAACGTCCGGCCCGTTCTTTAGCATTCCCAGCGGTTTCATGATCAGTCGCTCGTGGGGGTGCGGCGTGTTCTGTTCCGCCTGCATGCGCGCCAGCGCTCCAGGATCGGGCTGCGGAACCGGCGCGCCGAGACTCACCAGCTTGTTCTTGGCGTCGCCGGCCAGGGGCGAGAGCGGATAGTTTTTCACGATCGCCGCGTAGAAATTTGCGGCGAGTTCCTTTTTCTCCACCTTTTCGTATAGCTGGCCCAGCATCCAATTGGCTTCATCGGCGTGGCTGTAGAGCGGATACCGTTGCACCAGCTCAAGCAGGCGGCCCGCCGCGGCTCGCTCCGACCCGCGAATGTAGTAAAAGCGCGCGATGCGGAAATCGCCCTCCGCCAGCACCTCTTGCACTTCGCGCAGCCGCTGTTCGGCCTGCGGCTCGAGCTTGTTGTTGGGATATTTTTGGATGAACGTCTGAAATTCCGCCTCGGCGTTGATCGTGCTGGTCGAATCGCGGTCGGGCTTCACCATCATCCGGTAGTACGCCATCCCGACTTGCATCTGCGCGTACGCAGCTTCGTCCAGGAACGGGAAGAAGGTGATGAAATCCTTGTATTCGGCGATGGCCTGCGTCAGTCCGGACGTTCCGCCTTCTTTGTAGTACGAATCCGCGATGGCCAATTTTGACTTGGCCAGGTATTCGCTATCGGGATAGGTGTTGATCAGCGTCTGCAGCGAGAGCCGCGCGATATCGAAGCGCCCGTGCTTGATGTCGTTCAGCGCGCGGTTGTACAGCACGGCGTCCGGCGCGACGCTGGTATCTGCCGGCGCGGCGGCCTTGGCGGTTTTTTTGCCGAAGAAGCAGCCGCTTCCGGCCAAACCGGCGATCAGAGCGCACGCCAGAACTATTTTTCGGAACATGCTAAGCAGCCATCCCCCACGCAGAAATGATTGCGGTGTTTCAAACCTTTTGAGCCAATGCTTCGGTGGCGGCCTGTTTCAGCGAGTGGACCGCGGCGGCGGGGTCCGCGGTATGGAATATTGACGTTCCGGCCACCAGTATCTGCGCTCCGGCGCGCACGATCTGCGCGACGTTCCCAAGATCGACTCCCCCATCCACTTCGATTCGGAAACTCACATTATACCGCTCTCGCATCTGCCGAAGCTTGCGAATCTTTTCCAGCGAATTCGGGATAAACGATTGCCCGCCGAACCCCGGATTCACGGACATCGCCAAAATATAATCCACGCGGTCCATCACTTCGGAAAGCGTCTCCACCGGCGTCGATGGATTGATCACCGCGCCTGCCCTTTTCCCGCGCTCGCGAATCATCTCCAGCGCGCGGTCCAGATGCGGCGTCGCCTCCTGATGCACGGAGATCATGTCCGCCCCAGCCTCCGCGAACGCATCGATGTACCGCTCTGGGTTTTCGATCATCAGATGCACGTCCAGCGGTAGCCGGGTTGCCTTGCGCAATGACGCTACTACCGGCACGCCCACCGAAATGTTCGGCACGAAGTGCCCGTCCATCACATCGACATGAATGATGTCGGCGCCGCCACGCTCCGCCGCGCCAATCGCTTCCTCAAGGGAAGCGAAATTCGCAGCCAAAATGGAAGGCGCAATCGCTACAGCAGGATGCACGTTTCTCCAATCTCCATGCGCATCTTAGCACAGCCGCAGCGCATGTTGTTTCGCGCGTTCACTTTGGGCCGTTGGTCCTATGTAGCGCCAACCGGAACTTGTCCGGCGTAAAGAAGGCTGGCAGCGTTGTCGCGGCGCGCTTCGACGGTACTCGCGATCGTCGCCAGGAATATTCCTGCCCACCCGCGCGCACTGGTCATTCCGAGCGGAGAGGCGGCTCTTTTTCTTTCGCCCGCGTTGCGCGGGCGAGCCGCCTCGGAGAGAGGAATCTCTCTTATAGGTCACAATCATCGGAACGCTGGCGGAAACAGCGATGTCGTCTTACGGCGCCACATCCAACTCAACCACTACATCCCCCGAAATCCGCGACCCCGCAGCCGGCGTCTGGGTAACCACGGTCCCCTTCGCCGCTGTCGCCGTCGCGGCAACACCCACGCTCGCAATTTTCAGCCCCGCCGCGTCAATCTCCCGGCTGGCCTCCGCCTGCTCCATCCCCACGAACGACGGCATCACGTAATCCACCGGCCGATCGCCTTCGGATACCAGAACATCAACGCGCGGCGAAACCGCACGCATCCCCGGCGCCGGATCCTGCTCGATAATCGCGTCCGGCGGCAGCCCCGGCAGGTAGCATGTCGAAATCTCCCCTGGCTGCAATCCCGCCCGCAGCACTTCGATCTCCGCGGCCCTCAGACTCTCATCCGTCAGCGACGGAATCGAAATCGTCTGCGCGCCCAGACTCAGCACCACGTGCGCGTCCTGCCCCACCTTCATCATCTCGCCCGCCGGCGGACTCTGCCGCACCACTTCTCCCGCCGGCAAGCTGCTGAACACGCGATCCGAAATCTTGATCTCTAGCTTTTTCGATGCGAGCAAATTGCTGGCGTCCGCCGTGCTCTTGCCCACCAAGTCCGGCATCGCCACTTCGCTCCCACGGATCGCAAAGCGTATCGCCGTCACCGCGCTCAGAAACGCCGCCGCCCCCAGAATGAAGACGAGCACCGCCGTCCGCACCCCCCACTCCACCCGTTCGCGAAACGTCTTGGCCAAGCGTGATCCTCCTTCTCCGATTTTCTCACAACTTGACAGCGACCGGCGCGCATGCTGGGCCAGTTTCCGAATAGCGCGTTGATAAGGGAACGGATCTACGAAGCCAGAATACTGCTGTCCGGCTTTGATCGATTCGCGTCACCTAATTCGAGTGACCGAGTTATCCTTCCCACAGGAAGATTTGTAAGCCCCTATGACGACCCACGCAACTCTGTTTGAGTCCTTGGCGTAGAAGGACAACAGATATGGCCTGCTAATTACCACCATGTAGATA
>JBEKDK010000048.1:0-22661 GCA_050014395.1 Candidatus Acidiferrales bacterium | reverse complement strand
CGCCGCACGGCATGGGAAAGCTGATTGTGCGCACGCGCTCCGGCTACTATTCGCACCAGGCTGCGCCGGCGGATTGACGCGACGGCGCCAAAAACCTACTGAAAAAGATAACGCAGAGACGCAGAGAGAGCAGAGATTCGCGGAGAAGCCTCTCGAGCGCGATTCAACCTGCCCGATTCATCGTTAGGAAATAAGAGAGAGAAAACTTGTGCCGTGCGGGAGTGTGCCGCCGAAATTTTGCGCCACGGTTTCGCCCATGTCCGCGAGCGTGTCGCGGATGCCGAGCGCGACGCCGCGCTTCCCCGCTGGGCTGAACGTCACGATGGGCACGTATTCCCGGGAATGGTCCGTCGTGGGCCAACGCGGATCGGGATCGCAGCCGTGGTCGGCGGTGATCATCAGGAGATCGCGCGGCTTCAGAAGCGGAAGCAGCGTTCCTAGGCCGACGTCGAATTCCTCGAGCGAGCGCGCGAAACCTTCCACATCTTTGCGATGGCCGTAGAGCATATCGAAATCGACCAAGTTGCAGAAAATCAGTCCGCGCGCGCGTGCGGCCAGCGCTTGGGCGATTTTCTCGACGCCGTCGGCGTTGTTTTTTGTCGTGACGTAATCGTCCACGCCGCGGCCGTTGTAGATGTCGTGAATTTTGCCGATGCCGAACACCGGAATTTTGCGCTCGGCCAGCACGTCGAGAAGCATCGGGCGCGGCGGCTGCACGGCGTAATCGTGGCGGCGCTCCGTGCGGCGAAAACTTCCCGGCTCGCCGGTGAATGGGCGCGCGATCACGCGGCCAACGCGATGCGGGCCATCCAGTAGTTTCCGCGCGATCTCACACATGCGATACAGCTCGGCGATCGGGATCACGCTTTCGTGCGCCGCAATCTGAAAGACGCTATCGCCTGACGTGTACACGATCGGGAAGCCCGTGCGCATGTGCTCTTCGCCAAGCTCCTTGATGATCTCGGTGCCGGAGGCAGGCTTGTTGCCCAGCGTCTTGCGGCCGATGGCGCGCTCGAACGGCTCCATGATTTCCGGCGGGAAACCGTGCTTGTAAACGGGAAACGCCTGCGCGAGCCAAATGCCCGCCATCTCCCAGTGCCCCGTCGTAGTGTCTTTGCCCGGCGAATGCGTGGCGCCTTTGCCGTAGCAACCATCCGGCTGCGCGGGCGGTGTGAGATGCGCGAGCGGCGCGATATTCGCCAGGCCCAGGCGCACAAGATTATCCAGGCGCAGCGGCCGCGATTCCGCCACGTGGCCGAGCGTGTTGCGGCCGACGTCATCGTAATCGGCAGCGTCAGGCAGCGCGCCGATCCCCACACTGTCGAGTACGATCCAAAGGACGCGATCGAATGGTTCCATGCGCCCGAATCTACCACATCTATCACCGAATGGATTTCTTGCCCTCCAAGCAAGGGGATTGTCTCAGCGCTGATGCCCGGATGCGCGGTCCGTGAATCAATGAGCAGCCGGAAGTGACAGAGTGGCACCGGAAGGAACGCGCAACAAGTAGGCCACTTGATCGGCGGTCATGACGAGAAAGCTGCGCGAATCGCCGCCGAATCGCGCGAACGACACGCGCTCTGGCAAATCGTCTTCGCCGATGGGCGAATCCGATCTCAGATCGTAAAGAATCTCGCGCCCAACGCTGTTTTCATAGCAAAGGATATTTCCATCGGGCGAAATCGCGCGCAGATGGCCGAACAGAATTGCCTTGCGCGCACCGTTTGAAACCGAATAGATCAGCAAACGATTCAGATTGTCTCCGAGAACCGCCGCGTCTCCTCCGAGGTTCGCTGCAAGGATGCGAAACGTCCGGTTGTGCGTGTCCACGCGAAGCGAGGCAGTTGTCTTCCCTGTTGCTATGTCGAGAAATTCGATGAACTGGTCTTCGGCGCGGGTTCCCGCGAATCGGCTGCGAGATTGCGGATCGAGATCCGCGTCCTCCTGCGCACCAGGCTCATTGCCGCGCCAGATAAGCGAAATCGTTTCGGCGCGAGGGTCCGAGCTGGTATCCGGCGCGAGTTTAGGAAACTTTCGCGACCACAACACAGCTCCCGTCCGCGCGTCGCTGACGTCGAGCTGCCAATTCTGCCTCCAAGACACGAGCGATCCGAATATTCCTGCCCAGAACAATCCCGCGGCGTCACCATTATCCGGATCGGATTCCATCGACACGGCATTGCCCTCCACGCTGCCTTTTCCAGTGATCGGCCGCCACGCCAACAGATAACGGCCCCACTGATCAGGCAAGCCGTGCCCCAGGTCCACCGCCACTCCCATAGACCGCGCCCCCATGTCGATCTTGGCGATTGAGGGAGGAACGTCGCCGCTCTTGGGGAATTCCGCGAAGAGCACGTCAGGCGGCTCGAAATCCGCCCCGCGGAATCCGCGCAGATTCACTACAATGTTGCCGGTTTGCAAATTCCAAATCGAGCCGTGATCCCCCACCGCGATCGCGAGTCGATTGAGATCTCCGGAGACGCCAACGGTCCGAACTGTACCCAGGAGGCTTTTGGGCAGCGTGATCGCGGCCGTAGGATCATTGCCAGACGCTCCGTAGAGCGCGATCGAGCCATCCGGCCGCTGGTTAAGGAACACGCCGTCGCAAACATCGAACGCGGAGCTTTTGCTGCCGCGCACGAGGCGGCCGGCACCTACATCGAACGCCCCGACAGCGCCGACCGCGGTGGGTCGAACGATGAAATATTTGCCGTCGGTTGCAGCCGAAGGAGTCGCATTGCCGAATTGAACCTTCTGAACGATCTCGCCCGATGGGAATTTCGCGATCGCAGACTTGGCGCCTTGATCTCCCGCCATACCCACGATTCTGTCCGGTCCGATAAAAGCGAACGTGGTAGCCACTAAATCAGACAAGACGCCCTTCACGGGAATCGGTTGGCGCGACGCCAGGTCGTATGCAAAATTCTCACCAGTCGGAGAATGTGCGAGGAAGAAACGGCCATCGGTCGAGTAACCCATGCTGACGCGAAATCCTTGAAAGCTCAGTGCGAGAATGATTGATTCGAAACTGTTCCACTGTTCGAGGTTGGGAAACGATTTCTTTTCTGCGATCGTGTCGCCCGACCCGACATCGACCAACATCAGGCTCCAATTAAGGCGATCGGGCGAATATGTAAGGCACGCCAGTGTGCGTCCATCCGGAGAAAGCAGGGATTGAGCGCAGCCATTTTCGACGGTGACTTCAGTCGCCGTCACTTGCCGGCTCTCGACGTCCCACTGTTCGACGCGCAAGCCGGGCGTCCCGAAAACCAGGGACCGGGAGTCTGGCGTGAACTGCACCGGCAATGCGTCAGCCGGCGCCTCGATTCGGAACGCGAGTGCCAGCGGCTGGCGCGTCAAAACGTCGATTCCGGAGGAATCCTGCGCGAGGATGTAGCGGCCATCCGGACTGAATCGCAATACGCGGAACGGCTCCTGAAGCGGAGGCCTGAGGACTCTCGTGGCCATAAGATCCGGCAACGATTGCGCATGGCCCGTTCCAACGTACGAAACGACGGTTTCGCGCCATCTTCCAAATTCCTGATTCACATTCGCGGGGAGCTTCGCATGGCACTCGGAAGCCAACTGGTTCTCAGTCTGGATCATCTCGCGAAGTCGCTTTGAATCCGGACGCGTCATTCCGAATAAATCCGTCAGCCAATTGCCGGTCTTTCCCTTGGTTCCGACCAATCGATCGAAAACCTCTGGGAGCGCCTTGGGGTCGTAACCGGCGCGCGCCATGGCCTGGACTGCGATATGGTCCGCCACAATTTCGTCCTGTTCCCGCTCGGCTTCATAGGAGGAAGGAATCTTGACCGCACCCTCCAGGACTTCATTGAATTTCTCGAAAAGATCCTCGCGGTCGCCAATTTGTGCGATGTGCATGAGATTGAAGATCCGCGTCGCGCCGGCTGCGGGCTGGCGCGTCACCGCATGGCCAAGTTCGTGCGCCAAGACGCCGGCTAATTCGTCTTCACTGTGAACGAACCCAATGAGCTTGCGCGTCACGTAGATGCGGCCGCCCACCAGCGTAAAGGCATTCGTGACAGGCAGATCGGAAAGATCGAAATGAATCGGGTAGCCCGGATCGGGTAACTGGCGCAGGATGCGGTCTCCGATCGCTTGTAGGCGGGCCGTGAGTTGGGGATCGTCCATGACGCGAAGGCCCTCTCCCATGCGCGAGGCTTCCATTTCCCCAAGTTCCGTCTCCTGCTGAGGACTGAACATGTTTGGCTGCGAGGAAGTCGAAGGTTCCACGATGGGCGAGCAAACAGACGCAGATTGTTGGGCCTGCGCGGGAGGGCCGCCCGCCATCAAAGCTGCTGCGATCGAAACCGCGGCGATCCACATCACCCGAAGATGTTGCGGCATGGCTGGTTAACTCAGTACCGCCATCTATAACATAAATCTTGGGTAAAGTCTGCCGCGTGATCTCGCGCGCCTCCGACCGCAACGCGGACCCCGGCCGGCCGGATTGCCGAGGCTTGCGCGGCGACGTATAATTCTAGGTTTAGGCAGAGCGCCGGAGACGCGCCTGTGGGGAGGCTCGACGTTGAAATCGCCAAGCACGGCGCCGGTGCCGGAAATCGCGCCTCCTGCGGAGCAGGATGTGCTGCGCGTGCACGGCGCGCGGGTACATAACCTTAAGAACGTCAGTTGCGAGATTCCGCACAACGCAATCACGGTGGTTACCGGGGTTTCCGGGTCCGGCAAATCATCGCTGGCGTTTGACACGATTTACGCCGAAGGGCAGCGGCGGTATCTGGAATCGCTTTCCGCCTACGCGCGGCAATTCCTGGAGCGCATCGAGAAACCGGATGTCGATGAAATCACCGGCATCGCGCCGGCGATCGCCATTCGCCAGCGCAATACCACGCGCAACCCTCGCTCAACCGTGGCCACGGCGACGGAGATTTACGATTACCTGCGCCTGCTGTACGCCCGCGCGGGGCGCACTTTTTGCACGCGCTGCGGCGAGCAAGTGCGCCGCGATTCGATCGACGAGATTGTCGCGCGGGTGCTGCAATTCCCCGAAGGGCGGCGATTCTATCTGCTGTACGCGCTGCAAATCGCGCATCCTGTTGCAACGCTGCCGAAACGCAAGGGCGCCAAAACGCTGGACACTTCGCTAGCGCCTTCTGGCGATGCACGGCGCGACGCCCTGGCCGCGGTGCAAAAGCGCGGCTTCAATCGGCTGTATCAAAATGGCCGCGTGCATGAGTTTTCGTCGCCGGAAACGCTACTCGACATCGATTTCACGCAGCCGGTGTATGTGCTGGTGGATCGCCTGGCGGTTTCACCCGACGTGCGTTCGCGCTTGGTGGATTCGATCGAGATCTGCTATCGCGAAGGCCGCGGCGAAGCGCATTTGGAATTTTTGCCTGTCGGGGCCGGCGGCGCAACGGAGCGCGTGGTGTTCAGCGAGCGCTTCGAGTGCAAGAAATGCGGCGCGATTTACGCCGAGCCGGAGCCGCGCCTATTTTCGTTCAACAATCCGTACGGGGCGTGCCCGCGCTGCCAGGGTTTTGGCAATACCATCGACTTCGACCTGGACCTGGTGATTCCCGACCGCGGCAAAACCATCAACGATTGCCCCGTGGAGCCGTGGACCAAGCCGCGCTATCGCGGCCCGTGGAACGAACTGAAGCGCTACGCCCGGGCGCACGACATTCCGCTCGATGTGCCGTTCCGCGACCTGACGGCCGAGCAGCGCGATGTGATCGTGGCCGGCGACAAAAAGGGCGGCTACATCGGCGTGCAAGGTTTCTTCCAATGGCTCGAGCGGAAGAAATATAAATTGCACGTGCGCGTTTTCCTGAGCCGATATCGCGGCTATGCGATTTGCCCGGAGTGCAACGGCACGCGGCTGCGCCCGGAAGCGCGCGCCGTGCGCTTGGCCGGCAAACCCATCCATGAAGTTTGCGCGATGACGGTGGTCGAGGCGCGGCGATTTTTCGGCTCGATCGAACTGGGGCCGGCCGAAGCGCAGATCGCCGACAAAATTCTCGAAGAGATTCGCCATCGGCTCGCCTATCTCGACGAAGTCGGTCTCGACTACCTCACGCTCGATCGGCTCACTTCCACGCTTTCCGGCGGCGAAGCGCAACGCATCCAGCTCGCCACTTCTCTGGGCTCGCGTTTGGTTGGGGCGCTCTATCTGCTGGACGAACCTTCGATCGGCCTGCATCCGCGCGATACGCATCGGCTAATCGCGATTCTGAAAAGTTTGCGCGATCTGGGCAACACGATCCTGGTCGTCGAGCACGATCCCGACACGATTGCCGCCGCGGATTATCTGGTCGATCTTGGCCCTGGCGCGGGCGAGCACGGCGGGCACATCGTCTTCGCGGGAACGATCGCGGAGCTTGCCGATAGCCGCGATTCGCTCACGGCGAAGTATCTGTCCGGAGAGCTGCGCATTCCGATTCCGACGGTGCGCCGCAAACCCAACGGCAAATTTCTGCGCATCTTCGGCGCGCGCGCACACAATCTGCAGAATCTCGACCTGATGATTCCGCTCGGCAACCTAGTGGCCATTACCGGCGTATCCGGCTCGGGTAAATCCACGCTTGTGCACGACGTGCTCTTCCGCGTGCTCGCGGCGCAGCGTGCGCCGGGCGCGGGCGACCAGAGCGACCTGCGCAAAACGATTCGCAACGCTTGCGATCGCATCGAAGGCGACGCGCAGATCAAGGAAGTCGTACTGGTGGACCAATCGCCGATCGGGCGCACGCCGCGATCGAATCCGGCGACGTATCTGAAGGCATTCGACGCCATTCGCGACGTCTTTGCGCGCACGCCGGAAGCGAAGAAGCGCGGCTATTCGCCCGGCCATTTTTCATTCAACATTCCCGGCGGGCGCTGTGAAGCGTGCCAGGGCGATGGCACCGTTACGGTGGAAATGCAATTCCTCGCCGATGTCGAGCTGGTCTGCGAGGAGTGCCGCGGAACGCGCTTCAAGAGCGGCGTGCTGGAAGTGCGCTACCGCGAGAAGAATATTCACGAGGTGCTGCAACTGACGGTGCGCGAAGCGCTGGCATTTTTCGCCGGGCTGCCGCGCGTGATTTCGCGGCTGAAAGTGCTCGACGATGTCGGCCTTGGGTATTTGCGCCTGGGGCAATCGGCCACCACGCTTTCCGGCGGCGAATCGCAGCGACTGAAATTGGCCGCGCATCTCGCCCGGCAGGCGAATCAGGGCGTGCTGTACATTCTCGACGAGCCGACCACGGGCCTGCACTTCGACGATATCCAGAAGCTGCTGCTGGTTTTTCGCAAGCTGCTGGATACGGGCGCTTCCCTATTCGTGATCGAGCACAATCTGGACGTGATCAAATGCGCCGATTGGGTGATCGATCTTGGCCCCGAGGGCGGCGATCGCGGCGGACAATTGGTGGCCACTGGCACGCCCGAACAAGTGGCGCGCAATCCGCACTCGCACACCGGCAAGTTCCTGGCGCGCGTGCTCGCACAAAATCATAACGGGCGCAACGGGAATGGTGTACACAATGGTGTTGCGGAAGCCCCGGCGAAAAGCGCAAAGGCCGCCGCCCGCATCAAACGAAAACGATGAAGAGCCACCGCGCCGCCGCCCTGTGTTTTTTGCTGGCGGCCGCATATTCGATTTCATTCGCGGCGGCGGCCGGCGCGCAAACTCCACCGCCAAGGAAACCGGCCGCGTCGCAAACGCAAGCCGATCCTTTCGCCGCCGTCTTGAAGCAAGCGCAAGACGCCATCGCCCGCGGCGATTACGCCGCGGCCATCGCGCCGCTGCAGCAATACATCGCGAAGAATCCCGATTCCGCCTACGCGCATTTCGAGCTGGGCTACGCCGACGCGCAGTTGAAGCACGATGCCGATGCCAAGCCGGAATTCGAGCGCGCGATCGCGATCGATCCGAAGATGGCCGAAGCGCACTTGAACCTGGGGCTGCTGCTGCTCGACACGGACCCGGCCGCGGCCGCCGCAGCGTTTTCGCACGCCGCGGACCTTATGCCCACCGAAGGCCGGCCGCGCTTCCTTTACGGATTGGCGCTCGAACACACCGGACATCTTGACGAAGCGGTGGCGCAGTATCGCAAGGCCGCCGAGCTTTCGCCGCGTGAATATGAGATCGCTTTCGGACTGGCGCGCGCGCTGCTGCGGCTGAATCGCGCGCCGGAAGCCGAAATCGAATTCCGCCGCGCCATCGCGCTGAAGCCGGATGAGGCGCCGGCGCAACTGGGATTGGGGCAAGCGCTCGGCGCGCAAAAAAAGTACGGCGATCAGGCGGACGTGCTGGCGAATTATTTGAAGCTGCGCCCGGACGATCGCGCGGCGCGCGTGGACCGCGCCTATGCGCTGATGGAGACAAACCAGCTGGATGCCGCGCTTGCCGAACTCGATCGCGCCGACGCCGGAGCAGCGCCGATTGCAGACAGCCTAAAAATCCGCGCCGGCATCTATATGCAACAAAGCAAGTGGAAGGACGCCGCCGCGGCATTGCAACAAGCGATTCCACTTTCGCCCGGGGATGCCGAGCTGTACGCCTGGCTGGGTCATTCGCTGCTCGAGTTGCACCAATATCCGGAGTCCGCGGCGGCGCTCACAAAAGCGCTGCAGATCGATGGCACCGCCGTGGACCCGCTGCGCGATTTGGTGGACGCTTATTACCTCGGCGGCTCGTGTCCCGGCGCGATGGCCATGCTCGATCGCCTGTCTGCGCGCGAACCGCTGAAGCCTGTGGCGTGGTTTGTGCGCGGCACTTGTTACGATAAACTGGACCAGAAACCGGATGCCGTTGCGGCCTATCAGAAATTTCTCGACCTCGATCAGGGAAGCCACGACACTCAGGATTTTCAGGCGCAGCAACGGATTCTGGCATTGAAACGCGAGATGCAGCAAAAGAGGCAGTAGGATGTCGTGGCACGCGAGCCTCGTGACGATTTGCCTGGCGGTTGCCGCAACCTGCATTTCGGCGCGCGGAGCGTTGGCGCGACCGGCCGTAGCGGCTTCGCGTGCGGTGCCCGCGCCGGCGGTGACCTCCGCAGCCCAGCGCCTGGCGGCGGAGCAAGCGGCTTACGATCATGCCGCTGATCCTGTGGCCAAGGCCAAGGCGCTAGCCAAGCTCGAGCCGGGCGTATTCGCGCAGGCACGGAAAACGCTGGAAGACGGCGACGACGTGGGCTCGCTCGCGCAACTCCAGCAATTCCGCGATGAGACCAACGCTACGATGGCCTCGCTCGAAGCGATCGGCGCGAGCGCCCAGAACCATCCGGCCGGTTTCATAGAGCTGCAAATCGCGCTGCGCGAAGCCCTGCGGCAAATGGATGACATCATCTTGGCATTGCCGCCAGATAAGCATCCGTGGTTCAAGGACGTGCGCTCCGATTTGGCCGACGCGCAAAATGAATTGATCGATCTGCTGTTCCCGCGGCAGCCGCGAAAAGCGCCGCCCGTGAATCCGCCGCCCTCATGAAGTGAGCAACAGGAGGCGAACGATGCAAATCAAACGGCAACTTATTGGATGGCTCCTAGGCGCTGCCCTCGCCGCTCCGATCGCGGTTTGCGCGATGCCTCGGCCCGTGCCCGCGCCGCAGCCGCAGCCGCAGAAAAAAGATTATTTGACGGACGATGAGGCGGATCAAATCCGCGATGCCTTCGCGCCGAATGCGAAAATCAAACTATTCGTGCAATTCGCAGCCGATCGCATCAAGAAAATCCAATACGAGCTGGCGCACCTGGATCCCGCCGACCGCCGGCAGGGCGAACGCATCAACGACCTGCTGAATGGTTACGCCGGCTGCATCGACGATGGCGATGGATACGTGGATATCGCCGTGGAAAAACAGCAGGACGTCCACGAGTCCATCAAAATCTTTACCGCGCGGGCCAATGAATTCCTGACCTACTTGCAAAGCCTCGGACCGAAGACGCCGCTGCTCGACGATTACAAAGAGAATCTCGACGACGCCATCGAGGCCACGCACGACGCCATTTCGGATCTCGCCGACGCCGCCAAGGACGACTCGACGGCGCCGGTGCGCCGCAAACCGTGAGCAACTCCGCGATCACCAAACGGCCGCGCTCCGCAATTCGACGCAGCAGCGCCACCGTGCCCGGTGGAGCGCTGGCATTTCAGCGCATGTTCACGCGGCTGGGATGCCAAGGCCGGCCGCCGCAATTCTCAGTGGAGTTTTATCCCTACGCGAATTTATCGCACACGATTCGGTTGCGAGAAGGCACGATCGCGATCGCGCGATTGTCGGACGTGCTGCGCGGCGCGCCGCTTCGCGTGATCGAGGCCACGGCGGCGGTGCTGCTCGGACGCTTGTACCGCAAGCGCGTGCCGCATGAACTGCTCGATCGCTATCGGCATTTTTCCGCCGCGCCCGCAACCGAGCGGCGCATCCGCCGGCTGCGCCAAAATCGCGCCCGCCGGCCCACGCTGCCCGCCCGCGGAGACACGCACGATTTGGCGCCGCTGTTCACGGAATTGAATCAGCGATATTTCGAAGGGCGGCTGCATCGCCCCGGCCTGGCGTGGAGCAAGCGCGTGTGGCGGCGCCAACTGGGCTGCTTCGATCCCGGGCTCGACTTGATCGTAATCAACGCGCGTCTGGATCGTCCCGGCACGCCGCGGTACGTGGTGGAATCGATCCTCTTCCACGAAATGCTGCACGTGAAGCATCCGCTGCGCGTGGCGCGCTGCGGACTGGAAATACACTCTGTGGATTTTCGCCGCGAAGAGAAACGCTTTCAGCACTACGAGAGAGCGCGCCGATATCTCAAGCGTATGCGCTGAGGTTGTTCGCGCTGCATATCTTCCGCGCCATTTTTATTCTGGATTGCTATCTCCCGGGTTTTCCGGCGGCGTCGTGCACGATTTCGGCTTGCAGCTTGGCGACTTCTTTGCGCACTTTGTCCGGTTCCTTGCCGCTGGGCATCATCGCAAGATATTTCTGGTACGCGGCGACGGCCTCTTCGCGCTCGTGCTCTTTCTCGTAGGCCTGCCCCAGAAATTCCCACGGCAGCGCCATGTTCGATTGGTACGAGATGGCTTCCTTGAAACGATCGATCGCCGCCGCATAGTTGCCGTTCTTCAAATAATATTGCCCCACGTCGACGCTCTTCTGCGCGCGCAGCGGATCGAAAGCCGGCGCAGCAGGGGCTGCGGGTTCGGCCGGCGCATTGGTGGTGGCAGAACTCGATTCCTTGCTGGGGTCCGCTGGCGGCGCAGGAGGCCCGAGGTCGGGCGTAGCCGGCGGTTGATCAGCGGAAGGTGGCGCGGCCTGCGGAGGCGGCGGGGGCGGCCCCAAGTCCGGCGTGGCCTGTTGCGCCGCAATGTGCGCCGCGCCGAACGCGATGCCCAGCGTAAGCGCCAGCGCCGAAATCAGAATTGGGCGAAGCAGTTTGCGCATGCGCACAGTCACCAACAGTTTGATTCGCTCTGCTATCATCAATGTTGCCCTAGCATGGAGCTTGCGCCGCGCGCACATTCATGCGGCTGCGGCATCCGAACTCTAGATTCTACCGCGCTATGGACCTTTCCGAAAAAGTCGCCAGCCTTCCCGATGATCCGGGCGTCTATTTGTTCAAGGACGTCACCGGCACAATCCTTTACATCGGCAAAGCGCGCGAATTGCGCCAACGCGTCAAATCGTATTTCCTTGAATCGCATTGGACCGACGCGAAAACCGGATCGCTGGTGCGCGAGATCGCCGACGTTGAATTCATCGTCGTCGATAACGAAGCCGAGGCCCTGGCGCTTGAAAACAATCTGATCAAAGAGCACCAGCCGAAATTCAACGTGATGCTGCGTGACGACAAGACGTATCCGTACATCCGTTACACCGCGTTTGAAAAATTCCCGCGGGTGTACGTCACGCGGCGACTGAAAAAGGATGGCTCGATTTATTTCGGTCCGTATTTCCCGTCCAGCTTGGCGTACCGCATTGTCCATTTCATACACAAGCGTTTTCGCGTGCCGTCCTGCACGGTGGATCTGACGCGCGCGCACCCGCGGCCGTGTCTGCAATATTACATTCACCGCTGCCTTGGCCCGTGCGTGCCCGGCCTGGTGACCGACGAGCGTTATGCCGAAACCGCGCGCGACGCGCGGCTTTTCCTGGAAGGGCGGCGGCAAGATTTGGCGCGCAGCCTGGAGCAGCGCATGGGCGAAGCGTCGGAGCAGGAACGCTTCGAGCAAGCCGCGCAGTACCGCGATCTGTTGCGCACGCTCGAAGAAATCGACGAGCGCCAGAAGATGGCGGCCGCCAGCGGCGACGACACCGACGCGCTCGCCTGGTACGCGGAGCCGCCGCAAGTGGCCGTGAACCTGTTCCACTTTCGCGGTGGGCGCGTGGTCGATCGGCGCGATTTTTATTGGGAAGACCTCGTCGAATTCAACCCGGCCGAATTTTTGCCTTCCCTGCTCAAACAGCTTTATCTGGACGCCGCGTATCTGCCGCGATTCATTCACGTGCCCGAAGACTTCGAGGATCGCGCACTGCTCGAGCAAATTCTCTCCGAACGAGCCACGCGCCTGAGCCCGCCACGCTCGCGCGTCGAAATCCTGGTGCCGCAGCGCGGACAGAAGCGCGCCGTGGTCGAGCTGGTCGAAAAAAACGCGAGGCACTCATTTGAGCAGCGCTTCCGCGTGCAAAAGCCCAGCCCGAAGGCCATCGCCGAAGCGCTGGAGCACGCGCTCAATCTATCCGAAACGCCCGAGCGCATCGAAAGCTTCGACATTTCGCACATTCAGGGATCGGACACGGTGGCTTCGATGGTCGTGTGGGACGAAGGCCGCATGAAGAAATCCGATTACCGCAAATTCATCATCAGGGGTGAATGGGGCAACGACGATTTCGCCTCAATGCGCGAAGCCGTCACGCGCCGCTACCGCCGCCTGCAGGAGGAGCAAAAGCCGTTTCCCAATCTCATCTTAATCGATGGCGGGCTGGGCCAATTGCACGCCGCAGCGGCCGCGCTCGAAGAGCTGGCCATCATCAATCAGCCGGTCGCAGCCATCGCCAAGCAGGAAGAAATTCTCTACGTCCTAGGGCAAGAGGACGAACCGTGTAAGCTCGATCGCCACTCGCCGATCCTGCATCTGGTGCAACAGATTCGCGATGAAACCCATCGCTTCGGCGTCACCTTCCATCGCCAGCGCCGCGCGAAACGCACGCTGCACTCCGAACTCGAGGAAATCCCCGGCATTGGCGCAACCAGCGCGCGAAAGTTGCTCGCGCGCTTCGGCAGCGTCGCCCGCGTCCGCGCCGCCGCGCCTGCCGATTTGGCGAAGGTCATCACCCGCCCGCAGGCCGATCGCGTCCTCGCGCACTTCCGCTCCCATTAAGGCGCGACGAATACTTGTTTGTCTTGGTTTTGTGCAAGGAGCGACTCGTGGCCGCGATCGCGATTGAGTAGAAGACCCGCCCGCGCACGCCTGAAAAACGGCCTAATTAATCACTTCCGGCGTCGCCAGATGCCGGGACATTTCCTCGAGCACGCTCGCAAACTCCGAGGGCCGAAGGGCGGGCAGACCGAGGCACTCTTTTCCTTCGTCAATGGCGGGCAACCACAGGCAGGGATCCTCCACCGGCACACACAGGAACGCTGTCACGGGCCGGCCACTAAGTACCTGGAGCAGACTGAAGGCCGTGCCATCCGGCAGACGCGTATTGCTGAGGACGAGATTCACCGGGTGGGCGATCAGAAGGTTGGACGCCGCTCGCAGTCCGCTGGCAACCCGGAATCGGAACCCCCAACCATTCAGGCGCTCCATCAAGGACTGGGCGCCGTGAAAACTTTGTCCGACCAAAAGCACTTCTTTCCCAGTTAGTCTCATGCGTCGCCTCCCCGCTGCTGCCCCTTCATCGGCGTGCGCGATGCCGCAAAGGAGATGCGGCGGCAAGTACTCCTCTGCAATCGCGATCACTTCGACTTCGGAGTTAACCAACGTGGGTCAACTGTGGCAATTCAGGGCGGCATATTAAACTTTCGCCAGAAAGCATTGCTGTGCTGAAAGACACACTTTTCGATGGAAATCGCAGATCGCCAATTCCCGATTTGGGAATCATTCTGATAAGCTCGGCCTCACCGTAGGATACGTTTCGGAGGACGCCGTGACCCCGTGCACCACGCGATTCAGCCGATTGTGCTATGGCCTTCTCTTTATATTCGCGCTCGCGCCTCTCGCGCCGGCGCTGCGCGCGCAGACGGAGACGAAACCGTGGCCGGTGAAGATCGTGATTCTCGCCACGTTTGAGCGCGGGGCGGACACCGGCGACCAACCCGGCGAATTCCAATTCTGGGTGGAGCGCGAGCACCTGGATGAAAAGCTGGATTTCCCCGGCGGCGTGCGCGCGTTGCGCTCGAATGCGGATCACACGGTGATCGGTATGGTCACGGGAACGACACTGGTGAACGCCGGCGCGTCCGTGATGGCGCTGGGCTTGGATCCGCGCTTCGATCTGACCCACGCCTATTGGTTAATGAACGGCATCGCGGGAGTGAACCCCGAAGTGGCGTCGCTGGGCTCAGCGGCGTGGGCGAATTACGTGGTGAGCGATGTGGCACGCGAAATCGATCCGCGCGAAGCGCCCGCCGATTGGCCGTATGGCCTGTTCGCCATCGGCGCGCTGCGGCCGAACACGCTGCCGGACCGGCCGCTCGTCGCCACCGATCGCATTTACGCATACGCGCTAAACGCCGGCCTGGCCGATTGGGCGTTCCGTCTGACGCAGAACATCAAGCTTCAAGACACGCCGGAAATGCAGGCCGCGCGCGCCGCGTGGCAAGGATTTCCCAACGCGCAGCGCCCGCCGTTTGTGCTGAAGGGCGATTCCTACGCCTCCGATTACTTTTGGAGCGGTCGCATCATGACGCAGTATGCCGACGACTGGGTGAAGCTGTGGACGCACGGCCAAGGCACGTTCGTCATGACGGAAATGGAGGATTCCGCCGTGGCTGAGGCGCTGCGCCGACTGACGGCCATGCATCGCGCCGATTACCAACGCCTGATGGTGCTGCGCACCGGCAGCGATTACTGTATGCAAGCGCCCGGCGGCACGGCGCTGGCAGCCGTCACCGCTCCCTACCCCGGCTTCATTCCCGCGCTCGAATCGGCCTACGCCGCCGGCAGTACCGTGATTCACGCGCTGCTGGCGGATTGGCCGAAGTACGCCGATCACATCCCCGGCGATTGATATTCTTATGGCCGTTCGATCCTCGCCGAACTTGGCCCCGACGCCCCCTTTTGAATTGCAAATTCGTTGAATCGAAAACGCGAGAAGCGTGGTATCCGCCAAATCGGGATCCATATTGCAAATTCCGGGATCGCCGGAATTTTCTATTTTGGAGGTTGGCAATCCTTAAAGCGCTCGCGTTGATCATGGCGGTGGCGATGGCTGCGTACCCGCAGGCCGCGCCCCAACAGACGAGCGGTTCCAAGACGCAAACCAGCGGTTCCCGGGCCCCAGCGCGCGCCCCGCTTATCCACCATTTGGCATCTAAATACAGTGTGAGCGTGTGCGCAACGCCTGCGGGGTGCGATTCCTTGTCACGGCACCCTGCATGTGCTAGCGTGATATCAAGCCAGATGGAGGTCAAGTGATGAGCGATAACTCTACAGGTTCCAAAGTTACGTTTTTCCTGGTCGGACTCGGAATCGGCGCGCTGGTTGGCATCCTTTTCGCGCCGCAGTCGGGCGAAGAAACCCGCGAGTACCTTGCCGGGAAGGCCGACGAGGGCCGGGAATTCGCGCAGCGCAAGGCACGTGAGTTGAAGGAGCGCGCCGAGGACCTGGTCGAGCGCGGCAAAGGCGTTGTGCAACGCCAAAAAGATTCCGTCACGGCGGCGGTCGAAGCGGGCCGCGACGCTTACCAGCGCGAGAAATCGAAAGCGCAATAGCGCGCCGTAGGTACTAACCCCAAGGAATGCCCAGGCCCTTCGAGAAGTTCGAGGGCCGTCGAGGACGTAGAGCTATGACAAACTGGGTGCCCGTTTTCATCGTTGTGACGGCGCTGGCGGTGGTGTTGCAGGCCGCCGTGATGACCGCCATGTATTTTCTGGCGCGGCGCACCACCGAGCGCGTGGAGCGCACGGTGAGCAACATGGAAGCGCGCGTCGAGCCGATCCTCACTCGCGTACAATACCTGATCGAAGACGCCCAACCGCGGATTTCGTCCGCTATCGCCGACGCCGCGGAGATCACACACCTGGCTCGCAGCCAAGCGCAAAAAGTGGACCGCGTCTTCACCGAGACGCTCGATCGCGCGCGGATGCAGTTGGCCCACGCCGATCAGATTTTGACCGGCGCGCTCGAAGCCGTCGAAGACGCGGGTTCGCAGATTCGCCGTACCGTCGTCGGCCCCATAAATTCCGCCAGCGCAGTGATCCGCGGCATTCAAACGGGGCTGGAATTTTTCCGCTCGCGCCGCCGCCGCCCGCATTCCGAAGGCCCGGGCGCGTCGCCCGACCATCCGGACGAAAACCTGTTCATCTAATTTTGAATATTGTCAGCGCTCGATGTGGTGGCTCAAATAATCGTGCCGCCGCCGAGGACGGTGTCGCCGTCGTAGAACACGGCGGCTTGGCCGGGCGTGACGGCGCGTTGCGGCTCATCGAAGCTCACGCGCGCGCCTCCGGCGGCGAGCGATTCAACCGTGGCCGGCGCGGGTTCGTGGCGATGCCGCACCTTCACCGCGGCACGCACGGGCTGCGCCGGCTCCGCGATCGATACCCAATTCACGTCGCGCACGTCGCACGTCGCGCGGCGCAGTTCGCCATCTTCGCCAACGATCACGCGTTTCGTCTTCGGCTCTAGCGCCACAACGTACATCGGCCGGCCCGCGGCGAAGCCCAAGCCTTTGCGCTGCCCGACAGTGAATCGGTGCAAGCCTTGGTGCCGGCCGATCACTTCTCCGCTGGTCGTCACGATTTCGCCTTGATCGTCCGGTGCACTTTCTCCGCGCTCGGCCAAATAAGATTCGATGAATTGAACGTAATGCCCCGCGGAGACAAAACAAATTTCCTGGCTATCGGGCTTTTCGGCCACGGGCAGCGCAGCCTCGCGCGCAAGTTCGCGCACGCGCTGCTTGCCAAGTTCGCCCAGAGGGAAAACGGTGCGCGCCATCTGCTCTTGCGTCAGCCCGAAGAGAAAATATGATTGATCTTTGGTCTCGTCCGCCGCGCGCAGCAACATCATCCGTCCGGTTTCGGCGTCGCGGGCAATGCGCGCGTAGTGACCGGTAGCCAATCGCTCGGCGCCGATTTGCCGCGCCGTCGTCAGCAGCGGATCGAACTTCACGTGGTTGTTGCACAGCGCGCACGGCACCGGCGTCTCGCCCGCCAGATACGACGCGACGAAGGGCTTCACCACTTTTTCTTCGAATCGCTCCTCGTAATTCACGACGTAATGCGGAATGCCCAGGTGCTGCGCCACGCGGCGCGCATCGAGCGCGTCATCCAGCGAGCAGCAACGTTGCCGCGGCGCGCCCACGGGTCGCAAACCCGGCAAGCGGCGCTGATCCCACAGCTGCATCGTTAGGCCGACAACGGCGTCGCCGCGCTGGCAGAGCAACGCCGCGACCGTCGAGCTATCGACGCCGCCGCTCATGGCGACAACAGTGACCACGCCGCGAGCGCCGGATTCCACCGGCACACTCGCCGCGATCTCCGCGATATTTCCCACCGCGCACATCACGCCACCACCGCATCGCGCCACGTCGGAGACAAACTGCGCAGCCGCTGCACCGCGCGCGGAATCACGTCCAGCGCGTAGTCGATTTCCTGCGCGCTAGTGAATCGCCCCAGGCTGAAACGCACAGACGCCCGCGCATCGGCGCGCCCCAATCCAATCGCCGTCAGCACGTGCGATGGCTCGACGGTGCCCGATGAGCACGCCGCGCCCGCCGAGCACGCGATGCCCTGAAGATCGAGCGAGATCACCAGCGCCTCCGCCTCAACGTGCGGAAAAACCAAATTGGAAGTATTGGGCGAGCGCGGCGCGCAACATCCATTCACGCGCACCAGCGGCACCGCCGCCAGCACGCCGCGCTCGAAGCGATCGCGCAGCGCCGCAATGCGCGGCGTCTCCTCCGCAAGCGAGCGCCGCGCAATCTCCGCGGCTTTGCCAAGGCCCACAATTCCGGGAACATTTTCCGTGCCGGGCCGGCCATCGCGTCCGTGCTGCCCGCCGAACAGCAGCGCATCCAGATGCGTGCCGTCGCGGACGTACAGCGCGCCCACTCCCTTCGGCGCGTACAACTTGTGCCCCGAAATCGAAACCAGCGGCGCGCCGATTCGTTTCACGTCGACCGGAATTTTGCCGGCCGCTTGCACGGCGTCCACGTGAAACGCGATTCCCTTCTCCGCCGCCATTGTGGCGATCGCTTCCACGGGTTGCAGCGTGCCAATCTCGTTGTTGGCCATCATCACGGAAATCAGCACGGTTTCGGCGCGAACGGCTTGGCGGATCGCTTCGGGGTTCACGCGCCCCTCGCGGCTCGTGGCCACGTACGTCACTTCCACTCCGCGCCGCTCGAGTTCTTGGCATGGATTCAGCACCGCGCTGTGCTCGACGGTCGTCGTGACAATGTGCTTGCGCGGGCCCGGCGCGGCGTTCACGACGCCGAAAATCGCCTGATTGTTCGATTCCGTGCCGCCGCTGGTGAAAACAATCTCCGCGGCGCGCGCGCCCAGAAGTTCCGCCAACTGGTCGCGAGCTTGCTCCACCGCCGCGCGGCACTTCTGACCGAAACCGTGGATCGAGCTGGCGTTGCCATATTCCTGCGCGAAGAACGGCAGTATGGCTTCCAGGACCTCGGGGGCCACCGGCGTGGTTGCGTTGTTGTCTAGGTACACTCGTCGCATAGCGCGAATCGCAGTCGGCGGGCGCAGCCGCAAACTATTGTGAATACTCAGAATATCGTTGCTGGCACAGGGGGTCAAGGCGGGCGGCGCGCGGAGTGTGTGCGCACCGCAACCGCGGCGTGCTTGTTCGGACACGCGGAGCGGCGAGGCCTTTGACATGCCATGCGCGCTCCGTTAGCGTGAAACCGGCCGCGGTAAGCGGCGGTTTGCGATGCAATACATTGGCTACTAACGGAGACAACGACGTGTCGCGACCCATCATCACGCTGACCACAGATTTCGGCACGGCCGACCATTTGGTCGCGGCTATGAAGGGCGTGATTTTCGGAATCAATCCCGCAGCGACCATCGTGGATATCCATCACCACGTCGTGCCCTACGATGTTTTGGATGGCGCGCTGACGATCGGCGCGGTTTATCCATATTTTCCGCTGCGCACGATTCACATCGTGGTCGTAGACCCCGGCGTCGGCACGGCGCGGCGCCCGCTGCTAGTTTCCGCCGACAATCAATATTTCATTGCGCCGGACAATGGCGTGCTCTCGATGATTTACGACCGCGATCCGAACGCCGTCGTGCGCCACGTCACCGCCAGCCACAATTTTCTCGAGCCGGTCAGCCCCACCTTTCACGGACGCGACATTTTCGCGCCGATCGCCGCATATCTTTCCAAAGCCTGGCTCACCGAATCGTTCGGCGACGAGATTACCGACTTCACACGCTTCGCGCTGCCTCGCCCGAAGCCTGCGGGAGATTCGCTGAAAGCCGTAGTGCTTCGCGTGGACGCATTTGGCAATCTGATGACGAATTTGCGGGCTGAAGATTTGCCCGAATCGACGGTGGCAACAGGCAAGATCAAGTTGCAAGTCGCCGGCAAGAGCGTCGAGCGCTTCGTCGCCACCTTCGGCGAAGGCGGCGCCGGCGAGACCGTCGCGCTGATCGGTTCAACCGGCTACGTGGAAATCGCAATCAACAAAGGCAACGCGTCGCGCACGCTGAGCGCAACCCGCGGCGCCGAAGTCATCCTCGCGGTAACTCCTGCGTGATTCTTTGTGATCCTCATTTACTGTTACTCGCGCACGATCTGACGCTGCGTGCGCCGCGTCTAGCGCGCGAGATCCTGCGTGATTAGGAATGAACGCGTGCGCGGATCGAGCCAATCACGGAGCGCGTCGCCGAGCAAATTGAACGCGAGGACCGCGGCCATGATTCCGAGCGCGGGGAAAATAATCATGTGCGGCGCGTCGAACAGGTGATTGCGCGCGTCGTTCAACATCGCCCCCCAACTCGGAGTCGGAGCGAGCACACCCAAGCCAAGAAAGCTGAGCGTGGATTCCGCCAGAATCGCGCTGGCCATGCCGATGGTGGCCTGAATCAGTACGGGCTGAATCGTGTTGGGCAACACGTGGCGCCACACGATGCGCGCGTCGGACGCGCCGAGAGATCGCGCCGCGGCGACGTAATCCATCTCCTTCACCTTCAGCACCTGCGCCCGCGCCAAACGCGCATAGCCCGCCCAGCCCGTGATCACCAGCGCGATGATCACGTTGCCCAGGCCTGGCCCGAGCGACGCGGCCAGCGCGATCGCCAGCAGCACGCCGGGGAACGAAAGAAACGTGTTGATCAGTATGATGTTCACGAAGCGATCGAACGCACCGCCGAAATAGCCGGAAAGGCAGCCGATCGCCAGGCCCACAAGTCCCGCGCCGAACACCACGGAGATTCCCACCGTCAGCGAAATGCGCGCGCCGTAAAGCGTGCGCGAAAAAACGTCGCGGCCCAGCTCGTCGGTGCCGAACCAATGGCCCGCGCCGGGAGACATCAGCCGATGCGGCAAATCCTGCGCCGCAGGATTTTGCTGCGCGAGCCACGGCGCCGCAATCGCCGCGATCACCAGCAGCAGCGCGAGCGACAAGCCCAGCCGGCCGAGCCTGCTGGTGCGCAGAAATTGGCGCGAATTATCGGCGAACGTCATTCGACGCGCACCCGAGGATCGATTACGGCGTAAACCAAATCGGTGAACAGATTGACGAGCACGCACGAAAGCGCGATCAGCAAAATGCAGCCCTGCAAAAGCGGATAATCGCGCTCCGTGATCGCCTGCACCGCCAGGCGGCCAATTCCCGGCCACGAAAAAATCGTCTCCGTGACGATTGCGCCCGCCAGCAGCGAACCGAATTGCAATCCGACGATGGTGATGATGGGCACCAGCGCGTTGGGCAACGCGTGGCGGAACAGCACCGCACGCTCGGACAATCCTTTCGCGCGCGCGGTGCGCACATAGTCGCTGGACAATTCCTCGATCATCGCGGCGCGCACCATGCGCGTCAGAATCGCGGCCAGCGCGGCGCCCAGCGTGACGGCGGGCAACACCAAATGCTCCAGGCCGCCGCGCCCGGAAACCGGCAGCCATCCCAGCTCGATCGAAAACAGCAAAATGAGCAGCGGGCCCAGCGCGAAATTTGGCAGCGAAAGCCCCAGCAACGTGAAGACGGAAGTAGCGTGATCCGCGGCGCTTCCCTGCCGCGCCGCCGAATACACTCCGGCCGGAATCGCGATCACCAGACACACCAACAATCCCGCCAGCGCCAATTCCAGCGTCGCCGGAAAATGCTCAAACACAATGGCGAAAACCGAGCGATTGAAATGGAATGAGATACCCCAATCGCCGCGAAACAATCCGGCGAGATAGCGCAGATACTGTGTTCCAAGCGGTGCGTCCAGGCCGAGCGCGTGGCGCAGTTGCGCAAGGTCCTCTGCGCGCGCATTTTCGCCGAGCATTTGCACCACGGGATCGCCCGGGACTATGTGGATCAGCAGAAACACCGTCGTAAGAATCAGCCACACGGCCGGCAACGTATAAGCGATGCGCTGCAGGATTTTTCGCGTCATCGATCGCTCGCCCGATTCAGATTCTTGGGCGCCTCAGGAGTGTACGGATTCTTGACGCGCTCGATTTTCACGCGAGCCACGCGACGGCGGTCCATTTCCACAACGGTGAAGCGATTGCCGCCGAATTCAAACGTCTCGCCCCCGCGCGGCACGAATTGCAACTGGCTGAGCACAAACCCGCCGACCGTGGCGTACGCGGAATCTTCCGGCAACTCGATGTTGTATTGCGAAGCGAGGTCGCGCACCGGCAGCGAAGCATCGAAAATCATGGCTGGGTCTGGCCCGCGGCCAACCACTTGCGGTTTTTCGACGACGTCGAATTCGTCGTGGATTTCGCCCACAATCTGCTCGATCAAATCCTCGAGCGTCACCAATCCCAGGATGCTGCCGAATTCATCCACCACGGCGGCCATGCCGGCGCGATGCGCGCGCAGCTCGGTCAAAAGCTCCGCGGCGGATTTGCTTTCGGGAATGATCGGCATCTCGCGCAGCAATCGCCGCAAGTCGAAAGGCTCCGGAGGCACGCCCTCTTCGGCGCGGCGTTCGCGGTCGAGCAGCACCCACAGCATGTCCTTGATGTGTACGAAGCCCAGCAGATGATCCACCGTGCCTTCGTACACCGGAATGCGCGAACGCTGCGTGGTGACGAACACGCGCAGCGCCTCGTCCAAATCCGCATTCACCGGCAGCACGTGCATATCCGGACGCGGCACTATAATTTCCCGCACGCGCAATTGCCCCAGCTGAATCGCGCTGAGGATAAACTTTTCTTCGGTTTGCGAGACTAGGCCGCGCTCGCGCGCCTGCTGCACCTGAATTTCCAGTTCCTCCGTCGAATGCACCAGCGTATGGCTGTGAAGTTTCCGGCCGCCCATCATGCGGAGGACCGCGCGGCTGGCTCCATCCAGAAAGCCGAT
>JBEKDK010000047.1:0-23016 GCA_050014395.1 Candidatus Acidiferrales bacterium | reverse complement strand
ATCTCGCGATCAAAAGCGGCATGCTCTCCGCGGAAACAATTCTGGAAGCGCTCTGCGCAGACGACGTATCGGCACGCACGCTTTCCTCATTCTCGAAAAAAGTGGACGACAGCTGGATCAAGCCTGAACTCTGGCGCGTGCGCAATTTCCATCAGGGTTTTCATAACGGCCTGTACGCCGGCCTGTTTAATACCGCGCTGCAAATGGCTACCGGCGGACGCGGCCTGGTGGACCCGATGCGCATTCGCCCAGATCACGAGGCATATCGCAAGCTCGCGCCGGGCCAAACAGCGGCCGCGCGCTTCACCGGCGACGGCAAACTCACATTCGATCGCCTCACCGACGTATACCACTCCGGCACGCGCCACGAAGAAGATCAGCCCTGCCATTTGCACATCGCGGACAAAAATGTTTGCACGACCCGCTGCGCCGTCGAGTTCGGAAACCCGTGCCAGTATTTTTGCCCTGCCGCCGTCTACGAAATGGTCCGCGCCGGCGATACCCTACAACTAAAAATCAACGCCTCCAATTGCGTCCACTGCAAAACCTGCGACATCTCCGATCCCTACCAAATCATCACCTGGATCCCGCCCGAAGGCGGAGGCGGCCCGAACTACGAAGGGATGTGAACGCGTAGCTGTTTTCTTGAGGTGTGATCTGCCATGAACCCGTATTGGGTAAAGGTCGAGGGAATCCGTCTCGCGATTGCGCCGCGTCCGCGAGGAAATGATTGGCTCGCCGACGACATTAGCTTCTTGCAACGAACGGGAGTCGACGTACTCGTTTCTGCATTGACCCAGACCGAGAATGAGGAGCTGGGACTCGTAGAGGAGAATCGGTGCTGCGAAGAAAGCGGGATGGAGTTTCTTTCCTTTGCTATCGAAGACAGGTCCGTTCCCACATCGTCCACCGAATTTAACGAGATGGTTGGATCATTGACTGATCTCCTGCGAAAGGGAAGGTCCGTTGCAGTTCATTGCAGGGCAGGCATTGGGCGGTCGTCAATGATTGTGGCTTCGGCGCTGATCCGGAATGGGCTCTCGGTAGAATCCGCTTTCCGCGCGATTGAAGAATCGCGGGGTTGTTCAGTGCCGGACACACTGGAGCAAAGACAGTGGATTGAGCGGCATTCGTCGCCGTCCGACCCGTTTGGAAAATAAGTTCGTTGCGCCTCTAAGGCAAGAATCCATAGACGTCGAGTTCCGTCTGCGTGCCGACGTACACCTTGCCATTGCCCACCGTAGGAACTGTGAACTTCACGGCCACGCCGCCGCCGTCCCGCGTTCCCGCCTGCGTACTGTTGTAGAGTTCCGTCGCAAGATTGGTGGCGTCGTAGGCGTGCAGTACGGCCGCGCCGGGCGGATTCGCATCGTAACCGGCGGTGTCCAGCGCCCAAACGACGCCGGCCGCCGTGCCATTCGACGAGATGGCCGGCGACGGGCCGCGATCAGTGAACGCGCTGGGCGATTGCGATGCGGGCGTGGGCGCCAGAACGCCGCCCGCGATGGGATACGCTCCAAGAGTCGCGCCATTCGCGCCGGCGTACACGCGAATGATGCCCTTCGAATCCGTCCACACGGCCGGCGTGCCGAACAGCGGCCCGGACAGCGTCACTTCCTCGACCGGCGCGGTGTCCGGACACGTGCCACCATTGAAATTGCCCAGGTGCGAGCGATCGAGCAAATAAAGTTTGCCAGCCTGATCCCCGCCAAGAAGCAAACGCGGATGGGCCACGCTGCCGGCAGCATCGGGCAATGGCAGCGCGCCGGTAGAACCCAAATCGTGCCCCGCGCTCGATAGCGCCGCTTCGTTGCACGGCGAAAAATAATCGACCACGGTGAGTTGCGACGGATCGAGTTTCAGAAAACTTTCGGCATAGTCGTTATTGGGTTGCGTGGCGCTCGGCGCATCAAACGTGCCGCTGCCTGAGATTCCGTAGATGTAACCCGAATCCGGATCCACCGACAAGCCGGCGCCTGCCATCGCGAGTCCGCCAGCTTCGCCGTTCGGCGTGTCGTTGACGACGCTGACTTGAGCGAGCGTCGTTTTGTCGTAGCCGACCACCCAGCCGTGATACGGCGGCGCGGAGCTGAGCGATCCAAATGCGATGTACACCGTGTGGCCCAGAAGCAGAAGAGCGGCGGATTGATTTTCCGTCAGCGCGTCGAACGCCACCTGGCCCGT
The DNA here is from genome assembly GCA_050014395.1 of Candidatus Acidiferrales bacterium. Taxonomy (GTDB): domain Bacteria; phylum Acidobacteriota; class Terriglobia; order Acidiferrales; family UBA7541; genus DASPOJ01. Next base: position 20,832 of record JBEKDK010000047.1, on the reverse strand, counting down.
GCCGTTGTTGCCGAATCCCGTTCCCATCGCCATCGGCTGGATCACGATGGAACTGCCCGGCTGCTCGCGGCCCGTCGTGATGTCGATGGCATGCAGCCGCTGGATGTAGACGGGGTTCGGCGCGGCGAGGTTCTTGCTCTTGGTCACTAGATAGATCGTGTTCGTCGCCGGATCGATCGCGGGAGTGCCGGTGATGCCGATGTTCGGCTGAATGTCGGTCGAACCCACGTCCACACTGGTGACGACGAATTCGTTCGCCGGCAACAGCGACGTCGCCGAGTTGGTCACGTCGCTCCAGTACATCACGCAAGGCGAGGCATCGGCGTCGAACGCATACACGCTGTCATTTTCCGTGGAGACGAAGACCACGTTGTGCTGGCCGCCGGAAATTTCCAGGTTCGCCACGTAGAGCGGCTGGGCGAAAATCTCGCCGTCCACGGGACACGAAAATAATTTGCCGAAGTTTGTGCTGTTCAGCGTCGCCGGAGACAGCGCCGCCTCCTGCGGATTCTGCCCCGTGCGTTGCGCATCGTTGCGCCAGGTGAAGGTGCCGGCGTAGCTCGTCACCCAAACCGTCGCTGAAGCCGAGGCGCTCGGCGTCGCAACGCTGGTGGCTTTGATGGTGTGCTGTCCGGCGGCCGCCGCGGCAGGTGTGTAAACGCCCGCGGCGGAAATCGTGCCAACCGTAGCATTGCCGTTCGCCACGCCGTCCACGGTCCAGCTCACGTTGCTGTTGCTCGTGTTTGTGCCGCCGGCGGTGTAGGCAAGTGTTTGCGATGTCGTCACGCTGGCAAGCGGAGGCGCGAGCGTGACCGTCGTTTGCGCCGGCGGAGGCGGATCGGCTGGCGGGTCCGCAGCGGCGGAGCCTCCACCGCCGCCGCCGCACGACGCGAGCCACGGCAACATCGCGAGAGCGACAAACACCCACGCCAAGGCGTTGCGCGAAGGCGCGCCTGAAATGCTCCGCGTTTCGACACAAGTGCGATCGAATCGATTCCGCAAATTTTATAGGGACACTTTCAGGAGGGCGACCAGTGCAATTTACTACGCAATGAGAAGTGTGTCAACGCGGTAAATTAAACCCGCCGGCAACGTTTCGCTGCGCATCGCGCCTAAGACGGATTGCCGAACAAATTGTGCAGATAATCTCGCACGCGCTTGTAAATGCCCGGCCGTTGGGGCGCCGCCCCACGATTCGCCGCTTGCTGCGGCTGCGCAGCCGCCGGAGCAGGCCGCGCGGGTGATTGTGCAGGCGGCGGCGCGGCGGCCTGCACGTAGCCGACAAACATCGCGCCCGGCCGCACTCGCGCGTGGCGCACGATCAGTATCATTTCCGGGCTGGGATCGAGCGTCGATGCCGGTGAATTAGCATTAAATCTCAACGGCGGAACAAAAACTTGATAGATGGGCTCGTCACTCGACGTATGCGCTTCCGGTGCCGGCGGACCGATTTGCGCGGAGTCGGCCGGCTGCACCGGGCCTTTCGATTCGTTCGTTTCCGCGGACTGTACCGGCGGCGCATTCTCGATCGGCGGCGCGGGCGCCGAGTTGCGCGCCAATTGCACCTCGCAAGCGCACGCCGCAGCCGCGCCCGCCGGCGCAAGCGCTCCATCGGCCAGAGTGACGCTGCCACCTTCCGGCACGATCACGCTTTCATCGGAAAGCTGCTGCGCGATGCGCACGGCTCCTTGAGACGACGCGACGCACATCGCGCCGGTCGCGGCGAGACCCACGGTGACGTCGCGCTGTTCTTGGCCGATCGCGATGGGAGTGGCGGCGATCAGCGGCGTGAAAATCACAATGTTCGTCGCCGGCGGCAGCTTGGGATGCACGCGGCCATAATCCAGCGCCAGCGTGATCGAGTTCCCCGCCTGAATCACCGAAAAGTGCGCCGGCGCGCAGACTCCGATTTCGCCTCCATCGGCCAGCTGCACCAGCGCTTGGCCGGTGCGCACCGTGATGTCGGCTCCGCTTGCAAGAGGCGTGACGCCTTGCCGCACCACCATCGCGTCGTTCGGCGCGCCTTGCACCAGCAGGTCATCGCCTTCGATGCTTCCGATTATCTGCGGCTCACTCAGCGGAGGCCCTTGCGCCACCAGCGCCAGCGCGCACCCTGCGGCCAGCGCAAACACCGCTGCGATCCGCCAACGCGTAGAGACCGTGGCGCGCCGAAATCCGGAAACATTGCCCGAGGTCGTCACGAGGTCACCGAGGATTCACTTATACTATACCGGCAGACCGATGTCCGAACCCTCAAAATCCGACCAGCAGTACTCGCCAGATCAGGGCAAGAGCCAAGCGATAGCCCGCCACTACGACGTGCGCCCCGCGCCGCTTTCGCGCTGGAGACGCATGCAGGTGCCGCTGCTGGGCTGGGCGGGTTCCGCAGTGATTCGCGCGCTCGGGCCGACGCTGCGCTTCGAGGTTCTCGGCCGCTCGAACATCGAGCGCGTCCACGCGTCCGGCCGCGGCGCGATCCTGGCGTTCTGGCATCGCGCCATCTTTAGCTCAACGTGGTGGTGGCGCAATCGCGGCATCGTCGTGCTGAACAGCGCGAATTTCGATGGTCAGTGGACGCGCCGGGTGATCGAGCGCTTCGGCTTCGACACCGCGCAAGGCAGCTCTTCGCGCGGCGGCCTGCGTGGCCTCGCGGAGATGGCGACCGGCCTCGAGCGAGGCCACGACGTCGCGTTCACCATCGACGGCCCGCGCGGCCCGCGTTACGTCGCGAAGCCCGGTCCGGCGATGCTGGCTCGCCGCAGCGGTTGCCCCATGCTTTCTTTCCACATTGGCCTTGAACGCGCGCGCACGCTCGAAAAAACGTGGGACCTGTTCCAAATCCCCAAACTGTTTTCACGCGCCGTCGTCGTGATCCATCCGCCCATCGAGGTGGCCCGCCACGCGGATCGCGCCGAGGTCGAACGCAAACACGCCGAATTGCAATCGGCGCTCGAACGCGTGCGCGATCTGGCCGAATCCTGGTTTGCAGTTTCCGAAGATGAGCGCCGGCGCGCGCGCGCAGAGTGGAACGCCTGAAGAATTCTTTTCCTACTGGGTCCCAACTGAATCTGTATGAGAACTGCCGTGCGGTGTAAGGGCACGGCTCGAGGCGTGCCGTGAACGACGTGAAATGAATGCGGCTTTAGCCGCTGAGGGCACGAACTCGCTTCGTGATGCGCAGCTCCTACTGCTCGCCCAGCGTCAATCGCACATCCATCTTCTGATTGCCGCGATAAATTTCCAGCGTCACCGTGTCGCCCGGATGATCCTTGTCGAGCGCGACGGCCATATCGAGTTGGCTGGATATTTTCTGGCCGTCCACCGCGGTGATCACATCTCCGCCGATCTCGATTCGCCGCATCCCAGCAATCACCACGCGATCTCCTCCGCGGAGTCCGGCGCGCGCCGCGGGGCTGTTTTGGTCCACGCTTTCGATCAGCAGGCCCCCGTCAACCGGCAATCCCAGCGCCTGCGCGAATCCCGAATCGAACGCCGTGGCTTGAATGCCCAGATAAACTTGCCGCACGCGTCCTTCGGTGATCAGGTCATTGGCGATGCGCTTGGCCGTATTGATCGGAATGGCGAAGCCGATGCCCGCTGTGGTGCCCGACGTCGAATACATCGCGCTATTGATGCCGATCACTTCGCCGTGCGAATCGAGCAGCGGGCCGCCGGAATTTCCGCGGTTGATCGCGGCGTCGGTTTGAATCGCGCCGTCGATGAACGATTCCTCGCTGGTCTGCACGGTTCGCCCCAGCGCGCTGACCACGCCGGTAGTCAGCGTGCTCTGAAATCCGAATGGATTGCCGATGGCCAGCACGTGCTGCCCCACCTGCAGCGTGCTCGAATCTCCGATCGGCAGCGCCGTGAGTTTGTGATCGCCGGGATCGATCTTGATCAGTGCGACGTCATCGCGCACATCCGTGCCTACGAGCTTGGCCGGAAAGCGCAGACCGTCGCCGAGTGTCACTTCGATGGCCTGCGCGTTTTCGATCACGTGGTTGTTCGTCAGAATATAGCCGCGCGGATCCATCACGAATCCGGAGCCCGCGCCTTCCGCCGGCACCGGGTCCATGAACATGTCGTATTCCAGCGTGCGCGTCACGATGTTCGCCACCGCCGGCGCCGCTTCGCTGTACACCTTCACATTGATCGCTTCGTCTTCGCTCATGCCCGTGGTGTCCGGCGGCTTGGCGGGATTCGGCACAGCTTCCACGCGATCCGGTCCGCGCGTGCCCCATCGGCTGCCGGCCCAATAGCAACCCAAGCCGACAATTGCGCCCAACGCAACCAAGCGCATCGTGCGCGAACGCGAATGCGTGCCGGTCATGCCGATTTCCCTTCCGCGGCGGCAGGGTCTTGCCCCGCGAGCACGCGCAAGCACCGCACCAGCGCCGTCACCTGACGCCGCGTCGCATCGATCGTCCCCGAAGCGTCGATCAAATCGTCGGCCATGGCTTTCTTGCGCTCGAGCGGCATCTGCGCGGCGATGCGCTCTTCGGCTTCGGCGCGCCGCATGCCGCGCCCGCTGGCGTGATCGGTCAGCCGCACGATCTGCTGCTCGGGCCTGCACCACACCACCACCAGCCGATCGAGATGCGCGTCGTAACCCGCTTCGATCAAAAGCGCCGCCGCCAGCACCGCGACACTTGCAGGATCGGCTGCGGCGATGCGCTCAAATTCCTTGTCGGTGACTTCGAGCACGCGCGGGTGCACGATCCGGTTCAGCACTTCAAGCCGCGCAGGATCGCCAAACACGATGCGCGCCAGCGCCGCGCGATCCACGTGGCCATCGGCGCCCAGAATGCCGGAGCCGAATTCGCGCACCACTTCCTCGTGCGCGATCTGGCCCGGATCGATCAAATCGTGCGCGATATTGTCCGCTTCCAAAATGTGACATCCCAACGCGCCCATCATCGCCGCCACGGTGCTTTTCCCGCAGGCGATTCCTCCCGTCAATCCCACGCGCAGCATTAGTTCCTCCCCGCGCTTGAAGCCGCCAAGCTGCTTCCTCGCCGCAATCGCGCGGCGCGAACCGTATTGCTCATCAGCATCGCAATCGTCAGCGGACCCACTCCGCCCGGCACCGGCGTGATCGCGCCAGCCACTTCCGCGGCATCGGGATGCACGTCGCCCACCAGCACTGAGCCTTTTTCGCGGAATTGCCGCAAGCGCTCCGCGTGCTGCGCCGACGCGCCCGAAAAGATTCGCTCGGCTTCGGCCGCATCGGTCACGCGATTGATGCCCACGTCGATCACCGTCGCGCCCGGGCGAATCCAACCCGCCTGCACCATCGCCGCGCGGCCGATCGCCGCCACAACGATGTCCGCGCCGCGCACCACTTCCGCCAGCGCGCGCGTTTTCGAGTGGCACACCGTCACCGTGGCGTTCGCGTGCAGCAAAAGCAGCGCCATCGGCTTGCCGACAATATCGCTGCGCCCCACCACCACGGCGTTCGCGCCTTCAATCGCAATTCCGCTGCGGCGCAAAATTTCCATCACGCCCGCCGGCGTGCACGCCACAAGGCCCGCCCGCCCCGCCACCAGCTTGCCCAGATTCAGCGGATGAAATCCATCTACGTCCTTCGCCGGATCCACAGCTTCGAGCACGCGCTTGGCATCTACCTGCGGCGGCAGCGGCAATTGCACCAGGACGCCGTCCACGTCGTCGCGGCGATTTAGTCCTTCCACGATCGCCAGCAGTTCGCCGGTCTGCACCGTCGCCGGCGGAGAAAATGCGTAGCTTGCCAGACCGAGCTTCTGGCACGCCGCGATCTTGCTCTTCACGTAGATCTGCGAAGCCGGATCGCCGCCAGCCAACACCACGGCCAGCCCCGGCTTGATGCCTTCGCCAGCGAGCACACCGATTTCGTCTTCCAGTTCCGCGAAAATCTGATCGCGGATTGGATTTCCGTTGAGAATGCGCGCGGTCAAAGGAATTCCTCGGCCGAGACACGATATTTCGCGATGTCTCGCAGCCCATCTTATCACGTTGCCTGTGGCCCAACTCACGCGTCTCGACTCGCGAAATCGAATAGCGTAGTAAAATAACAGGACGCATCGGACGCATTAGACGAGGTAACCGGTATGATCTTCGGCGAACTCAGCGAGCGCAAGCAACTCGAAAAGAAGATGCGCGACGAAGGCCGCTTGCCTCCCGGTCAATCCGCCACGCTGAAGTGGCCCGTGCTGCAATATGGCAGCGTCCCCGGCTTCGATCCCACAACGTGGGATTTCAAAATCTCGGGATTGGTCGAGCGCCCCGTGCGCCTCACCTGGCAAGAGTTCAACAATTTGCCGCGCACCGAAACTGTCTCCGACATCCATTGCGTCACGCGCTGGAGCCGCTTCGACAATCATTGGGAAGGCGTGCGCTTCATCGACGTCGTGCATCTCGCGGCGCCAAAGCCCGCAGCGCATTACGTGATGGTCCACGCCGAGCAGGACTTCACAGCCAACGTCCCTCTCGCCGACCTGATGCGCCCCACCACGCTCTTTGCCCTCAAGCACGATGGCGAACCTCTGACGCCCGAGCATGGCTATCCCCTGCGCCTGGTCGTCCCGCATCTTTATCTCTGGAAAAGCGTCAAATGGGTGCGCGGCATCGAGTTGCTCCCCGCCGACGCTCCCGGCTTCTGGGAGCAAAACGGCTACAACATGTACGGCGATCCCTGGAAAGAGCAGCGCTTCGACCAGGATTAGCCGCGGTTGCGCCGCAGCGTGCGCCGCGCCTCGTGGTCGGGCCCTTGGCGCCATCAGCGCCGATTCTCCAATGCTCTCGGCCCAAAAAACAGATATGATTGTCTGTACCGGTATCTGCTCCACACGCACTTCAACCAAGGCCCCTCAATGACCATACAAATCAAGAATGACCGCGCCACATGGATACAAGGGCCGGACGCCGAATGTTCCGTGCTCCCCGCGCAGGCCGCGCATCTCTGGCGACTGGTGCTGCTCGGCCCTCCAGGCGTCGGCAAGGGCACCCAGGCCCATCTGCTCAGCCAGCGACTGGGCGCGTGCCATCTTTCCACCGGTGACGTGTTCCGCGCCGCCGGCAGCCGCCCGAATTGCGCACCGAGTCCCGCGATGACCGCCGCGCTCGAATACATGCACCGCGGCGCCCTGGTGCCCGATTCCACCGTGTGGGACATGGTCCGCGAGCGCTCCGCCTGCCTGCATTGCCGCGGCGGATTTTTGCTCGATGGCTTTCCGCGCACGCTGGCGCAAGCCGAATCCTTAAGCCGCATGATGAAGGAAGAAAATATTTCGCTCAGCGCCGTGGTGAATTACGAATTGCCGCTGGCCGAAATCATTTCGCGGCTCAGCGGCCGGCGCATCTGCGAAAAATGCAAGGCGGTTTACCACGTCACTGAGCAGCCTCCGAAAGTCGAAGGCGTCTGCGATCTCTGCGGCGGCAAGCTCTACCAGCGCGACGACGATCGCCCCGAATCGATCGCCATCCGCATGGAAGCCTACGAACGCAGCACCGCCCCGCTGATCGACTACTATCGCCGCCAAGGCCTGCTTCTTCCGATCGAAGCCAGCGGCTCGCCCGAGGAAATTTGTGCGCGCACCATCGCCGCGCTCGAGCAACGCGTCCAACCCGTCGCTAAGTAGGCGAAGTCCCGCACGGCGGAGCGGTACGCGGTCGAAAAGCATCGCCTTTGGAATTCGCCATTCCGCCTGATGCGAATCAACCAGTACTTCGCCTGCATCTAACGTCTCGCAGGCAGCATTCTCAAAATTTTCGCTGTCAATCACGCTCGCATCGCTCGGTTCAATCTGCGCGAAACACAATCGGAGGAACGCCATGCCAGCAGCCACAACCACCATTGGAATCATCGGTGCCGGACACATCGGCAGCCAGCTCGCGCGACTCGCCGTGGCCAGCGGCTACAACGTTGTGATCAGCAATTCACGAGGCCCTGAGACCTTATCCGCGCTCATCGCCGAGCTTGGCCCCAAGGCCCGCGCGGCAACCGCCGTCGACGCAGCCAAGGCTGGAGACATCGTCGTCGTCTCGGTGCCGCTGAAGAATTACCGCAAGGTTCCGGTCCAGCCGCTGGCCGGCAAAGTCGTGATCGACACCAACAATTACTACCCTCAGCGCGACGGCCACATTCCCGAGCTCGACAACGAATCCACCACCACAGCTGAACTCTTGCAGGCGCACCTGCCAACCTCAAAGGTCGTCAAAGCCTTCAACCATATCTACGCCGCCGAGCTTACGACTCACGGACAGCCGCCCGGCACGAAAAATCGCCGCGCACTGGCGATCGCCGGTGACGACAAAGACGCCAAAGCCATCGTGACCCACCTGATCGATCAATTCGGCTTCGACACCGTGGACGCAGGCCCCCTGAAAGAGGGCTGGCGCATCCAGCGCGATACTCCCGGCTACGGTCCGCGGCGAACAGCAGACGAACTGCGCCAGGACCTTGCTGCCGCCAAGCGATACGCGGATAAATAAAAGAACCCTCCGGCGTTGCGCGGCCGACATCGTGCGCGGCGAACCTGCGTCCCACACCGCATGGCGGTGCCTTTGGCCGTCGCCGCACCCTGTCTCCGCGAACCTCTGCGTGCTCGCCGTGGCGGGCGTTCTCTGCGCCTCTGCGTTATCCTTTAAATCGCGCTTGACCTGTCTAGAACTGTAGGGTTGAGACTGAGGACAGACCGATGCACTCCGTAACGCAATTGGCGCGCGCCTGTGGCTTGAGCCGCACCGCGGTGTTGTATTACGAGTCCGCAGGCCTGCTCCCCGCTCCGCCGCGCAGCGAAGGCAATTATCGCCAGTATGGCGATAAGCAACTCAGCTGCCTGCGGCAAATCTGCTCCTACCGCGCGGCCGGCTTGAAACTGGCCGACATTCGCACGCTTCTCGCTGAACCAAAGCGCGCCGAGGCCGCTTCAATTCTCAAGCGCCGCCTGGCGGAAATCGGAGTGGAAATGGAACGGCTCAAGGAACACCAGCGCGGCATCTTGCGTTTACTGGGCCATCGAACTCAACTCGCCAGGAGAAAAGACATGAACAAAGAAAAGTGGGTCGCCATCATGGAGGCCTCCGGTTTCGACGACGACGCAATGCACAAATGGCACAAAGAATTCGAGCGCGCCGCCCCCGACGACCACCAGGAATTCCTCGAGTATTTGAAAATCCCGAAGCCCGAGATCACCCGCATCCGCGCTTGGTCCCGAACCGCGGCGTAGGCCACGCTTCCCTGGGCTCGGCATCCCGCGCTCCGGACCTCCGGGGCGCGGGAACTCTCCCCGCGTTCGCCGCCCCTCCCTCGCCGCTGGTCATCCCGAGGAGTCTTCGACGCCTGCCCGCCGCAGGAGGGAGGGATCTCTCTGTGGTTTTGTCTGTTCCTCCGCTCGAACCATTTGTTGATGTGGGTGTTGTTGATGTGTGTGCCCCATGTTCGCCCCGTCTTTAGGGGCGAACGTGGGGATTTAGGCAAACGTCGCGAGTGCTCCTCACGGCGGCGCAATCCGTCACGCGCCGCGGTGACCCCGGTCACATCAAGTTGCGGTACGCGGTCCTATTAATGAATCCTGAGGAGGCTACCAATGACATCCACTCTCGTGCCAGCTTCCATAGCGGTACTCGTGTCGTGGTCCCTCGCCGGCTTCGTCATCTGGAAGTGGGGCCCAGGACTCCGCAGCCGCTCCGTGAAATGTCCGCTGCTAAAGAGGCGCGCCACAGTCCTCGCCGACCAGCGCGAGTCGGGATTCCCGTGCTCCTACGCCGGCCTGGAAGCGGTCGATATCACACGCTGCTCGCTGGTCAAAGGACGCCCGCTGATGTGCGCTAAAGAGTGCCTGCAGCACCTATAGCGCCTGCGCCGTCCTGAGAATTGGCGGCAAAACGGAAGGTGGGAATGGCCGCCGGAATCCGGCGATCTCGCCAGGGATTGCTCTAATGGCGGTTTCGCTGCGTCTCGGCGGCAGCGGAAGCACGTAATGCACGATGCCGACGGACGGTCCTGTTAGCTAACGCAGTGCTTGTTTCAAACGTTTCGTGGTCTTCAGCAACTGCTTCTTGAGAACCTCAACCTGCTTCGAAATTGCCTCAAGCTCCTCTTTCGCAACCACGCCCGCCTTTGCAACTTTGTGAGCCGTGCGGTCAGCTTTCCCCATTGCGGTGCCAATTGTTACCGCAGCCTTCGTAAGCTTGCTTTTCTTCGCCATTTATTCCTCCCATGCATGCAAGGTCAAGAATTCGATCACCTGCTTAATAGCTACGATTCTCCATCGCCGCGTTTGTTACTTCTGGGCGTCCATCTTAAACAACACGGTGATCGTCGTGTCCACTTCGACGGGCTCGCCGTTCAGCAGCGTAGGCCGATAGCGCCACTTGCGGACTGCTTCGAGGGCCGCCTCGATCAGCAGAGGGTGCCCCGAGATTACCGATAATTGCTCGACGTGCCCATCCTTCGAGATGATCGCATGCAGCAGGACGCTGCCTTGGACCTGCGCCTGACGCGCCAGCGCCGGATACGCAGGTATCGGCTGGCTAATCAGCTTCGCCGCTTGAACTTGTCCGCCTAGGCGGATGCGTTGCGTCTCCTTGGGAGCAGTCGGTTCGGTCGAGGGCATTCCGCTCAAGATGCCGCCGAGTACGCCGCCCTGGGATCCTTCCTCCACGCCGCCCGGGACCCCGCCTTCTACGCCCAGCGAGCCTTCGTCCGGCGGTAGCGCGTCTTCCTTAATCATGGCCACTTCCCTGGGGATTGCAGCCGGGGCCGTCAATTCGCCGTTACGCAGCAGCCGCACCGCCGAACTCCTCGTGACTGTCACCTGCTCCGCGGCTGATGGTGGTGGCGGCGGAGGTGGGGGCGGAGGCGGGGCCGTCATCGTCGTGGCCCACACGGTCGCGGGAAGTACCTGGGTATAGATCAAAGGGATCAGGACCAAGAGCACTACGAGACAACATTGGGCGATCAAAGACACGGCGACCGTCCAGGGCTTCCTGGTGCTCTGCTTCGCGACGCCTGATTCAACCAAATCGTCAAACATGTCGCACGCTCCTCCCAGAGAGATCGGGCGCCTTCGCGCCTAAACCTTCCAGGCCTTCTTACCGGCCGCGCTTCCGGCGCCGACGCGCAAAAACTGCGGGCGCCTCATACCAAGACGAATAATCCGATTGCAAACCAACTGGAGCCGTTTCGTCTTGGACTAAGCACAACACAGAGAGTCTCCGAGCTTCTTCAAGTTGCCTTCACTCTAAACTTGATCAAGCGGCTATGTCTGTCCGCTTTGGCACTAAATCACACACCTCAGTTTCTTCACATGTTCCTGGGAGCGTCCACCCTCCCCGCCCGTCATCCCGAGGAGTCTTCGACGCCTGCCCGCCGCAGGAGGGAGGGATCTCTCTGCGCTTTTGCCCGCTTACTGCGCGCCGGCCGCGTCGGTGACGTAAACATCGGGATCGCTCGTCGCGGTGGGTGAGGAATCTGCTTTATCTCAAAACAAAGCGGCCTCAGGGGCTTTCACCCCTGAGGCCGCGGAACGAACGACGACGCTGCCTTTAACTCAGCGATCAGTAAATGTCGTACTGCTCCCAATGCAGCGTGGGATCAGCTTGGATGATCACGCTCTTTTTCGTTTGGCGTTCGAGTTCGTCGATCATGCTCGATTCGCGCGTCTTCAGCGCCTTGGCGATTTCCGGATTCACGCGCAGCGTCATGCTGCCGGATTCCAGATTCTCGGCCATCTTGCGCGCCTCGGCCTGAATTTCGTAGCAGATCGTCGGCCCCGATTTCACCATCCCGCTGCCCGAACAGTACGGACACGGTTGGCACAACACGCGCTCCAGCGCCTGTTTGGTGCGCTTGCGCGTGATGTTCACCAAACCGAATTCGTTGAAGGGCAGCACCTTCGACGGCGCGCGGTCGGAGTGCAGCGCCTGCTCGAGCGCGGCCATCACGCGGTCGCGGTTGCGCCGCTCCTCCATGTCGATCAAGTCCATCACGATGATGCCGCCCAAATCGCGCAGACGGATTTGCCGGACGATTTCCTTCACCGCCTCCACGTTGGTCTTCACGATCGTGTCTTCCAGGCGCGTCGATCCCTTGCCCACATATTTGCCGGTGTTCACGTCGATCGCCACCAGCGCTTCGGTGTGATTGATCACGATATAGCCGCCGGATTTCAGCCACACTTTCGGCCGCAGCGCCTTATCGAGTTCCTGCTGAATGCCGAACTCCTCGAAAATCGGCGTCTCTTTGGTGTACAACTTCACGCGGCCCACCAACCGCGGCTGGAAGCGGTTCACGAATTCCACCACTTTGCCGTATTCCTCTTCGTTGTCGATCCAAATCGCGGCGTAATCCTGGCTCAGATAATCGCGCAGGATGCGCTCCACCAGGTTCAGATCGCGATGCAACAAAGCCGGAGCGTGGCGTTGCTCGGAGCTATTGCGAATCGTGTCCCACGTGTGCCCCAAAAATTCCACGTCCGCGCGAATTTCTTCCTCGGTTGCGCCGCCGGCCGCCGTACGCACAATGAATCCGCCGGGATACGTGCCCTTGGCTTCGGAGACGAGGCGCCGCAATCGCGAGCGGTCCTCAGCCGAGCCGATGCGCCGCGAAACCCCGATGTGATCGACGGTCGGCATGTAAACCAGGAAACGGCCCGGCAGCGCGACGTGGCTGGTGATGCGCGCTCCCTTTTTCCCGAGCGGTTCCTTGGCGATCTGCACGATGATTTCTTGGCCGGCCTTCAGCATTTCGGAAATCAGCTGCGGCCGCCGCGGCACATCGCGGCGCGGACCGCCGTGCGAGCGCATCGGCCGCCCGCCGCGGTCGCGATCGCGATTGTTGCGCCCGCCGCGGCGCATCGGCCGCTGGAAGCGTGCTCGCGGAGGCTGGCTGACGCGCGCGCTCGATGGAGGAAACCCCGATGAGCCGGGAGCGTCAGGCTGAGCGGCGTCCGGCTGGCGTTCGCCCAAATGCTCGGCGGGTTGCACTTCGCCTTCGGATTCGGCGTGAGCCGCGGCGTGCGCGTCATCCGCTGCTTGCTCGCCGTGCTCTTCTTCCTCGAATCCTTCCGGCTCGGGCGACTCCGTCATTTCGATTTCGTCGTGTTCCGTCGCCACTTCGGATTCCGATTCCGCCTCGTCGTGTTCGTGCTCATGCACGTCGAAGCCGGCGAACTCCGTGTGGTCTTCGGAAGCTTCGTGACTCGCAGAGAACGGCTCGGCGTGCGACGCGTCCAGCGCGTCCTGCGCCGCTTCTTCGCGCTGAGCTTGCGCTTCTTCGTGCTTGGCTTCGGCCAATTGCTCGGCCAGCGAAGTCACTTCGTCCGCGGAAAGATCGGATTCCGCCGCCGCGCCCGCGTCAAATAGCTGTGGAATTGCGCCCAGCGTTTCGGTTTCGGTTTCGGTTTGCGATTCGGTCTCCGCGGCGGCTTCGAGCGCTTCCGGCTCAGCCGGCGGCGCTTCGATCGGCGCGAGGGAAATTCCCTGTTCCGCGTCGGCGAATGCGATTGGTCCCGCTGTCGACGACGATTGTTCGCGTTCAGATTCCGTCAACGCTTCCGCAGCGGCGCCAGTTGTGGCGTCCGGTGCGGCCGGCGCGACAGGCGCGGCCGGCTGACCCGGAACGCGATCCTTATATTTCGCCAGCGATTCGCCCGGCAAAATCACCGGCACGTAATCTTCCGCCGGCGGTTCGTACGGTGTGCGCGGCTGGAATGGCCGCTGCTCGCCCTGCCGCGGCGAAGCATATTTCGACGACGGCAAATCGCGTCCGCCGCCGCCGCGGCGTCGGTCGTCGCGCCCACCGCGGCCCCAACGCCCGCGCCGGCCGCCTTGCCCGCCGCGATCGTTGTATCCGCCCGGCCGCCCGGAGCCGCCTTGCCCACCGGGACCGCGCGAACCTTGCCGGTCTTGAAAATTGGGGCGAGAACCGGACTGCGATCGATTCTGTGAGCCGGGCCCTTGGCTAAACGTGGCTCCGGCATTGCTGCTCGGCTGCGGCGGATCACCCGCCGATTCGGCTGGGGACACGTCGGCCGACGGAGCCGCGGCGGCATCGCCGCCCGGCTCAGGCGTGAAAGTGGAGCCGTCCGATGAAGCAGGCGCCGCAGACGGCGCTTCCGCTTGCGGCGAAAAAACTTCGCCACCCTGCTGCTGCATCTTCTCGACTTTATTTTCGACGGTCGAGACGACGTGATCGTACTCCTCGAGATTCTCGAGGAAATCGCTCACGTAGAGAAACGCATCGCTATCCAGACCGATGTCCACAAAAGCCGACTGCATGCCGGGCAGCACGCGCGTTACGCGGCCTTTGTAGATGCTTCCGACTAACGCGAACTCTTTTTCGCGTTCGATATAAATTTCACAAAGTTGCCCTTCTTCCAGAATGGCGACGCGCGTTTCGTGTGGCGACGCCGAAATCACCAAGTCCTTCGACATGAAAACTCCTCGGAGGCCATCGGCGGGCGCCGGCGCGCAAATTCCCGGGACGACGTTCCGCTACGTGGGGAACGCCCGGAGAGGGCCGGCTACGTTGAGATATTTTCGCCATCGCTCGATGCAAACCTCGCAACCTCGAATTCCCGGCCGCGACCGGACTCTATTCCGGGCGCTAGCGGGGCACATCCAAATGTCCTGCGATCTATTCTTCGATCTGGCGGGGCCTCAATTGACGAAACGGCGAAGCCGCACGTTCATCACCAGGCCCAGAGCCAAAAACACAAACAACGTGGCCGACCCGCCGTAACTCATAAGCGGCAGCGGGATACCGGTGACCGGCATAAGCCCGATCACCATCGCCGCGTTCACCAATACGTGAAACCCGACCGCCGCCGTCACGCCCATGATCAGAAACATCCCGGCGCGATCTTTCGCGTGCTGAGCATTCTGCACCAGGCGTAACAGCAACGCCATGTAAAGTACCAGTGTAGCCACGACGCCCGCAAAACCCAACTCCTCCGCCAGCGCCGCCAAAATAAAATCGGAGTAGCGAACCGGCACGAAGCCCAATTGATTCTGGCTGCCGTTGCCGAGTCCCTTTCCCCAAAAACCGCCTTCACCGACCGCAATCTTCGACTGCAGAATCTGGTAGCCCGATCCACGCGGATCGTTTTCGGGCCGCAGAAAAGTCGTCACACGCGATCTCTGGTACGGCTTCAGGAAGTGCCAGCCAACCGGAAGCAACATCGCCGCAAGAGCTACCACGATCACGGCATGCTTCCACTGCAGCCCCGCCAGAAACGCTCCTACCGCGGCTACCGGCACGAGCACCAACGCCGTGCCTAAGTCGGGCTGCAGCAGGATCAACCCCACCGGCACCCCGACCAACACTCCGGCCTTGATCAAATCTCCTAGCAAGAGCCGGGCTGTGCGCACTTCACTGAAAAATCGCGCCAGCACCACGATTATAATCAACTTGACAAGTTCTGACACCTGGAAAAACTCGCCCAGCACCGGCAGCCAGCGCTTGGCGCCGAATCGCGAATGGCCCACCAGCAACACCAGGATCAACGCTGCGAGCCCAATTATGTAGAGCGTGGGAGACTGATCCAGAATCGTGTGGTAATTCACGCGTGAAAGCAGCAGCATGATCGCGAGGCCCAGCGCGATCCAGAAGACCTGCCGCCAGTGCATGCCGGCTAAATGGCTCGCGTGCGTGGCCGACCAAATCTCAAGCAGCCCGATTCCGCTGATCGCAAAAACCAGCGTCAGCAGCCACCAATCGTATTCGCGAATTCCCGATCCTTCTCTCATCCGATCTCTTTCGCGTCAGGATCAACGTCCGGATCTATGCCCATATCTATCAGGTGCTGTCGTTGTTCCGGCGTGAGGTCCCCGCCTTCCTCGTTGGCGAGATACTCTTTGAATTCGGTGTGGTGCTGGGTCAACGACCAGAGCAGAGCGAAGGCCGCCTTTTTCAACACTAGGTATTCGACGGACTCCTCCGGATAATTTCCTGCGATCTTTTCCAAAACAGGCGCATCGTTCTCATATTCTTCGATGCCACGCGTCGGATTCACAATGTCTCCCTACGAGATCCGCAAAACCGGGATCGGCACTTACGCGAAGCGTTACGGCCGGCTGGCTGAACTCGCCGCGGCGGGAGCGGCTTGCGCCGTCGCGGTTGGGCTGCCCGGCGCCGCGACGTTGTGCGGCGCGTTCAGCGCGTAGTCCTGCGCATTCTTAAATGTGCCGGCCTTTTTATCGTAGTACGCTTTCACGATTTCCTTTGCGACCGGCGCGGCGGAATCCGCGCCAAAGCCGCCGCCCTGCACCAGCGCCGCGACGATGATTTCCGCATTACGCCGCGGCGCAAATCCCACAAACCAGCCATTGTTCTTCAGGCCGGCTTTATTCGTGGCGCGCTGCTTGCCTTCAAGACTGATCACTTGCGCCGTGCCCGTCTTGCCGCAAAATTCGATGCCCGGCAGCTTCGATGCGGCGGCCGTGCCGCCTTCATTCACCACGCCATACAGCGCCTGCGTTATGAAATCCACGGTCGACTCTGAAATCGGGAAATCGATTTCGGGCGCGGGCTGGTTGGACATCAGCAGGTGCGGCTGCTTGAAAACGCCGCCGCTGATGATTCCGCCGATCGTGTACGCAAGCTGCATCGGCGTGACCACCGTTGCGCCCTGGCCAATCGCCAGCGAAATCGTTTCGCCCGCGTACCACTTTTGGTGGTATACGCGCTCCTTCCACGCTTCCGACGGCATCAATCCGGAATCTTCGCCGGGCAGATCGATTCCCGTCTTGCGGCCCAGGCCGAGGCTGGTGCCGTAATACGAAATGCGATCGACGCCAAGTCGCTGCCCGACGTTGTAAAAATAGACGTCGCAGGACTTCACGATGGCGTTGTGCAAATCCATCTCGCCGTGCCCGCCCTTTTCCGCGTCGTGAAAAACGCGGCCGTAAAATGTTGCGTAGCCGGGGCAGAAAACCTTGAAGTCCGCTGGAATCGCTTTCGATTCGAGCATCGCCGCGGTTTCAAAAATCTTGAACACCGAGCCCGGAGCAAGCTGCGCCTGAATCGCGCGGTTCAGCAGCGGCCGATCGGGATCGTCGTTCAACTGCGCCCATTCTTCGCGCGGAATGCGCACCGCGAAATCGTTGGGATTGAACGCCGGACGGCTGACCATCGCCAGCACTTCGCCGGTGCGCGGATCGAGCGCCACCACCGCGCCCATTTTCCCTTCCATCGCCTGCTCGGCCACCGACTGCAAATCGTAATCGATCGTCAGGCGAATCGGCTTGCCGGGCGTGGGATCTTGCTGCTCGAGTTGTCCCACTTCCTTACCGACGCTATTGACGATGGCGCGGCGCAAACCATCCGTTCCCATCAGCGTGTCGTTGTATTGCTTTTCGAGGCCGGACTTGCCGGTGATATCTCCCGATCGCAATCGCCCGCCGCTCGAAGCGATGTCATCCGGGCTCACTTCGCCGACATAGCCGATGGCGTTGGCCATGAAATCGCCCTCTCCGTAGCGCCGGCGGTGAACCATCATCATTTCGAGCACCGGAATATCGGGGATATGCGATTCGATGAAGGCGATATCGCCTGGCGTCGCTTCGGGCTTGATGACGATCGGCTGGAAACTGGGCATCGTCTTCGCCGCGTCAACCTGCTCTTGCAGATCGGCAAGCGTCATGCCCAGCCCGTCGGCGATTTGCGGCAAGAGCGATTGCATCAGCTTCGGATCGTCGCGTAACAGGAGCACGCTGAACGAAGGATAGTTGTCCACCAGGACGCGGCCATTGCGATCCAGGATCGAACCGCGCGGCGCAATGATGGGAATCGAGCGAATCTTATTGCGCTCGGCCAGATCGGCGTAGCGCGTCGTTTGAATCACTTGGAGATTCCAGAAGCCGAAGAGCAGCAGACCGATCAGGGCAACGATCGCATAGGAAACCGCGGCCAATCGCGCCTGCGGCAACTTTTTGTCATTTTCAAACCAGATGGTCACGCGAACTCCGCGCCGGGGCGTCGCGCGATGAATCGCGCGCCGGCATCCTCAGGAGAGCCGCGCTCCGCGCCGCCGCCTCAAGCAACGCGATCTGCGCTGCTGATTTAAGCAACGCGCTCCGCGCCACCGATTCAAGCAATGCGCTCCGCGCAGACCGGCGAAGACGCCTTGACGGTACCATTCGCACTAGGTTGGTGCAACCGCGGCCGCGGCGCGCGGCGCGCCAGTGGCACTATTTCCCGGGTTTCATGAGGGCTTTCGCAAGCGGTCCAGAAGCGGAAACAATCCGAGCGCGATCACGCCGTTGACGAGCGAGGCGATCAGTAGCGGCACGGTCATAAAGGGCTCGTGCTGTCCCAGTAGCAGGCGTCGCGTCAGCGCGAACACCGCGTGGTGAAAGTGAAAGAACGCCACGGTCAGCAGGAACCGGCTGATCCAATGCTCCACGTCGATCCGCGCGCCGATCAAGGAGGCCACATATCCGACCAGCGTTTTGGCGATGCCGTAAAGCCCGATCGGTGTGCGGCTAAGGCTGTCTTGCAGCAAACCAATCGTCATTCCCAGGAACATTCCCATCGAAACATTTCGCCGGCTCAGCGCGAAATAAATCGTCACCAGCAAAGGCAATTCGAGATACCTGGCCCAGGCGAAATGCACCGGAAGAAAGGCTTGCAAAGCCAGCGCGGCCCCGACCGTGATGACAATCGACACCGGGGCGTACCGGTGCACCTCGATGTATTGCTCTCCTCCCAGGCGAACTTCAGAATCTTCCATTCGCAACGGCTCCTATTCAAAAAACGCGCTACGCGCCGCCGATTTACGCAACGCGCTCCGCGCGGACCGGCGCGCTACGGCGATGTGGCCGCGGGCGCCGCGCCCGTGCCGGCAGACGTCGCGGCAGTCGGCGGCGCCTGCTCGCTTTGCGGCGAATTCAGTTCCTGGCGCGTAAGCAGGATCAAAACTTCTTCAAGCTGATCCAATTGCGCAGTCGGCCGCACGCGAATGAACATGAACGGCGAGTGCGGGTCGGGCTGAAATTGCACGACGGTGCCGACCGGCAAATCCTTTGGGAAAATGCGATCCTGCCCAGATGTGAGCACCGCTTCGCCGACGGTAATCTTTTCGTCGCTACTGACGTAATCCATTTCGAGAAGCGGATCGCCCGTGCCTTTCACCGGACCCTGCGTTCGCGTCGTCGCCAGCAGCGCGCCAACGCCGCTATCTTTGTCATTCAAAACCAGCACCTGCGACGTATCGGGAAAAATGGCCAGGATTTTTCCGACCACACCGTCCGGAGTGATCACGCCCATATCGCGTCGCACACCGTCACGCGAGCCGCGATTGAGATAGAGAATGTGGCTGCCCGGATCGGGACTCGCTCCGATCACCCGCGCTGCCAGCATCGGCACGTCGGCATGCGCCTGGCGAAATCCCAGCAACCCCGCCAGGCGATCGGCCTCAGCGGCGCGGCCTTGTAGCTCTTCGTTTTGTATCCGCAATTGGTCGAGTTCACGTTTCAGCTCGACGTTTTCTTGGCGCGTATGATGCAGGGCGATGTATCCGCCCCAACCGCCCTTCACGATATCGATCGTCCACACGCCGACGCGTTCAATGGGAGAGATCAATTCGACGGCCCACACGCGAATCAAGCGAACTTGGCGTTCGCGCCGGATTTGCACGGCCAGCAATAACACCTGAGCGACGAGAACAATCCCCAGTAATGTGAGCGACCTCTGGCGGGATGGAGCGTCAATCATCGAAGTGCGGACATCATATTGCGTTTTGCCGCGCCCGTTGTGGAAATTATTGCGGAAATTGTGGCGGTGTTTGCTGCAAGGGGCGTCACGCCGGCCTTAGTCGATCGAAACCAAACGCAGCAGCCGGAAATCGCTGAGCATCTTACCCGTTCCGAGCACCACCGAAGCCAGCGGATCGTCGGCGATCGAAACCGGCAGGCCCGTTTCTTCGCGGATACGCTTATCCAAATTCTTTAGCAGCGCGCCGCCGCCGGTCAACACGATGCCGCGATCGCTGATGTCGGCGGAAAGCTCCGGCGGCGTGCGCTCCAGCGCCACGCGGATGGCATTCAAGATCGTGGCCACGCATTCAGATAGCGACTCGCGGATTTCGCTGTCGTCGATGGTGATCGTGCGCGGCACTCCTTCGATCAAGTTGCGGCCCTTCACTTCCATGGTCAGCGGCTTTTCCAGCGGATACGCCGAGCCGATTTCCATTTTGATTTGCTCGGCGGTGCGTTCGCCAACCAGCAGATTGTATTTGCGCTTCAGGTAGTGCATCACGGCTTCGTCCATCAGGTTGCCGGCGACGCGCGCCGATCGCGAATAAACGATGCCGCTCATGGAGATCACGGCGATATCGGTTGTGCCGCCGCCGATATCCACCACCATATTTCCCGAGGGCTCTTCGATCGGGAGTCCCGCGCCGATGGCCGCGGCCATGGCTTGCTCCACCAAATAAACTTCGCTGGCGCGCGCGCGATACGCCGAATCCTGCACCGCGCGTTTTTCCACCGGCGTGATTTCACTGGGCACGCCGATCACGATGCGCGGATGGACCAGCATCCTGCGGTTGTGCGCCTTCTGAATAAAATACGTGAGCATCTTCTCGGTGACTTTGAAATCCGCGATCACTCCATCTTTCATCGGCTTGATGGCCACCACGTTGCCGGGCGTGCGGCCCAGCATATCTTTCGCCTCTTTGCCGACGGCCACGACTTCACCATTGTTCTTATTGATGGCCACGATGGAAGGCTCGTTCACGACGATGCCTTTGCCCTTCGCGAAAACGAGCGTGTTCGCCGTGCCAAGATCGATGGCCAGATCGGACGAAAACAAACTGAAGACGGAGCGAAAGTTGTAACCGTTCTTGCTCA
>JBEKDK010000046.1:0-23694 GCA_050014395.1 Candidatus Acidiferrales bacterium | reverse complement strand
GTTTTACGAGGCCCGGGATTTTGGGTTGGTGGACGTGATCCGCGCGGGATGCTCGAAGGGCGCGACGCTGGCGGAATGGGCCGAGCGACGAGGAGTCGCCAGAGAGAACGTGATGGCCATCGGCGACAATTTGAACGATCGCGAAATGCTCTCGTACGCCGGCCGGCCGGTGGTTATGGCGAATAGCGTGCCGGAACTGAAATCGCTGGGCTGGGCGGAGACGCTATCGAACGATGAGAGCGGCGTGGCCCACGCCATCGAAACCTATGCGTTGGGGACAGCTTGAAATTGATGAACTCGTGGGATTGAGAAGATCATGAAACGCACTCTGCTGATCGCCTTGCTCGCCGTGATCGCCGCGCCTGCCGCGCGCGCCGACTACGCCGTGTTGCGCTCGGGCGAACGGCTGCATATCACAGGATACGAATCGCTGGGCGCAACGGTGCGGCTGACGATCGCGGGCGGAACGGTGGAAATCCCCGCCGAGGAACTTGAGCGCGTGGAACCGGAAGAAATCTTTGTCGCGGCGCGCGCGCCGGCGGCGAAGACTCCGTACGCTGGTGAGATCGCTGCCGCGGCGCTGCGCTACGGCGTCGATCCGAAACTCGTTACGGCTGTCATCGCGGCGGAATCGAATTTCAATCCGCGCGCCGTTTCGCCAAAGCAGGCCCGCGGCCTGATGCAACTGATGCCCGAAACAGCGTTGCGATACGGCGTCGCCAACGTTTTCGATCCTACGCAGAATATCGAAGGCGGCACGCACTACCTGAAAGAGCTATTGGATCGCTACAGCCAAGATCTTTCGCTTGCGCTGGCGGCTTACAATGCCGGACCTGACCGCGTGGTGCAATATGGCGGCGTGCCTCCCTTCCCCGAGACGCAGGAATATGTGCGGCGCATCACTCAGCGGTATTCTCAATCCGAAATCAAGCAGCAGTAGATTGCAGGAGTGTCCTAATTTGACAAACGGCCAGGGCACGGCTACACAGTCAAATGTTGGAAGAAAGCCGTTCGCCGCTCGTTATGCCCTTGCGCTGTCGTTCGTGTGTGTATTCTCTTTTTTTCTTCTGAAGGTCGACCGCGTCCACGGCGGCAGCCCCGCGCGCGTCACATATCCGCAGGAACTTGGCCGCATCAGTTTCGCGATCTCCGGCGACGTGATTCCGCATGAGGCCGTGGTGGAATCCGCCACGGCCGCCGAGAAAAATGACGCGGCCTCCTCCCCGCCCACGGCCACGCAAGCCGCCACGAGCGCCGCGGCTTCGCAGCCGGGCTCCCCCACCGATCATGACGGTTGGGACGCGCTATTCGCGGACGTCGCCGACGTTTTCCGCCAAGCCGATTACGGCTTCGTGAATCTGGAAACGCCGATCGCGCCCAATCATTCCCTCGGCACCAAGGCGTTCATGTTTAACGCGTCCATCCCGTTGCTGGAGGCGTTGAAAGCCAGCGGAATCGAGATCGTTTCCTTCGCGAACAATCACGTATTCGATCAGGGCCGCACCGGGTTCAGCGAGTCGCTCGATCATTTGCGGGAGCAGGGGCTACTGTTCATCGGCTCCGGCGACACCGCGGACGCGGCGTGGAAGCCAGTGATCGTCGAAAAGAACGGGGTGCGGGTCGGATGGCTGGGCATCACGCGCTGGCTTAACGGCAATCGCAATCCGGAAAAAGATTCCGATCCGCATGTGGCATTTTTCCCCTATCCCGGGGAATCGAATGGTGCGCCCGGCCTGGACGAAGCGGGCGTGCTGGCCGCGATCAAGGCCGCGCGCGCGCAATGCGATTTCCTGGTCGTCTCAATTCACTGGGGCATCGAATATGCACCCGCGCCGCGGCCGGAAGACGTGGACATGGCGCACAAGATGCTCGAAGCCGGCGCCGGGGCAATCCTCGGCGGCCATCCTCACGTCTTGCAGCCGGTTGAAACCTACCTGACGCAGGATCACCGCAAGACCGTCATTTTCTATTCACTGGGAAATTTCCTGTCCAATCAATCCGCCACTTACGTCGGCGGACTGATGCCCGATAAAACCGGAGACCCGCGCGACGAGATGGTGGCGAAATTCTCCGTCGTCAAAAAGGATTACGGCCCCGCGGGAATTCAATTCGAGTTGGCCGACGTCGGGATCATCCCGGCGTGGGGCGAAAACAATCGCCTGCGCGTGCGCAGCGGTTTCGACAAGGTTCTATTCATCCATCCCGTGTTCATCGACCGCGAAATTCCGCGCATCCAGGCGCGCCTGGGTGAATTGTCGCAACCGGGCCGCGACCTTTCCGCCGAAGAGAAACAGGAATTCAAGCAGCTCACCGATCAGCTCGCGTTGCTGCAACATCGCCGCGAATTGCTGCTTGCGCGCACCGGCGACGACTACGTGATTGCTCCTCCGCCGCTTCCTTGATTGTGCTTTCGCGATTCGCGCACGTCGCCTACTCGGCAGCTGCGGCCCCGCAATGAATTCGACTGATTTGCTTGGTAGGGTTACTGGCCCTGGCCAGGCGCGGGACTCGAGCCGCCGGGCATGGGCGAAGTTCCGGGCGCGGATGGATTCGCTGAAGGATTCGCGGATGCACCGCCCGCACCAGGCGCTTGCGCCGGCGCCCCGGAACCACCTGCGGCGCCTGCCTGGCCCGCGACCACCGGCTTCCATATGAACTCCCACTCGTAGTAGGACGTTCCGCCGTTGTAAACCTTGATCGACGGTTTTTTGACTTTGCTGCCTACGCCCACGAGATTGCCGCCGATCACTTCGCCTTCGATCGGCGCTGGTTGGTTTTCGCCGCTCGCCGCCGTGCCCGCAATCGGGGTGCCGAATCCTCCGCCCGTGGCCGTGGCCCCTGGCGCGGAATTCGCCAAGCCCGGCACACCGACCTGCGCGATATTCGTATACATCACGCTGTTGATCAGCACGCCTCCGGCGCCCAGGTAGATGAGCCGCCAGCTTCCATCCTCCGTGTTCATCGGGTCTTTGTAGGCTTGCCGCAAAAATCGGATTTGATTGTTCGAGTTTGTGAGATCGTCGATCGTCTGCGGATATTTGCCGTATTTTTTGTAATAGAGGCCGATCGCGCGGACATACTGTTGCCCGCGCCAAATCATTTCTTCGTCGCGATCGCGCCGGCCCTGAATGTAAATGTTCGGTGCGGCGGCGGCAGTGATCAACAGAATCGTGGCCACCATCAGCAAGACGATCAGCAGGGTGTAGCCGGATTCAGGATCGCGGCCCTGGGAAGCGCAGCGCGTGGTCATCGATTTCTTCGTCGACTTCGCCGTAGCTATTTTCATCGCGATGCTTAGCCGGCCGGAGGCTCGATCTCTTGCATCCTCAACGTCGCGCGGCGTCCGCTGGAGATTTCCTCGACGTCAGCCGTATCGTTGCCAATCCTGAGCACACGGAACCTGCCCAGCAGAACTTCGCCTTCGCCGGCGATAAACACGTCGTCGCCGTCGGTGAAGAATGCCTGCTTGCGGCCCGTTCGCGCGTCCGTGACGTAGCCGAAGAACGTAGCTGGAACTTGCAGTGGAGGGGGCGGCGCCGGTGGCGGCGGATGCGCGGCAGCATACGCGGCTGCGGCCTTCGTCTGCGCGGGCGTGAGCTTCGGCGGAGGCGGGGGCAGCGTGACGCCGCTAAAAATGTTGCGGTGCACGCCGGTGTATTCGCGCTTGTGAATGCGATCGAGCAAGTCCAAACGCAGCGCCGGATTTTCCACCTCCAGCGGAACGTATGGCGCGGCGAAGAGCGCGGTCGGCGCAACGGAAACGTTGCCGGATTGCGGCCGCATTTCAACGTAGAACGCAACAGCGGCCACAGCCAACAAGCTGCACAGGACAATGATCTGTGTGCGCCGCGACATCGTCAGCTCCGGAAGAACGTCCGCAATTGCAGGTTAAGTTTCAGCGTCGCATCGCGGCTGGAACTGAGCGTGAGACCATCCAGAATGTAGAAGCCATGCGAGCGCTCCAGGCCGTTCAAGAACGCTACGATGCTGGGATAGCTCCCTTCAATGCTCTCTCCGATATCCACTTCCACAATGCCATGCGCGTCGGGCGCATGCTGCTCAAAGCTGGTGGATTCGGTTCTCAGGCCCGCCTGGGAAGCGACCGCTCCGAGATCGGCAATCAGACCGGAGTAGCCAACGCCGGCCGGTCGAAATTGTTCCTGAAAGAAGCGGTCGCGCTGTTGCGAATCGGCCGGGAGATCCTTGCGAATCTGATCGCCGCGGCGCACGTCGGCGGCCATCATATCGCGGTGCAACGCGAGCCGCGCGAGTTCGCCCTGCGGGGCGTGTGGTGAGCGGGCCATCCGCCAATTCAAGCCCGCGAGCAAAAGGTCCGCGAAAATCGCGGCCCCCACGATCCACCGCACAATATTCTTTCGCCGATTGAGGTTGGGTCTCATTTAGATCGTCGAATACCACGCCGTCAGTTTCAAATCGACTTGGTCCGGCCCCACGCCCTGCGCGTTCGTGGGCTTCGATTCGGATTGCACCTGGAGGCGCGAAAATTCCGGAGAACTCTCGAGAGCCTTCAGGAATTTCAGTTTGGCGTCGTCGTTTACAGCTTCAACCGACAGGCTCAAGCGGATCTCGCCGTTCACCAGGGTCGGTTGAATGCTGACGACGTGCACTCCATCGGGCAGAGTTTGCTCCAGGTCCTGAAACACTTTCGTCCAAGGAAAACTGCGCTCTTCGATCAGGCCATTCAGGTAGTTGGCCAATTCCCCGCGCGCCACGGTGTCGGGCCGTTTGAAATAGGCATTGAGTTCGTCGTGGTGCTGTTGCAGCACCGCGATTTCGCTCAGCAATTCGGCCTGGCGCGTACGAAATTCGGTGTCGCCGCGCCAGGAGCGATAGGCGTTCCCAGCCAGCACGAACATCACCACAATCGCAACGGATCCAACGATCGAAGCGCCCACCGTGAAGCGGCGGTGGCTGACCAGCGGCAACGTGGCGAGATTTAGGCGCGCTCTCATGTCTCTCTACAGCCTCCGGCGTCCTTCACGCTCCCCGATTTAGCGACCATCCGACCAGGGCATCGAGCTCGCGATCGGCCAGCGGCCGCACGTCGGAGGGCAATCGGCCTTCGTCTTCGGCGGTGGTGAGCAGCGAGCCGACCGGGCAGTTCAATTCCCGTTCGAGCACCGTTGCAAACTCCTCGAATCGCCCGCCGAAGCCGGAAAGGCGCACGAGTCCGATGCTCTCGTGCCAGGAATCCTGATAATACGCGCCCAGCGGAACGATTTCGTCGAGCAGCGCCTGCGGCGAAAGAAACGGCAGCGTGGCCGGCAATTCGATGCAGCGATATCCGCACAACGCACCGCTGCGGACGATCGCCGTGGCCAGGCTCTTTCCCGCGACGCGAGCCAGCAGCGCGGGCCGGCGGTCGTCCAGCAGCGGCAGAACGGCCAGCGTTGACGTCATCACCACGCCCGGCGACATGCCCGCCGCTTGCATCAAGTTTTCGTATTCGCGGACGATGCGCAGACGCGCCAAGCCCACGACAATGTCCACGCCTTCGCTGATCGGCGCCTGACGCATGAAAGAGATTAGCGTCTCTTCGGCCTCAAATGGCACACTCTTTTTCAGGCGCCAGCGAAGGATGGGCAACGCTTCCGCGGGGTTCCTGGGGAAAACATCGAAGTGCAGGACGAAGACGCGAATCACGGCGTCCGGCACCAGCAGCGCAACGTCTTGCGGCTTGGCGTTTAGACGCTCGAATGCGCGCGACACCGCCGCCTGGACAGCAGGAGCGTCCATCAGGTTCGTCTCCACCGCCGTCGCTACGACTGCGCCGGCCGGAAGCGGCTCAATCGCCACGCCCTCCAGACCTCCGCTCGGGTGCGACCAGCGGGCCGCAGCCACCGCTTCGCTGGAAATTTCGCACGCCAGCAGCGGGTGCGGAGCGGCGTCAAGCCAGCCGCCAATCAGGCGCACCAATCCGCTGCGATAGATTCCCTGGCGAATTCCCGAATCGCTACTCAATGAAGGTGACCTTGTTAATCTCTTTCAGGGTGGTGATTCCGGCGCGCACCTTGGCAATCGCCGAATCGCGCAGGAACGTCATCCCGCCTTCGCGCGCCGCGCGCTTGATTTCCGATGTTGGGCGGCGGCCCACGATCATCTCGCGGATGGCATCGGAAAGATCCAGCAATTCCGAAATGGCCGTGCGCCCGCGGAAACCGGTGCCCGAGCAATCGAGACATCCGGCGCCTTCGCTAAAATTGAAGTCGCCCCATTTCGCGGGATCGAGGCCCGAAGCCCGCAATGCATCCGCCGGATAGCGCACCGGGTGCTTGCAATGCGGGCAAATGATGCGCACCAAGCGCTGCGCCAGGATGCAATTCAACGCGGAAACGAAGTTGTACGGCTCAACGCCCATGTTGATGAAGCGGCCGATCACATCGGTAACGTTGTTGGCGTGCACCGTAGTGAAGACCAGGTGGCCGGTTAAAGCCGATTGGATAGCGATCTGCGCGGTTTCTTCATCGCGAATTTCGCCGACCATGATTTTGTCGGGATCGTGCCGCAAGATCGAGCGCAGTCCGCGCGCGAACGTGAGCCCCTTTTTCTCGTTCACGGGAATTTGCGTGATGCCCGCAACCTGGTATTCGACCGGATCCTCGATGGTGATGATTTTATCTTCTTCCGATTTAATTTCGTTGATCGCGGCGTAAAGCGTGGTGGTCTTGCCGGAGCCGGTCGGCCCGGTGACCAGCACCATTCCGTACGGCTCGCGGATGTACCGGCGAATCTTGCGCAGATCTTCGGTGTCGAAGCCGACGATGTCCAGCGTGAGTTTCTGGAATTTCTCAGACAGCGTCTCCTTGTCCAGCACGCGAAGCACGGCGTCCTCTCCGTGGATCGAGGGCATGATGGAGACGCGAAAATCGACGAAGCGGCCCTTATAGCGCACGCGGAAACGGCCGTCCTGCGGGACGCGGCGCTCGGCGATATCCAATTCGCTCATAACCTTGATCCGCGACAGTATTGTGGAATGCCATTCTTTCGAGATCGGCGACATGGCGTGGACCAGCACGCCGTCAATGCGATACTTCACAACAACTTCGGCGTCCCGCGCTTCGATATGGATGTCGCTGGCGCGCCGCTCGAGCGCCGTGAAGATCACCGTGTCCACCAGTTTCACGACGGGGCTTACCGCGGAATCTCCGGTCAGGCGGTCGGCGGAGATCGTCTCGTCGGATTCTTCCTCATCGGCGACAACCTGAAGCGTGAAGGCTTCGGTGGCTTGCTCGAGCACGCGCTGAGATTGTTCGGTGCGCTTCAGTAGATTGCTGATCTGCTTCGGCGTCGCCACCTGCAGCACCAGCTTCTTGCCAAGCAGAAGCGGCAGTTCGTCGGAATGCAGCACTTGGCCGGGATCGGCCACGGCTACGACGAGTTCGCGATCGCGCTCTTCCAAAGGCACGAAGTTGAAGCGGAACATCAGCTCGGCGGGAATTCTGCGGAAGAGTTCCGGATCGATACGCTGCGTATCGAGGTCCACAAATGGAAATCGATAGCGCTCCGCCAACTGGCGCGCCCGCTCTCGCTCCGAGTGCAGTTCCGCGGCCAGGTCCGAATTCAGATTGTGTTCTGCAGTACTCATAGGATGCTACTGCGGCGCGCCGCCCGTAGAAATCGAAAACAGCGGCAGATAAAGTGCAATCAAAATGAAGGCTATCAGAATCGCCATGAAGATCAAAATAGCAGGTTCGACAATGGCAATCATCGTTTGTAGCCGCAGGTTAACCTCCTCTTCATAGAATTCCGCAACACTGGCAAGCATAGGCGACAACGCGCCGCTGGCCTCTCCGACTTCGATCATTTCCAGGGCAAGCTCCGGCATCAATCCAGTTGAGCCCATCGCGGAGTGCAGCGTCTGGCCTTCGCGCACCAATTGCGCAGCGCGCGTAATGCTGCCCGATATCAGGCGGCTGGAAACGGAGCCCGCCGCCGTATCCATGGCGTTCACCAGCGGGGTTCCGCCGGCCTGGAGCGTCGAAAGCGTCCGGCAGAATTGCGCGATTTGGAACTTGATCCAGGTCTCGCCCACCAGGGGAAGCTTCAATTTGATCCGGTCGACCGACAGCCCGCCCGCTTCAGAGCGCGCCCAAAGCGCCACGATCACGGCAATCGCGACGATCGCTCCCACGACGCTGTAGAGCACCCAGCGATGCGTCACCGTAAGCGCGATCAGGAATTGCGTGGAGCCGGGCAACTGCACATTCAAATCGGCATAGAGCTTCGAAAATTGCGGGATGACGTAGGCCACCAGGTAGGCAACAATGATGGTCGCCACAATCGCCAAGAGCGCGGGGTAGATCAGCGTTTGCAGCAGGCGCTTGCGAACGCCCGTCGAAACGCGTTGGTACGCGATGTAATAATCCAACACGCCCGAAAGATTTCCGCTCTTTTCGCCCGCCAACACCGCGGTCGTGTACACCGGCGAAAACACTCCCTCCTGCTCCAGCGCTTCGGAAAGAGGCACGCCTTCTTTCACACGCCGGCGCACCTCGCCGAGCACCGGCCGCAGGCGGGGCGACGCCGCGCGGTCCGCCAGCAAATCGAGCGCCTTCATAATTGGAATGCCGGCCTTGATCAGAGTATTGAATTGCTGATTGAAGACCAGGAAATCGGTGCCGGAAACCGTGCGCTCCCGCCTGCGATGAAACAGCGCCGCCGCGATTCCGCCACGCGCCTTAACCGAGTAAACGAACAGGCCGCGGTCGGCAAGCTTCTGGCGCGCTTCCACGACAGTTTGCGCCGTCTCCACTTGGGAGAAGACGCGACCGCTGGCATCGGCAACCTTGCAGAGGTAATCGGCCATTGTACGAAGTGTATCGCAACCCCGGAGGCAGCCCAAGCCGGACCCGGCAGAGAGGTTGTCAGGCGGGAAACCGGCCTTCCGCCCGCCCGATTAGCGTCCGATCCTGGCGCGGCTCATCGTCTGGACCTTACTCCAAATGGCCGGATCCACCGGCACTCCCAGGCGAAGATTTTCGGCTCGGAGCGCGAGTGTTCTTTCGCCGGGCGTCCGGACGCGCTCCCCGGCAGACCCCGGCGGCAGTTGCACGAATCGAACGATTTCGTCCGCCATGCGCGCCGGGAAATCGCTGGCGTCAAGCGCCGGGAGGTTGAAAGCCAGGAAAACCTGAGATAGCCGCCCTTCCTGCAGGCTGTCGCGCGGGATTTGCACCGTCGAAAGGCCGCCCGAGAGCAGCGTCGCCATCATGTCCAACACCAGCGAGAGTCCCGAGCCTTTCCAATAGCCGATCGGCAAAGCGCGGGCGGTGGCTTCAATCGCGGCGGGATCGCGGGTCAAACGGCCATCGGAATCGTATCCACCGTCCACAGGTAAAGATTCCCCGCGCGATCGATAGGATGCCAGGGCGCCGTAAGAAAACTGAGAAATCGCCATGTCCAGAACGACGTGCCCGGCCGGCCGCGGAACAGCGATCACCAGCGGATTGTTCCCCAAGCGCGGATCGCTGGCTCCCCACGGCGGCACGTTCGCGAGCGTGTTGGTCCAGCACACGCCGATAAAGCCCGCGTCCGCGGCTTGCCAGCCATACGTTCCGCCGCGCATCCAGTGATTTGTGTTGGCCAGCGCGACGCACCCGACGCCCGATTCGCCTGCCCGAGCGATGGCGCGCGCCATCGCTTCGTGTGCGTTCAAATTCCCGGGTCCCTGCTTTCCGTCCCAGCGCTCCAGCGAGCCGCAAGCTGCAACGCGCTCGGGGCGCGCGTGTATATCAACCAATCCGCTTTCTATCGTCAGCAGAAAACGTGGAAATCGATTCAGGCCGTGGGAGTAGACGCCGTCGCGCGTGGTTTCCGCGAACAGCCGGGCGCATAGCGCAGCCCGCGCAGGCTCGAAGCCGATCGCCACCATCGCGCGCTCGAGCGTGGACTCGAGTTCCTGGTACGGAACGCGGATCGCGCCGGGGATTTGGACCTCTTGTCGGCTCATTTTGCGCTTGGCCGCTCAGCACGCGTCGAGCACCGGCAACATAAGCGGAACGCCCGGAAATCACAAAGAAACCAATGCTAATTCTGGGAAAGACGAGCTAATTCCTTCTGGCAACGAGCCAGTTGAATTCCAGCCAGGCTGTCGTCGGGGCGAATCTCAAGCACCGATCGGAATTGGGCGCTGGCCAGGGTGTAGTTGCCTTCCGCTTCGAGGACGACGCCGTAGGAATAAAGGATGCCAGGATCATTGGGCCTCAATGAAAGCGCGGTGTGCATGTTGCGAACGGCATCGTCCAGGCGATTCAGACGCAAGTCGGTAAGGCCGAGATTCGAGTAAATGTCAGGCACGCCGTTGTTGCTCTGTTCCGCGCGGAGCAAGAGTCGCTCCGACTCAGGGTAATTCTTTAGCATGTAGGCCATTCGGGCCAGGTTCAAATTGATTCTCCAATCGTTCGGATCCGCTGCCAGCGCCCGATCGAACACCACGCGCGCCCCACTGAAATCCCAACGAGTGCTCAGCTCGACGCCGTAATTGAGTCGGGCCGTCGGATTCAGCGGCGCAAGTTGATAGGCGCGCTGGAACAATATGTAATCGTTCACCCAGTACTGAGATTCGCGCACAGTTAAGGCCCCGAGCGTGGCCGCCAGCGCCAGCACAGCCACCACTTGGGTCAACCGAAAACCGAAAACCGCCGCGCCGCGCGGCGATCGCGTCCAACGGTCCACCACCAAAGCCACCAGCAGCGCCGCGCCGACGCTCGGCAAATAAAAATACCGGTCGTGGACCATCTCATCCATAGGCAGCAGACGAGCGTCCAACACCGGCAGCAGCGGCACGATCACCCAACACAGTGCGAACTCCACTTCCCGCGCGCCCAGCGCCCTCCGCGCCATCCAAATCGCCACGCAGAGCGCGACGACCACAAGCGCTGGCATCAGTACATGCCAAAAATTCAAACTACCCCAGTAGGGCATGTCGTAAAATTCGGTCAGACGGATCGGCAAGAACCATTTCTTTACGTAGAACCCAAGCATCGACGGGATGCTGAAAACCGTCTGGCGAAAACTAAGGGGTACCAAGGTGTGCCCCAGTCCGCGCAGCACAAGCCCGCGTACCGCCAGATAGAGCAGCGCCACCGGCACATACGCCACGACCGCACGCATGCAAGCAATCAACCGCCGCGCGGCGCCTCCGGTCCCGGCAGCGCTGCCGTCCGCATAAATCCAGCAGTGCGCGAATACCAGTAACGGAAGCACGATCCCGGTTTCTTTGGAGAAGACCGCAAAGGCGTCCAGAACGCAGGAGAGCGTCATCCACATGGCCGCGTTGCTTTCGCGCGATTTCAGGTAGGCTAAGAACGCGGCGAGCACAAAGACCGCGCACAGCGATTCCGTGGCTGCGGAGATCCATGCCACAACCTCAACGTGAATGGGATGCAACCCAAAAACCAGGGCGGCGAGCGCGGCGATGGAAGGCCGTTTCGTCAGCTTTCGCACCAGAGCGTAGACCAGCAGCGTCGCCAACAGGTGCAATACAATAGCCGTCGCGTGCCAACCCGCGGGCCGCAGTCCAAACCACGCGTCGTTCAACCGCAGCCACAGAAGAAACAGCGGCCTGTAATAGTTTCCCCCTGCGCGCTGAAACTCCTGCGCCCAAACCTGGCTGATGAAATAGTGTGGAACGTGGCGCCAATATTGAACATAGGAGTTCCGCATTATCTGGGCGTTGTCGTCGTACACGAAGCTGTACCAAAGAGTCTCGATGTACGCGGCCAAAGTCATGGCCAGTATCGACGCGATCACCAGGGCTTCTCGGAGCGAGCGCTTGCCCGAGAGCGCGTTTTGTTCGGTCTTTACGCCGGCGTCGGTCATGAAGTCCCCGTCAACCCTGAAATCCAATTCCGAAATCTAACTCTAACATCCGGATTCGCGGCGCTACCGGGCGGGTTCGCATCCGCTTGCGAAACAAGCAACGCCCCCGATCGCCGGCGCTTATCGAAGTGGCATGGTCCGGCGCGCCGCCATCAACGCACCGGTGGTTGGGGTAAATCCGTCACGGAGAAGAATTCGGCACCGCCTCACCCGAAACAATGGCGACGCCGATTGGAGGCGAAAATCGAAACAGCGACCCGGGCAACGGCGGATTCATTTGCCACGCGCCGAACCGAAACTCCAGTTCCACGGCGCCCGGCTGCTCGACACGCACGTCGCTCAACTCGCCGCTCGCCGGATTCACCTCGAGGAACACTTCTGTGAATCCCGC
Organism: Candidatus Acidiferrales bacterium; assembly: GCA_050014395.1. GTDB lineage: Bacteria > Acidobacteriota > Terriglobia > Acidiferrales > UBA7541 > DASPOJ01. Next base: position 11,462 of record JBEKDK010000046.1, on the reverse strand, counting down.
GCCGGCATCAAGCGGACTGGACTCGTTCTGCGGGCCCGCGCTCGGCTTCGGCGATGCCTCACCGCGCGGCCAGCAGCGCAGAACAACGTGACCTTCGGAAAGCGGCGGGCCATCGTCCAGATCGATCCGGCCGCACAGCCGTGAGAGCTTCACTTGACCGGTCAACAGTGCAAGCGGTGTGCGCCAATCCTCGCCCTGTTTCACCGATTGGCGCGTCGCCGTGTGATCCTGCGGCACATAGAACCAGAGGATCCTGCCGTCGGAAACGAAAAGCTTGGTTTCGGGCGACTGATACTCCCAGCGCATGCGGCCCGGCCGCGCGAAAAAAACTCGCCCCGATTCCACGCGCGCCTGTCGGCCGCCCTCGCTGTAACGCTCCAGGAAGTCGGCTTGCAGCGTGTTCGCATTTCGATAGTGGTTTTCTAACGCTTGAACGACGCGGGCAACATCCACCGTCTGCTTCTGGGCCGCCGTCGCCGATCCAACGAACGTTCCTAACAGCGCTCCCGACCACAGCATCCACACCAGGGCCGCAATCCTTTTTAAGATACCCACAGCGCAAGTCTAGCAAGAAGGGGAAACACACGCACACGCGGCGAGCAAAACCGGTTAGGAGATCGGGGAATCGGACGGGCCGGCCGCCTGCGTAAAGTTGAATCGGATCACTCCGGTCTGATCGGTGTAGAAGTAGCGCACACCGGTCTGGCCCGGAATCTGAGGGGATGCGTTGAGGGTGTAACTGTCGACGTTGCCGCCGCCGTCCGTAGTTCCTGGAGAATACGAGAAACTGTAACCACTCGCGTTGCCGCTGGAGACGACCGAATCAAGCAAGCCCGCAGCCGTCTGTGTGGGGGTTGCCGGGTTGCCGCCGAGGGTGACAAGAGTTGTGGCATAACCAACCTGCCAGGTCGTCGAATAGACCACGTTGGCGGACGTGATCGTGCGCATATCTTCCACCGCACCGGATTCGTTGGCGCGGAGCTTCGAGGTGATGAAATTGGGGATTGCGATCGCCGCGATGATCAAGATCACCGCAACCACGATCAGGAGTTCGACAAGCGAAAAGCCCTTTTGACTGCGGCGTCCTGCCGGCTGGCTTGAGGTTGGGTTGGTGAATCTCATGAGAGGTCGCCTCGTTCCGCGCTGTGCTTCGCTGCTCGCCTCACCCGACAAAAGTGAAGGGAGGAAGTTTGCAACTTCCTCCCCCACGAGGTGAAAGGCCGTTGACGTTTAGCTGATCGGCGAATTGGCCGACGTCGCCGTGGCGGTGGTGCTGGCTCGAATTACGCCAGTCTGATCGGTGTAGAAGTAACGCAGTCCGGTGACGCCCGCATTCTGCGGGTTGGCGTTGACGATGTAGTTGTCGACGTTGCCCGCGGCGTCGGTGGCACCCGCCGAAAAACCGAACGAGTAGCCGGACTTCTGGCCGAGCTGTAGAACGTTGTCAATCAATTCCGCAGCTGTGGAAGTCGGCGCCGTGGCGGTTCCTTCACCGCCCAAGGCGGCCAAGGTGCTCGGGAATCCACCGTAGTTGATAGAATACGTGACGCAAGCCGTGTTGATCGTCCGCAGCGAACCGACTGCCGACGCTTCATTGGCTGCCATCTTTGAACGCAACAGGTTCGGGATGGCGATCGCCGCGATAATCAAGATAATTGCCACGACGATCAAAAGCTCGATTAACGAAAAACCCTTTTGTTTGTTACGCATGAAATCTCCTTAGAAATTTGTGTAAGCCGCCCGCGCTACGCCCTTATATCTTGCAAGCCCTAGGCCATACGCTCCCTAACAGGGTAACGCTACCGGCACATTCCGCGCAACTCGCTTTGTTTCAATATGTTACCACAATCAACGTATCGATGACCGCAATTCGGCAACTCTGCAGCGGCCCCCAATCCACGCTCTTAGGCCATTTTTTGTCGTTGCCGGACGCCAGAAATTGGCACCATGTCCAGGCGGACTGGCACCGATCCCGTCCCAAAATGAAAACTGGGGAGGCAGCTTCTCGCTGCCTCCCCAGTAAGGGGCTCGCCGAACGGAACATTTGCGCGGCGCAGTAAGGTTCCGGCATCGAATGCGCAGAACTAGCTGATCGGCGTGTCGGACGAAACCGCAGTTCCCGCCGTCTCGGCGCGAATCACGCCGGTCTGGTCGGTGTAGAAGTAACGCAGTCCGGTCACGCCCGGATTACTCGGGTTGGCGTTGATGATGTAGCTATCGACGTTGCCCGCGGAGTCGGTGGCACTCGCCGAAAAACCGAACGAGTAGCCGGACTTGCTGCCGCTCTGCAGAACGTTGTCAATCAACTCCGCAGCTGTGGAAGTCGGCGCCGAGCTCGTTCCTTCACCGCCCAGGGCGTTCAACGAGCTAGGGAATCCACCGTAATTGGTCGAGTATGTGACGCAGGCCGTGTTGAGTGTCCGCAGCGAACCGACTGCCGACGCCTCATTGGACGCCATCTTCGAACGCAACAGGTTCGGGATGGCGATCGCCGCGATAATCAAGATAATTACCACTACGATTAGAAGCTCGATAAGTGAAAAGCCCTTTTCTCTGTTCCGCATGGTGTCTCCCTTTTTTTGCGCTGACCTTGTCCGCCGCCGGATAGTCCAACCGCACAACGCATATACTAGGAGCAAAACGGACGCCAACCCATAACCCGGCCGTACCAGTAGGAGACGTACGGTAGTCCTATCAGCGCCAAGGTGTTGCGCGTGAGCGTTTTACGGGGAAACCGTGTGCATTTACCGCGCAGAGGGTTATCATTCTCTTATGTAATTGCAGTGTTGCTAATCCCGAGCGCCGTTTTTTGCCCGTACAAACAACACAAATTGGCGATTGCGCTGCCCCAAGTCGGGCATCGCCGTCATTCCGGGACTGACATCACGATGCATCGCCGAACATGATCAACACGACAAAATAGGTTAACCATCCCGCGAAACAGCGTTGTTCCGCGGCACAGCCATTTCTATACTGTAGTGAGCGAGTGGCACATTCTGTACGCCGCACGCCGCATACCAATGAAATCTATTATCAAGCGCGTCTTCACATCACCCGGCTTCATCGCCGTTGTCGCATTCGGCGTGCGCACTGTGATGCTGTTCCATTACCGCCTCGGCGGGCTGAACCCCGTGCGCATCAACCTCCCTTTCGGATACGAATTGGGGGCTGTGGCTGCATCGATCGCTTCGGGCCACGGCTTCTCTTCTCCGCTGCGTTGGTTTCCAACCGGGCCGACGGCGTGGTTCGGGCCGATCTATCCATACCTGACGGCCGGCATCTTTAAGCTCTGCGGCATATATAGCTACAAGTCTTTCTTGGTTCTGGAGTCGATCAACGCGGGGTTTTCGGCGCTCACATGCATTCCCATCTTCTTCCTAGGAAAGCGGTCGTTCGGTCTGACCGCCGGCACCTGCTCCGCGTGGGCTTGGGTTTTTCTGCCGACCGCGATCGTATTCCCGCTGATCTGGATTTGGGATACGGCGCTATCCGCTCTTTGTATGGCCGTGATTCTCTGGGCGACGCTGGCGCTTCGCGATGCGCCGCGCGTGCGTAACTGGGCGGGCTACGGCGCGCTGTGGGCGTTCTGCGCGCTCGTGAACCCTTCGCTGATTGCCGTGCTGCCGTTCCTCGGCGCGTGGCTCGTGTTGGAGTTATGGCGCGCGCATCAACCGTGGCTTCGCGGCGTCGCCGCGTGCGGGCTGCTCTTTGTGCTCGGTTTGGTTCCGTGGACCATTCGCAACGAAGCCGTCTTTCACAAACTGATTCCGTTGCGCTCGAATTTCGGTCTCGAGTTTTGGCTGGGCAACAATCCGGGGACGGTCGATAACGATAACGGCTATCAGCATCCCAACGACAATCTCGACGAAGCCCGCCTCTACCGCAGCATGGGCGAAATTGCATACATGGCGGAAAAGCAGCACGAAGCGGTCGAGTTCATCCGTTCCCACCCGGCCGACGCCGCACGCCTGACCTTCCATCGCGTCGTCAGTACGTGGCTCGGCGGATGGGATCCCCTGCAAGATACGTGGCACGCGGATCGCTGGTATCAGCGCGTTGGCCGGGTATTTGAGATTTCGTTTTCGGTGCTCGCGTTGCTGGGCGCGCTGCTGGCGGTTCGCTCGCGCAATCCGGAAGCGACGCCGTACGCGTTGGTGATTTTGTCTTACCCCGCGGTGTTCTATATCACGCACGGCTCGGGACGTTACCGCCATCCCATCGATCCGGTCCTGACGTTGCTGGCGGTTTTCGCAGTGGCCTATCCGTTCCGCTTGCTTCTGGGCTCCACAGCAACTCAGCCCAAGTCCAACGAGTCCGCCCCTGTCCCGATGGAATCCGTGACGCCATGAAGAAGAAGCTGAACAGCAGCATCGCATTGCTGTTTCTGATCATGCTAGTGGCCTTCATCGTCCGCGCCACATACAACCGCTGGGACTATATGGGGGAAAGTACGCCTGCCGACTATGGTTATGAGGCGAGCCAGATCGCGGCGTCCATCGCCACCGGGCACGGCTTTGGCAATCCCTATCCTTTGATCCACACCGGCGCTTCGGCATTGATGCCGCCCGTCTATATCTATCTGCTTGCTGGAATTTTCAAAGTCTTCGGCGTTCACAGCACCGCGTCCTATCTGGCGGCCACAACACTCACCGGCCTCTTCTCGACGCTGATTTGCATACCAATCTTCTTTCTTGGCAAACGCGCCGCGGGAGACGCCGCGGGACTCGGCGCCGCCGCGTTCTGGGCCATCTTCCCTTCCGGCGTTATGTTGACGGCCGGCGCGATTTCCGGTGTGTGGGACAGCGCGCTTACGGCGCTGCTCGCCGCGTTCGTCCTATTGGCCACACTGCGTGTGCGCGATTCCGATCGCACCGCCGCGTGGATAGGCTACGGCCTGCTGTGCGCGCTGTCGCTGGAGACGAGCCCGACGATTCTCTCCGTGTTGCCATTTCTTTTCCTGTGGTTGGCGTGGCATTTGTATCAACATCGCCGCAAATGGCTGCGCCTGCCGGCCGTGGCTGCGGTCATGATCGTGCTGGGTTGCGCGCCGTGGGCCGCGCGCAACTGGTTCACCTTCCATCAGTTCATTCCCTTCCGCTCCAATTTCGGATTGGAACTCTGGCTGGGCAACAATCAATACGAAGACCACAACCTGTTCCCTGACGCGCGCAGCCCCTACACCAGCTGGATCGATACGCGGCGCATGGCCGAGGTGGGAGAGATCGCCTTCATGCGCGAAAAGAAGGCGCAAGCGCTCGAACACATCGAAACGCATCGCCTGGAAACGCTGCACTCTGTCTATATGCGTTTCATCGTGATTTGGACCGGCACTTCTGTCCGCGTTAAGGACGTCTGGCCGATGATGACCTGGCCGAACCGAATCGCGTTTGGCATCAACGCGCTGCTGGTGGTCTGCGGCTGGGCGGGATTGTGGGCGATGTTCCGCTTGCGCAGCCCGCTCGCATGGCCGTTCTTCGCATATCTGGCGTTCTACCCCGCGGTGTATTACGTCACCCACGCCACGCTGCGCTACCGTCATCCGGTGGACCCGGCGCTGACGGTGCTGGCGTCGTATGCGATCGCTTGTGCTGTGCGCGCAGTCGCGCGCCGCAACACGTGGTTCTATCGCGCTCCTGGGCTCACGACGAGGTCCGGCGCAATTTCGGGATCCCCAATCTCGCAGTGAGCGCGCAACATGCGGCTGAACATTTCCGGAGTGGCCGCGACTTCGCGTCCGCGGGGCTTCAATACGACCGCGCCTGCGGTCGTACACAAGTACTCATATCTCTCATTCATGATGCCGGTCTCTTGCGGACTGAAGTAGGAGATTCCGCGGTAGCTCGGCATCATGTGCTGATCGCCGGCACGCGTGAGAACGATCAAGTCGTAATCGCCGCGCTTCAGATTCTCGACGATCGGAATTGGATCCCAGTTCCCCGTCAATTCCAGCAGACGGGCACCGACCGGATCCAAAAGATTCGGCTCGCGACCATGAAGATTCATCGTTGTGATATCGGACAAGACGCGATACGGGCGAAGCCACGTGACCGAGGACTCCGGCGGTCGGTGGAAGTAGTTGATTAGGCCGCGCCCGTATACGTAGCTCGTCCAACTGGCCCAGCCCAAGGCCGCGCTCAGGATCAACACGAACGCCGTCGTCCGCACGCGATCTTGAACGCCTTGGATTGCGTATGGCAGCAGAAGCGCGCAGCCCGCCAGGCCGGCAAACAAATAATTCAGATAGCCCCCAAGCTGTGGCAAGCCCGAGACTCCCACGAGCCAGTTCACCAGCGCGAAAGCTGCGATCATTTGGGCTTTGCTATCCAGACGCACCGCGCGTATGAATCCAATTACGCCGATCGCGAGGGGCACGATCCAAAAGGCGGAAAGGCAATGGAAAAACACGAAATACTCCGCATCGCGAATTGACCACAGGCTTTTTCCTGCGAATATGATCTGCTGGAAGAAGGGATCCCGCCGCCAGTAAAGAATCCCGAGGGTAACCACAACCGGAGAAAGCGCGCTTACCGTCAGTACCGCGGCCTTCTTGAACTCTTTTCTAAGGACCCAAACAGCAAATATTCCGGCGCCCACGGCAAAGCCCGGTTGTTTAATGAGCAACGCAATTCCCGCGAAAAATCCGGACAGCACGCATCCGCGCCACAAATCATCTTCCCATCGCACCACACAATAAAGGCTGATCAGCATCGCCAGCAGAAACAGCATGTCCGGCCGAGGAGAGCTATTCCAACCCATCATGTCGGGCTGGCCCAGCATCATCAGCGCGGCGAGCGCCGCGTGGAGCCGCGGGATTGAAGCGGCCCGGCAAATCAGGAATACCATTCCGCCGCAAAGCAGAAAGGCAATGTAACTCAGCAAACGCGCGAGGAAAATGAACCGATCGATATCGAGATGCGCGGCCCAAGCAACACACACATCAATGGCGTAGTAAAGCGGCGCGTACGCCTGCAGCGTGTACGGCGGTTGCGACATGGGAATGTAAAGCTTCCCAGTCTGCGCGCCATAGATCGCCGCATAGGTCTGCGGAGATTCAAAAGAAGTATTGTCCCACGGGTTGTGCAAGAGCCGCGCGCCGCCATAAATCAGAAGCCCCGCCCCTGCAACGCAATAGATCACGAGCAAAGCAAATGCCACGCGCAGAGCGCCCGAGTGAATTTGATTTTGGATCGAATGGTCTTCGCGCATGTGGGCTTTTCCGCTTTCGACGACGTTAGAGAGGCATCACCGGCTCGGGCGCACGGCAACCGAATCAAATTCATGTTATGACTGGAGGGCGGCGTTCCCTCACCAATTCGTGCTCGTCTTGTCTTACATCCTGATAATCACTTCGCGACACCCGAAAGACTTGCTTCATCGGCCTTCCCCTGCGCTGTTACGCTTGGGGTGGATCAACCGCAGGTTCAACGCACCGAGGGACGCCACGTGTCCGCCGACTCTCCTGAAGTTCAAATCTTGCTTCCGGTTCACAACGAAGCCCAGGGCATCGCCGCAACCGTGCACGAAATTTACGACGCGATCTCTCCGGCCGCCCGCTTGGAATTTTTGCTCTGCGAAGATGGAAGCAAAGACAATACGAAGCAAGTCTTGCGGCAGTTGGCCAAGGAGCTTCCGGTAAAGCTGCAGCTGAGCGACGACCGAAAAGGATATTCGCGCGCCGTACGCGACGGCATGATGGAGATGCAAGCGCCATTCTTACTTTGTCTTGATTCCGATGGCCAGTGCGACCCGGCAGATTTTCGCAAGTTCTGGGAAGCGAGAAACGACGCGGACGTCTTGATCGGGAGGCGCGTGCACCGGGCCGACACTTTGTTGCGGAAAATCATGTCATCCACGTTTTTCGTGATTTGGAAGATGCTCTACCGCGTTCCCATCCACGATCCGAGTTGTCCGTTTGTGCTCGCAAGGAAGGAAGTGATTCACGAGATTGCGGGGAAAATGGGCGCGATGCGCGAGGGTTTTTGGTGGGAGTTCTCGGCGCGCGTTAGCCGCCGGGGATACTCCATTCAGGAGATCCCCGTCCACCATCGTCGCCGGGCTGCGGGCGTCACCCAGGTTTACCACCTGCGTAAGCTTCCGGACATCGGTTACCGGCACTTCATGGCGCTATTCCGCATTTTTCACGAAACCCGCTGACGCACGCGATCGGCTGTGCCGCTCTCCACGCCCATGCGTGTTCCGGCCAAATATCCAGCACACCGTTAGCTGATGTTGTATTTTTTGGAGTAGTGACGGAAGGAACGGTAGGTCATCCGCAGCCGCTCGGCCGCGCGCGTGCCCACTCCGCCGGATGCTTCGAGCGCCGCAACAATGTATTCCCGTTCGGTGGCCTGAATGAACTTCTCGAGGTCGATGCCGGCCTCGGGAATCGCCGGATGCCCGTGTCCGTTTCCGGATTGGCTGGCAGCCTCGAGAACATCTCCCTGGTGAATGATCTTCTCCGGCAAGACAGCCACAGAAATCAGCGGCCCAGTTTCCAGCGCCACGGCGCGCTCGATCGTATTTTCGAGCTCGCGGACGTTGCCCGGCCAATCGTAAGCCTCCAGCTTGTGCATGGCGGCCGGTTCGATCCCCTCGATGCGCTTATCCATCGAAGTGCGGAAGCGTTCGAGGAACGTTCGCGCCAGCAGCGGGATATCGTCGCGGCGCTCGCGCAACGCCGGCAAGTGAATCGGAATCACGTTCAAGCGATAGAAGAGGTCCTCGCGGAACTCCCCGGCTGCGATAGCCTTTTCGACGTCTTTGTTCGTCGCCGTGATCACGCGAACATCCACGTCGATCTCCACGTTGCTGCCCACCGGCCGCACTTTGCCTTCCTGCAGCACGCGGTAGAGTTTCACCTGCATGCTAAGGCTCATGTTGCCGATTTCATCCAGAAACAGCGTCCCGCCGTCCGCGGACTTGAACAATCCCTGCCGATTCTCATTGGCGCCGGTGAATGACCCGCGCATGTGACCGAACAATTCCGATTCCAGCAGTGAATCGGGGAACGCGCCGCAATTGATCGTCACGAACGCCGCCTGCGCCCGCGCGCTATTTTCATGAATGGCCCGCGCCACCAGCTCCTTGCCCGTACCGGATTCGCCGGTGATCAGCACGCGGCTCGATTGCGGAGCCACGGTTTGGATCATGTCGAACACCGCGCGCATTTTCGGGCTGTGCCCGACGATATTCTGCTGTCCCGTAAGCCTGCGGATTTCGCGCCGGAGAATTCCGGCCTCGCTCTTCAACCGCAGCGTCTCGTCCACCTGGGCCACGGCGCGCCGAAGCTGATCCACCAACTCGTGGTCCTTCACGACATAACGATCCGCGCCGGCGTTGATCGCGGCGATGGCAGTCTCGACCGTCGGCACGCCGGTGATCAGCAGCACAAAAGTCGAAGGCGAACGCTCCTTGATGGATTTCAACAGGTCTACGCCATTCGCGTCGCGCAACAGGATATCGGAAATCACAATATCGAAAATCTGCGATTCCAGTTTGCGGCGCGCGGCCTCCGCCGACAGCGCTACCTCCACCCGGTGGCCTTCCTTGCGAAACGTGATTTCCAGCAGCTCGCAGATCGAGCGCTCGTCGTCAACCACCAGTATGTGCGCCATCTTCTTGTTACCGCCTTTTCTTCACGCCACTCGCGGCAGTTCCACGGTGAATTCCGCGCCGCGGTCTTTCTCTGACATCACTAGAATCCGCCCGCTGTGCGCCTGCACGATCTGATACACGATGGCCAAACCGAGTCCTGTGCCTCCGGGAAATCCGGATTGCAGAGGCTCGAAAATATTCGTTTTTTGCAACGGATCCAGGCCCACGCCCGTATCGCGAAAACGAATCCGCACCCAGAAAGGCACCAGCTCCAGGCCCACCGTAAGCGTTCCGCCCGCGGGCATAGCGCGCAGCGCGTTGTCGCAAAGATTCCAAAAGACCTGCTTGATCCGCCCGGAATCCACCTTGGCGCGCACGGGAACGCCCGGCCAATTGCGCTCGATTCGATATTTCCCATCCAGAGTAGGTTGGCGCTCCAGCAGCGTCAGCGTCTCGTCAAGCAGGCCGGCCAAATCCACCTCGCCGAACTCATAAGTTTTTTCGCGCGAATAATTCAAGAAATCCGTGATGATCCGGTTCAGCCGCTCCGATTCCCTGCTCACGATTCCCACCAAGTGTTGCTCGTCCTCTTCCAGCGGAACCAGGCGCGCAATTTCCGTGACAGCGCCGGCCATCGCCGTCAGCGGTTGCCGAATCTCGTGCGCGATCGCGGCGGAAAGCCGGCCGATCGCCGCCATGCGTTCCTTCGTGGCCACTTCCTGCTCGAGGCGGCGCAATTCCGTCAGGTCCTGGAAATTAAAAACGTAACCGGTCATCCGCCGCTCGGCCGTGCGCAACGGCGAAACCGAGATTCCCAGAAAGCGCTGTTGCCCGTCGGCGGTGCGAAAATCCACTTCGGTCCGCTGCAGCATTTCCCCGTTCGCGCCCATCCGCCCTGGCAACCAGAATTCCGGGAACACTTCCGCGAGGACCCTGTCGCGAACGGAATCGAAGCTGCAAGCCGTGATTTCCTCTCCGGTTCGATTCAACAGCAGAATCCGGCCGTCCAAATCCGTGGTGATCAATCCGCCGCGCATCGAATGAATGATGTCTTCGTTGAACGCCTGCAAATCTTGCGACGACCGCCGTTGACGGCAGCAGCCCGTAGTAAATCAGCTCCACCATGCCGCCCAATAGCACGAAACCGAATCCCGCCACGATGAAAGTTACTTTCCGGGAAAACAGAATGCTCGCGACAATGATCGAAAGAAGGTACAGCGAGGTGAAGTAACTTTCCTGCGCGCCGGTAATGTACACCAGGCCCGTGATCATCAGCAGATCGCAGACCATTTCGATCGGCGCGTGCCAGCGGTTCTGTGGAATCCAGCGCAGCAGCACGGCGTACAGAATCGCCAGCGCGTACCACACGACCATCAGCGGCACAAACTGGTCGGCCGCGATCGAAAGCAGCGAATACTCTCGCAACAGCACCACGATCGCAAACACCAGCGTAATGATCAGGAAGCGGACGCGCGTCAGCCACGCCAGCCACTGATTGACATTTTGTGTCAGTTCCATCGGCGCGGACCTATGACGGCAAGCTCTGCATCCAGCGTGAATCCCTCAGAAAGGTGAGACCGGAGGGCAAGAGCAGCGCTCACGCCGCAAAGATGCGTGCAGCGCGGCCGCTCTCTCGCCACTTCCGGGTTGACTCGAACAATGTCTCAATGGCCGCTCAGTTTGCCGATCAACGAGAACAACGGCAAGTACATCGAAATAACGATGCCGCCAACGACGACGCCCAGGAACACGATCATCATGGGTTCCATCGCCGCCAACAAATCCTTCACCGCGGCATCCACTTCATCCTCGTAGAAATCCGCGATTTTCTGGAGCATGGCGTCCATCGCACCGGTCTGTTCGCCGAC
>JBEKDK010000045.1:0-23378 GCA_050014395.1 Candidatus Acidiferrales bacterium | reverse complement strand
CGCGAGCCTGCCCACCGATTCCATCTTCGACGCTTTCTGCAGTTGTTCCTCCAGCGATTTACGGTCGGTCACATCCTGTTGGATCGTGACGAAGTGAATGATCTCGCCCGACTCATTGCGCACGGGCGTGACGCTTTGCTCTTCGCTATACAGCGTGCCGTCTTTGCGCCGATTGATGATTTCTCCGTGCCACACTTGACCATCCGAGATTGTCTTCCGCATCTTCTCGAAGAAGGACCTCGGCTGCTTGCCCGAATCCAGCATGTATAGAGTCTGCCCAATCGCTTCCTCAACGGAATACCCGGTCAGCGTCGTAAATGCCGGATTCGCCCACAGAACGCGTTCTGACTTATCGGAGATAACGACTGAATTCGCCGTCGATTCCAGGGCGGCCGCTTGCAGACGGAGTTGGGCTTCGGCCGCCTTTCTTTCGGTGATATCAAGCAGGATATGCATTGCCCCGCAGACTTCTCCGGCAGCGTCTCGCAAGGGCGCCGTCGAGACAATGACGTCACGTGACGCCGAGCCGTCCTTCTTGAGGGCCACTCCCTCGTGGTTCCATAGGTTCTCCCCTCGCAGGGCTGCGCTCAGAAGAGCGTTGTAAATCTCGCGCCCTTCGTCGGCGATCATCGGAAATGGCCGCCCGAGGGCTTCTTTTTCGGTCCACCCGGACATGCGTTCCGCGGCTGGATTCCACACGGTCGTTTTGCCGTCGCGATCGACGCACACGATAGCCGCCGGAGAAGCGTCCACCAGCGCTTTCAGGGCCTGATTCGTCTCGCTCAACTCCTCTTGCGAGGCCTGGCGCTGCCGCAGTTGCTGCCGAATGGTCCGTGTCTGCTGCCGCACGCGCCTTCTGAGCACCACCACCCACGCCATCACCACAAACACTGCCAGCGTCACCGCGCCGACCAAGGAGATCGCATGGAGCGGAGTCCACCAAGACGGGCTTCTGATCACGACAACATCCTGCGGCGACCGCAGCAATATTCGGAATCCCACCACCTGCGGGCGCCAGTCGCCGGGCGTAATTCGGCTCGCGTCCACCTGCACGGAAAACACTCCGGTCAAATGGAGATCGCTGCCTGGCTTCCACGCGAGTTTCTCTCTCGGGCTGCCCACTAATGCGGCGGAGAATAGGATCCCATCGGATGACAACATCAGCGTGGGAGTTTTCTCGGTCGAATCCAGGTCAACCAATCGCCCGTCGATTTGAACCAGTCTCGCGTCGTAGTCCCTGGTCATCCCCTGCGTGGCTGTGATTGGTTCGCTCGCAACCGGTTCGCCTGCATCACCGGCCCGAAAGGCGGCGTCCTCGAGCGCGGGAGCGAATCCGCTGGCAACGGGAAATCCGACCACGTCCGCCCAATTGCCCAGCGCCGCCGAGTTGCTCTGCGTGATCGAGGCGCACAGTCCGCCTGTGTCGTCTTGAATGCACAGCAAGCGGCCCGGCCAGTCCAGCGTCACGCGCCCGCGCACGTGAACCAGATGCAGGAAAGCGGCGTCTGGCTCAAATCGCAGCAAGTGACTTATGGGGTGCAATGGCAAAGCAAAAGCGTCCGGTGGCGGGGGCTCCTCAATCTTCACCACGCTAATCCCGGGGAAAAACAACCGGACGCCGGCGATCTGGCGATTCTTGCTAAACAACGGAGCAATGTTGGCATGAATCTGCACCGTGGCGTCAACCAACCGGCTATAGTCCACGTTCGGATCTTTCAGCGTCGTGGCGCTGATGATTCCGTCGCTCGCGGCAACATTCAGCGTCACATCCGCGGCGGAATCCACCACGGATCGAACGATACCCGTGATTTCGATCCACTGACCATCTTCGGCCCCCGTCATCATTTCTGAGAGGTTGACTCGTGGCGCCGTCGCCGGAACATGCGATTCGCCGATCGCGCGTATCTTGGCCTGCACGATCACCGGCGCGTAGTCTCCCGCGCCGCTTACGCCTTCGATGTCAATCAGAGTTCCAGCGTGTATCGGAAGTATGGGTCTTGATGGAATCGAGACAAAAATGCATCCGCTGGAATCACAGACAAAAAGCGCACCGTGTCGCGGATCGATGTATGGATCGTAGTAGGTCACTATGGCGCGCAGATGCACGGAAAAGTTCCGCGTTGCCTCCTCCACGGGAAGGCTGTGGACCGCGTGCGCGCTGGTAATCGTGGGGAGAGAAATGTCAGGGTTGGCAGGCTGCTGGCCACGGGCGTTGGAGACGGTAAAGGCAAGAACGCCCGCGAGTAAAGCCACGGCCACGCCCAAGCGCCGCCAAGACGGCCGCGCTGCGCATGCACAGTGCTGCGGGAATCCTGCGGCTGCGCCGAGCAACGAGCGCCGGGTAATCGATGGGGCGACTTTCAATTGAGAGTCTTTCTAGGAGCTTTGCTGGCCGGGGCCTAAAAAGTATTTACAACCTAGTATGTCCTTCGGATATGAACCCTCCTTGAGTTTCTGAATGTTTGCCGGGTAAGAGTAAACAAACCATTGGCCCGATGCCGCGAAATCGCCTCCATTTCGGCTGAGTGGGAATCGGAGACTGTTCCGCCTAGCCGCCATTTAGCGTTCGACGAACGACTTTAGCCGCGCCAGCGTTTGATCCCACTGTTCGGAGACGAGATCGATATATTTCTTGATCTCCTCGAGCGGCGCGGGATCGAATGCAAACAAACTCTCGCGGCCGGCGCGCACGCTGCTGGCGCCGCACCGAGCGCAGGCATCAGCCCGTACGACAGTTTCCGATTCCCTGACTCAACAGAAGTTAGCCGGAAATAATGATGGTAACTCGCGTAATCAATTCAATATGCGTAAGACAACTGGGCATAACCCTTGCACCTTTCGGATGTAGACTCGTGCTCATGATCTCGCGCACGTCGGCATTGCTGGCGGTGATAGCCATCTTCGGCATGAGTCTAGTTCAAGCTGATGACGGCTGGGTGATTCGTGAGGACGGCGTTGGACCGATCAAGGTTGGAATGACGCTTCCTCAGTTGAACGCAACCCTGCACGAGCGGTTTTCCATGCCCAGGAACAAGGATGATCAGGCTTGCTTCTACGTTAAATCTACCCAACATGCTCACATCGCGTTCATGATAGATGACGGCCATTTCAGCCGAGTGGACGTCGATGCCCCAGGCATTCCAACCACTGAGGGTATTCAGGTCGGCGATTCCGAGGAACACGCCCGGCGCGTCTACGGCGCCCAAATGAAAGTTGAACCGCAGAAATATATTGACGACGGCCACTACCTGACGGTGCGCTCGGCGGATGGCCGCTATGGCATAAGATTTGAAACGGAAAAGGGAAAGATTCAGGACTTCTACGCCGGTCAGTTTGACGACGTGCAGTTGGTGGAAGGGTGCCTGTAACCACATCTATTGCTTGTCGTAGACGGAAATCTCTTTGGGGTCGTCTATCTCGTGAGTGAGAGTTCGACCGTCAGTCGCCAGCGTCCATGTATCGACAACAGGCTTAAGGCCAGAAACCGTTACCACGACATTGGGGATTTTCATCTCAAGCGTGGACTCGATAACCAGCACCGAGCCGCGCCAGCTCGCCGTTGAAACAAGTTGACCCGACGACATGTTCTCCGTGACGCGCTTCTGCCCATCTGGCGTGTACGTTTCCGTCGATTTCTTGCCGTCCGTCCTATAGTGAAAAACGATCGCCGACTTCTTGTACTCAATTACGATCGTTTCGGACTTTGTCGTATTGTCCTTCGCGAGCGTGCTCTTGCCGACATTGAGAACCCAGGTGCCCGAGAGGTCGGGCGCCGCAGTAGTTTGCGCTAACGCCGGGAACACCACAGCAAGAACCAGCATAATAATGATCAGATGCTGACGCACGGGAGTGGTACCTCCTGTTGGCGGGGACTGTAACACATTAATTTCACAAGAACTTACTCAATTCCTCATTGACGCGCTTTTTGAAACCTGAGCCGCAGACCGGCCCGCGCTCAACGCTCGACGAACGATTTTAGCCGCGACAGCGTTTGATCCCACTGTTCGGAGACGAGATCGATATATCTCTTGATCTCTTCGAGCGGCGCGGGATCGAATGCAAACAAACTCTCGCGGCCGGCGCGCACGCTGTGCACGAGTTCGGCGCGCTCCAGCACGCGCAGATGCTTGGTGATCGCTTGGCGCGTGAGCTTCGAGCCCGCGGTGAGTTGCGCGATCGAGCGCGGCTCTCCCCCGCTCAGTTTCGCAACCAGCGCGAGCCGCGTTTTATCGCCCAGCGCGGCGAATAGCGGCGCGGAAGCCTGCCGCTTGAGCGCCGCGCTGCTACGGCTTCTGCGCGACATGGCTTTCGATATTCGTCATTTGCTGCGTCCAGCCGCCTTCATTCTTGCGGAACGCTTCCAGGCGCCGGTCAGCCGGAAGCTTGTCGAAGCCGGATTCGGTCAGCGTGAGCAGCGTTCCGGTCGCCGTCTTCTCCAGCCGAAATTCGACAAGCGTGGGTGTCTCCTTCTCATAATCGACTTTCGGATTGACGGAATATGGGTGCCACGTGAACGAAAACAGCCGCTCCGGCTCCATCTTCTGCACCACGGCCTGCCACACGACGTGCTCGTACCCAGGCCACGTGATCTTCCCGCGCGCCGTCTTCCCCACCACGAACGGCCCCTCCAGATTCACGCGAAACCATTCGCCAAATTCCTTGTGATCCGTCAGCGCGCGCCACACGCGCGAAACCGGGGCTTTCAGCTCAATCCGCTTCTCGATTTTATCAGCCATTGTCTGTGCAACCTCCAGGTTGCATATTAGCGCCGCCCGCCGGAAAGCGCAACCGTTTTGTTGCGCTTTTTTGCGAGCAACCACGCCGGGATTGTTGTGCTGGGTGAATTGCGTACTCCGCTGCGCTGGACTCTTTAGGAGGCCGGGGCTTAAGCCCGGGCGTTCAGGCGCGCACCCACGGGGCTTTAGCCCCTGAAGCTTCAGGGCCCGCCCGCCGGCAGGCAGGCCTAAAGGCCCTGCGTATGCGGCGCGTTGCGCCGGACCTAAGGGTCCGGCCTCCTAAAGAGCAAACCTTAAGAGCGGACCTGAGGAGCACCGCGCGGACCGGGGTCCGCTCCTGCAACGCCTTTCCAAATTATTCAGGACACTACCCCACTCGCGCGGTGCTGCGGTAATCTCTTCCGCGGAAGTTGCGTCGCGATGCGCGCCGCTTCCCTCTTTCAGTTAGATCGTCGAAAGGAAGAACTGAGATATGCACCTGAATACCTATCTGAACTACGGTGGCAATTGTGCTGAAGCTTTTAGGTTTTACGAAAAGCATATCGGCGGAAAAATCACGGCCCTGATGACCTACGCCCAAATGCCCGATCCCAGCCAAGCGCCGCCCGGCATGAGCGATCAGGTGCTCCACGCCCGCATCGTCATCGCCGGCACCGAAATCTTGGCCAGCGACGCGCCGCCAGACCGCTTTCAGCCCATGCGCAGCGCCTATCTCGCGCTCGCGGTTGACACCGACGAGGAAGCCGAGCGCATTCACGCGCTGCTCGCCGATGGCGGCGAGATCTTCATGCCCATGGAGGAAACATTCTTCGCGCATCGCTTCAGCATGCTGCGCGACAAATTCGGCACTTCGTGGATGATCATTCACGACCGCCCCATGCCGTAGTGGACATCGCTCGGAAACCTTTATTGACGAGGCCGCGTCTAAACCTCACAGTCGGACGGAGAGAGAGTTAGAGCCGATGGGTGCCTGCAGCTTCCGCTCCCGCGGAAACCACTGCAGGGGAGACGGCTCGGTGGATCGAAGGTTGATGCGGCACACTGAGGTGTCTCTGAAGTCGCGCCTTGCCTGGATCGTTTCCGGGGCAATTCTATCTGCGCTGATTTATTCCTGCGGATTGGCCGCCCAATCGACTCCCGCGCAGAGCGCCGCCCAGACTTCGTCGTCTTCAAGCGCCCCATCGTCGCAATCAACTTCGCCAGCGCAATCGCCCGCGCCGTCCGCTGCGCCTGATTCCTCCGCGCCGCAGAGCGCACCTCCGCCAGAAGTCGAGGCTACGATTCAAGCCAGCGGCGCAGTGCACACCGCGGCCGGCACTCCGGTTCCTGGCGCGACGGTGCGCCTGATCGAAATTTCGTCTGGCAAAGCGTGGCTCACATGGACGGACACGGACGGCAAATTCCTAATGCCGCCGCTCGCGCCCGGCCATTACCGCGTCGAAGCCTCGCAATTGGGATTCGCCACGCTGACGAAGGAAATCGAACTCGCGCCGAATCCCGCGCCGCTGGATTTGCCGCTGGCAATTCAAACGCTCGCTGAAATCGAAGCCGCGAACCACGCCGCCGCTGCCCCGCCGCCGAGCGCGACCGCTGCCGCGCCTACCGCTGGCGGCCAAAACGCGCAGAAATCCGCCACCGCAAGCGGCGCGCAGTCCGCGGCGACGCCAGATTCCACATCGCAGCCAGCGTCAAATTCCCCGGCAAATAATTCCGGCAACGCGCAAACGCAGAGCGCGGGCAACACTCAGCGACGCGGCGTGAATGGACCCGGCGCTCCGAACGGCGGCCCCGGCGCGGGCGCGGGACGCCGCGGCGGCTTCCAGCAAGTTGGCCTGAACGGTCAGGGCCAAAACCAAGACAATGGTGGCGACACCGGCGCCGAGCAAGGCGCGGCCCCGCCCGATCAGGGCGCGCTCGGCCAAGCCTCTTCCTCCGACGCGTTCCTGATGACCGGCACGGTCGGTATGGGATCCACGGGTCCCGGCATGTTCGGCGCGGGGCAAGGCGACTTCGGCGGAAACGGCGCGGACACCGGCGCGCCCGGTGGAATGGGCGACGCATCGGGACAAGGCGCGTTCGGCGGCGCAGGCGGACAAGGCGGCGCGGGTGGCTTCGGCGGTCCGGGTGGTGGTGGCCCGGGGGGAGGCGGTCCCGGCGGCGGAGGATTCGGTGGTGGTGGTGGTGGAGGTTTCGGTGGCGGCGGGGGGCGCGGAAGTGGGGGCGGAGGCGGCGGCCGCGGTGGTCCGGGCGCGCGTGGCGGCGCGCAAGGAGTCGGCGGTCTCTGGGGCGTGCAGCGCGTTTTGCGGCAACGCATCAATCGCATGCACTACAGCTTTTACGATACGTTCGGCAGCTCAGCCTTCAACGCGCGCCCCTATGCGCTCACCGGCATCGAGACTTCGAAGCTGCCTTCGTGGCAAGAGCAGTTCGGCGGCAACATCGGCGGCCCGCTGGTGATCCCGCACGTTTACAACGGCCGCGACAAAACATTTTTCTACATAAATTTTGAATCCAACTGGCAGCGCTCGACGCTGAATCAATTCTCAACCGTGCCGACAATGGCCGAGCGCGGCGGCAATTTCAGCGACGTCGCCACAAGCAGCACGGGCAGCGCCACCGCGGCGCAGCTTTTCTGCCCCACGCTCAACGCGGTCACCGGATGCCCGGCGGGAATGTCGCTAGGCAGCCAGCTTGTCAGCCCGGCGACAGGCGCGAGCCTGATCAATCCCATCGCCACAGCCTTGCTGCAGTACGTGCCGCAAGCCAATTTGCCCGGCCTCACAGACAATTTTGAATTTCAAACGCTGGTGCCCTCGGCCACCGAGCGCTTCAACGCCCGCGTGAACCACACAATCTCGAAGAAGCTCAGCGCGCTGGCCACCTACAGCCTCAGCGACACGCATTCGCACTCATTCAACGATTTTCCGTCGCTCGAGGCCAATCAAGACACGCTCGGCCAAAGCGCGCAGATCGGCCTGACGCAAAATTGGACCAAGTCGCTAATCAACTCGTCGAATCTTTATTTCACGCGCAGCCGCTCGCAGACGCTGAACCTTTTCTCCAACGCCGACGACGCAGCCGCTACGCTCGGCATCACCGGCATTTCCACCACGCCGCTTTTCTACGGCTTGCCCGCGATCGGCTTCACAAATTTCACCGGCATCAGCACGCCCTCGCCGTCGCTGCAACGCAGCCAAACCTGGCGCTTCGTGAATAGCCTTCAGGTCTTGAAGTCCAAGCACACTGTCACCATCGGCTACGAAATGCGCCGCGTGGATTCCAATTCCCTGTCCGATCCCACGCCCAACGGCGCTTTCACTTTCGATGGCCTGCTCACCGCGCAGCTCAGCGGCAGCGGCCAGCAAGTCGCCGGCACCGGCTACGACTTCGCCGATTTTCTTCTCGGCCTGCCGCAAGCCACCAGCATTCGTTACGGCACTCCCTCGGTCTATTTCCGCAACTGGGCCTTCATCGGTTACGCGCAGGACGATTTTCGCGTCAACGCGCATCTCACGTTCCTTTACGGTCTGCGCTACGAAGCCTTCACGCCGCCCGACGAACTCTACAACCACATCGCCGATCTCGACGTGAACTCGAATTTCACCGAAGTCGCCCTGGTTCTGCCCGGCCAGACCGGCCCATTCCACGGCGCGTTCCCGGACTCACTCGTCCGCGGCCAATACGATCATTTTTCGCCGCGCGTCGGTCTCGCCTGGCGCCCAACCAATAAGTGGCTCGCCGGCAAGCACGGCACCACCGTGCGCGCCGGCTACGGCCTTTTCTACAACGAATCCATCTACCACCAACTCGGCGCGGAAATGGCCAATCAGCCGCCGTTCGCATTCGCGCAAACGCTCGAAGCCAGCGCCACCACCGCGCTCACGCTCGCCGACGGCTTCCCCACGCAATCCAGCAGCGTCGTCCCCAACACCATCGCCGTGAATCCGAATTACAAAGTCGGCTACGCGCAAATCTGGACGCTCAGCGTCGAGCGCCAGATGACCACCAACACTTCGCTCGTGCTCACCTACACCGGCACGAAGGGCACCGACCTCGATATGCTCCTCGGGCTTTCCGGCGCCACAAATTTGAATCTCGGCACGGCCGGCCAAAGCACCTCGATCGCCAACGCGCAGGGCTTCACCTATGACACCGACGGCGCCAATTCCATCTACAACGCGCTGCAAGTCCGCGTGCAAAAACGCATGACCCACGGCCTGATGATCAACGGCACCTACACCTACGGAAAATCCATCGACAACGCCAGCACCATCGGCGGCGGCCAGCAAGTGATCGTGCAGGACATCAACAATTTCGAAGCCGAGCGCGGACTTTCTTCCTTCGACGTCCGCAATCTCTTTCGCCTGAATTATTCCTACGCGCTGCCCTTCGGCGATCGCGAGCCTTACTTCACGCGCGGCTGGAAGCGCCGTGCCTTCGGCGATTGGCGCGTCTCCGGCAGCGTCAGCGCGCAGACCGGCACGCCCTACACCGCGCGCGTCAACGATCCCGCGTGCGAAATCTTGCCCGGCGATTTTTCCGAGCGCGCCAATCAACTGGCCGATTCCGCGCTGCCGGCAAGCCAGCGCACGCTCACCGATTGGTTCAACACCGCGGCCTTCGCCGCGCCCACCGGCGCCTGCATCGGCGACGCCCCGCGCAACACCATCATCGGCCCCGGTGGCTTCACCACAAATTTCAGCGTGAATCGCGGCATCCAATACGGAAAGGACGGCCTGCGCCGTATCGATCTCGCGTGGAACGTCACCAACCTTACGAACACGCCAACCTTCTCCGGCCTTTCAACCGTCGTGAACTCCTCGACGTTTGGCCGCGTGCTCAGCGCCGGCGCCATGCGCACTATGAATTTCACCGCGAGGCTGAATTTCTGATGCGAATACCACGACGCAAATTCTCCGCAATATTCGCCGCGCTGGCCCTCGCCGCCGCTGCCGCGATCACTCTCGGCGCGCAAAATTCCCAATCGCCGGCCGCCACGCCCGCGCAGCCTCCGCCGCAAGCTCCGATCAACGCCAGCCAGCAGCCTCCGCCGCCAATCGTCCGCTCGCTCGCTCAGAGCAAAAACGTGATCCGCGCCACGGTGGATCTCGTGCAAATCGACGTGCAAGTGGTCGATCGCGACGGCAAACCCGTGAAGGGTTTGACGCAAGCCCAATTTCACGTCAGCGAAGACGGTAAGCAGCAAAAAGTTTCCACGTTCGAGTATTTCGACGTCGAGCGCATCGAAACCGCCGCCGCCGCGGACCAATCGCCGATCACCATCGCCCTCGGCGCCATCGCCCCGCCCGCGCAGTTGCAGCAGCAAGTGAAAGATCGCCGCCTCACCGTGCTTTTCTTTGATATGAGTTCGCTCGAGCCCGATCAGCTTCTGCGCCCCATCGCCGCCTCCGATAAATTCGTGCGCACGCAAATGAGCCCGGCCGATCTCGTCGGCATCGTCGTCTTCGGCAATCAATTGGAAGTGATCGCCGATCTCACCAACGACAAATCCTTCCTCGAGCGCGCTCTCGCCGCCCTCAAGCCCGGCGCCGAATCGCAGCTCGCCGCCTTCGCCGACGCCGCCGCCCAGCCCACCGATTTCACCTCCACGGAGGACACCGACGCCGCCTTCACCGCCGACAATACCGAGTTCAACATTTTCAACACCGATCGCAAGCTCGCTGCCATCGAAGCCGTCGCCGACATTCTGGCGGACATCCCCGGCCGCAAATCCGTCGTGCACTTCACCGGCGGCATCACGCAGACCGGCGAAGAAAATCGTTCGCAGCTCCGCGCCGCCACAGACGCCGCCAATCGCTCCAACGTTTCCATCTACACCGTCGACGCGCGCGGCCTGCTCGCCGAAATTCCCGGCGGCGATGCCACCAGCGGAGCCGCGTCCGGCACGTCGATGTTCACCGGCAACGCCGTTTACACCCAGACGCAATCGCGCGAGGATTCCCGCGAAACTTTGGCCACGCTCGCCAGCGACACCGGCGGCCGCTCCTTCTTCGATCTCGGCGATTTCGGCGAAGCCTTCAAATCCGTGCAGGACGATGGCACCGGCTACTATCTCGTCGGCTACTACAGCACCGACGGCGTTCGCGATGGCCGCTGGCGCAACGTAAAAGTCAGCGTTGAAAATTTGCCGGCTGGCGCGCACATCCACTATCGCGAAGGCTATTACGCGCCGAAAGATTTCGGCGTGTACACCACCGAAGATCGCGAACGCCAGCTCGAAGAGGCCATGAGTTCCGAAACGCCCGAAGTCGAGCTGCCCGTCGCCGTCGAAACCGCCGCCTTCCGCCTGAATGACACGCAGTATTTCGTCCCCATCGCCGCCAAGCTGGCCTCTAGCGCCTTGCAATGGGCGCAAAAAAGCGGACGCCGCCAAACCGCTTTCGATTTCGCCGCCGAAATTCGCGTCGTCAACACCACGCGCGCCGTCGCTGCCTTGCGTGACACCATTACCGTGCAGCTCGATACCGCGCGCTTCGCCCAAGTGCAGCAGCAGGCGCTGCTCTATCAAGGCGGCTTCGTCCTGGCCCCCGGCAATTACACGCTGAAATTCTTGGCGCGCGAAAATGAGTCCGGCCGCATCGGCACGTTCGAGGAAAATATTTCCCTCCCCGCGCCGCAGCCCGATAAATTGCAATTGAGTTCCGTGCTGCTCTCCAGCCAGCTCGAAACCGTGCAGAAAACTTCGGAAGTAAAAACCCAAGCCCTCGCCGCGGACGCGCACCTGCAATCTTCCCCGCTTGACGTTGAAGGCCAGCGCATCGTCCCCAGCGTCACCCGCGTCTTCACCGGCGACCAATCGATGTACGTTTTCTTCCAGGCCTATCCGCCCGCCAAATCCGATCCAAATAGTTTGCGCGCCGGCCTCGTCCTCTTCCGCAACGGCGCTCGCGTGAATCAGACACCGATGGTCGAGCCCTCCGAAATCGACTCCAAAACCGGCGCCGCATCCTTCCGCATCAGCCTGCCCTTGGGCAGCATCGCCGCCGGCCGTTATACGTTGCAAGCCGTCGCCGTCGAACCCGGCACCCAACAGGCGGCTTTCGCCCGCAACTACTTCGCGTTGCGCCCCGCCGCACCCGCCGTCGCACCGACCTCGACGCCAGCCGCAACGCCCGCGCCGTCTCCGTCGTCGCCACCGGCTGGCACGCCACCTCCAAGCGCGCCTCCCGCGCGTTAGCAAACGCGGTCACCCAAAATCTTCCGGCCGACCGTGGCAAGCCGTAGCACTTCGTAGCGGAGGCCTTCAGGCCTCCATCTTGCCGTTGCCTTCTCCGCCTGACCGCCCCAGGCCGAAGGTCCGCCGTGGCGGAGATCTCTCCGTCGCCTGTCTCCGCAACTCTCCGTGCTCTCTGCGCCCTCTGTGTTAAATCCGTCTTCCCGTTCTTCTCAGCCTCTCCGCTCTTCCCTGTTTCGCCCAACTCTCGCCGCGAGCTCCCCACCCGCGCGCGACTCCCCGTCTGAAATCTCAAATTTCAAATCTGAAATCGCTCTCTCCTACGCACAATGCACTTTGTTTTGGTGATCGCTCCCGTCAAAAGGTGTATAAGACTCCTAGAATTACCCGGAGAGTACCGCCGGGCGCCCATACTCGCCCCTCGCATGTCCTCCCCGGGCGTGATGTAAGGTAAATAACAATGAGACGCTTCAACAAACTCGCCTTCCTCATTGCCGCCGCAGTCGTCGGTGGCGCCGCTCTCGGGCTTTACGCGCAAACGGTAAGCCTCTCTCCCCAGGACATGCGCGCCGCGGAAGCGGAATACAGCGACCTCGCGGCCGGCGGTAACCTCGGCCACTCGTCCAATCTCCATTCTTCTGACACTTTTCCCGACGGTGCCCGCGGATATATCGTCGGGACGATTCCCGAACACATTCTTCCCGAACCACCGTTCAAGACCGAGGATGAGCAAGTGTTTCATTATCGCTACTGCGGCGCCGCCACAATTGTAGTCGCGCGCGAATTGAGCGCCCAAAGCATTCTCTCCACCAAGAAAGACATGATTTTCACCCTGTATCAATTCCTGGTGACGGACAGCCTCAAGTCGTCTCCGGATGCAAGCGTGGGCCAACAGATTGCCGTGATACGCTTCGGCGGAGAATTGATGGACGATGGCGAGCTTCTTCGAGCCCAATACATGGGCCAGATTCCCTTCAAGCCCAACCAATCCTATCTGCTCGTGCTGCGCCGCAATGCTCAGAATCCCAGCTTCGCCTTCTTCGCCAACAATTCCGAAACCATTCCTGTGGCTAACGGCCGTATCTATCCCCCTGACCAACCGACCGATCCCCCAACCCCGAACACCGCTAAATGGGGACCGTTCCTTTCGGGTGAACTCGTCGCGGACATTAAGGAACGCCTTCCCGAAATTGTAGCGCTGGCCCCATGCGGCAAATGAAGCAGTCGTAGCCAGCTCATGCGAGCACCGAAGGCCGACTTAACCCTTGCCGGCCCCTCAATGTCATCCGATCTGGGAGCGCGCAATAGATTTCCCACCAGCCGAGATAAGGCCGGCACTTTTTTACCCATTGTATTCGAATACACCATACAAATAAGTTGACGTAGTAGTACTCTGCGTGCTAACATGTCATATGAATCGCAGTTGCATTTCCGCCGCTCCCGCATCCCGGCGCTTTTGGTCGGGACACACTCTCTCGCCTACGCGCCGTCGCGCGCCGCTCGCGCGCTGTGAGAACTTTCCGCCTGTAGGGGCAGAGCTTGCCTCTGCCCGCCTTGCTTGCAGCCGCTGCCCTTCCCGCACCGCCAGTTGCAACACTCAGTTGCAACTAGCAACATTTCTCAGAAGTGTTGATTATAGAGGACTTATGTCGAGCCTAACTCCCTTTGAAATCAACAGTTCCAAGAATTTGCGCGCATTTTGTATCTCGCTCATTAGCGGTCACTTGAAGTCTCCTATAATCAACACTTCCGCAAATTTCGACTTTAAGCTTCCTAGAATCAACACTTCCAAAAAAATGGGGGGGGGTCCAGTTGCAACTCTAGTTGCAACTGGCGGCGGGCGCATTTCTGCCGGCAGGCAGGCGTCGCCGTCCCGAGTGAGGTTACCGCAGCGAGCGAGGAGAGATCCGTTTCGTCCGCTTGTCTCGCAATCGTGCCGATCGCAAAGGGAGCCCGGGAGAGCGCCGCCGCTCACCGGTTTTAGTGGCACAGGCACTCCTGCCTGTGCGCCTTCGCACTTTTTCTCCGGGCTTTTCTGTTCGCCGGTGGCTGGTGCACTCCGAGCGAGGTCGCTGTGGCAAGAGACGCCTGCCCGCCGTGGCGGGAAGGATTTGCTTTCGGTTTTGCTACTCGGATTCGCGGAGGGCGCGGAGGTCAATGCCGAGCTGCTGGCACTTCTTGTACAGGTGGCTCCGCTCAAGGCCGAGCGCTTTCGCGGTCTTGGTCATGTGATGGTCGTTGCGGCGCAACTCTTCGATCAGCAGCGCGCGCTCGAACGCTTCCACGCGCTCGGCCAGAGTTCCTCGCGAGGCCGGCGCTCCAGCCGCGGCCGGCGCACCGGATGGCGCAGCGGAAACGGAGCCGGCGCCCGGCAATGCTTGTTCCAAGTCGGCCGCGGTGATCGGATCGGCCGTGGCGACCAGCAGCAGCCGCTCGATCACATTGCGCAACTCGCGCACGTTGCCCGGCCAGGGATAGTGCGCCAAGCCATCGAGCGCCGCGGCATCGAGCGCCTTCGGCTTCCAGCCATTCTGCGCGGCTACCTGCTTCGCAAAATGCGCCGCCAGCGCCGGAATATCCTCGCGCCGATCGCGCAGCGGCGGCAATTGAATCGGGAAAACGTAAACGCGATGAAACAAATCGGCGCGAAACGCATTCCGCCGCACAGCGTCCTCAAGATCGCGATGCGTAGCGACAATCACGCGTACATCCACACGGATCGGCCGATCGCCGCCGATGCGCTCAATCACCCCTTCTTCCAGCACGCGCAGCAACTTCGCCTGCATGGCCAGCGGCATGTCCCCGATTTCGTCCAGGAACAGCGTGCCGCCCGCGGCCTGCTCGAATTTTCCGATGTGCCGCCCCGCCGCGCCGGTGAACGATCCCTTCTCATGCCCAAACAGTTCGGATTCGATCAGCTCCGAAGGCACCGCCGCGCAATTCAGCGTGATGAAGGGGCCGGCGCGCCGCGGACTACGATCGTGCAGCGTGCGCGCCACAAGCTCCTTGCCCGTGCCCGTCTCGCCCAGAATCGCCACGCGCGTTTCACTCGCTGCCACGCGCTCGATCTGCGCCATCAATTGCTGCATCGCCTTGCCCGACCACACGATTTCATGCCGGCCCAAACGCCCGCGCAATTCGCGATTTTCATTTTCCAGACGCGAAAGCTTCATCGCGTTTTCCACGGTCACCAGCAACTTGTCCGTGGAGATCGGCTTTTCCAGAAAATCGAGCGCGCCCAATCGCGTGGCCCGCACCGCCATTTCAATATTGGCTTGCCCGGAAATTAAAATTACCGGAGTGGCGATGCCTTCGCGCTTCAAATCTTCCAGCAGCGAAAGGCCGTCCTTGCCGGGCATCACGACGTCGGAAAAAATCAGATCGAAGCGCGCGCCGCGCACCAATTCCAGTGCGCGCGCCGCGCTGTCGCACACCGTGGCTTCATGGCCGGCCAATCGAAACGCGCGCGAGAGCGACGCCAGCGTATTCGCGTCGTCGTCGATCACCAGCACGTGCACTTTCGTCGCCGGTGTCATATCGATTTGCGCTCTGCGGAATCCGCCAGCGCCGCGGCGGCGTCTCGCGCCGCTCGATGCGCGAGCGGCAGCACGATGCGAAACGTCGTGCCCTTGCCCGGCGCGGATTCCACTTCGACCGTGCCGCCGTGGTCGGTCACAACGGCCTGCACGATCGCGAGACCGAGCCCCGTGCCGTGCTGTTTCGTCGTAGAGTACGGCGTGAACAATCGCGCGCGCTCCTCGGCGGATAGCCCCGTGCCGGTGTCGGATATTTCCAATTCCGCCGCATCGCCTTTGCGCCGCGTGCGCACGGTGAGCGCGCCGCCCGCAGGCATCGCGTCCAGCGCGTTGAGCACAAGATTTTCGAGCGCCTTGTGCAATAACAACGGATCGGCATCCACGCGCGGCAAGCGATCGTCGAGCGCGAATTCCGTGGTGATTTGCGGCCGGCCGACGGTGGAAAATTGCGGCTCGAACAATCGCACCGCGGCGCGCGCGGCTTCATTCAAATCCACGGATTCAAATTCCGGCGCGGGCATCTTGGCGAAATCCGCGAAGCGCGCGACGATGGCTTTCAAGCTTTCCAGCTCCGCGCGCAGCGTGCCCGTGGATTCCACGAAAATCTCGTCGAACTGCGGGGCGTCAAGTTCGCGCGCGCGTTGTAGATTTTCCACCGTGATTTGCAACGGAAACAGCGGATTCTTCAGCTCGTGCGCCAGACGCCGCGCCACATCGCGCCACGCCGCCACGCGCTCGGCCTGCACCAAGCGATCGCGCTGGTCGGCAAGTTGCCGCGTCATATCGTTGAACGCCGTGCCCAGCCGCCCCACTTCATCGCGCGATCGCACGTCCACGCGCGCCGACCAGTCCCCCGCCGCCACCTGGTCTACCGTCCGTGCCAGCCGTGCCAGGGGTCGCGTGACGCGCGCCGCGATCCACCAGCTGAATAAAATTCCCAGCAAAATTCCTGCGCCGCCCACCACAATCGCAAGCGAGCGAATGAAGGCGAGTTCCGTGACAAGTTCGCGCTGCGATGAACCAACCAAAAATATTCCCAGCAGATCGCCTTTGCGCCCGCGCAGGGGAATGGCGGAAAACGCTTCGCGATCGGCGGCATTCGCGGACCACGCGATATCTTGCTCGGCCGTTCCGCCCTGCTGCTGCACTTGCGTGACGAGCGATTCAAAGCGCTCCGCGCCGTTCACTGGCCCCGAGGCGTCCGTCAGCGCCGACGGTTGGAACGATTGCTCGAGATTGCTGCACAGCAAGGCGCGCATTCCCGCAGGCAGCACCAGCGTGCCCAGGAAATTTTTGTCCAGGCGCTGTCCGCCGAAGATATACAAATTCTTCCCGCCCACGGGCACCACGCGCACGGCGAGCAGCCCGAGTTCAACGCTGTCGGCGGTTTCAACGCGCGCGAGGAATGCGCCTTGCCGATTCCAATCGGGTTCGGTGGTGATCCAATCGTTTTTGTATCCGAAGCGCGCGGGCCACTCGGCGGAGGAAACCAACATGCCGTCGTCCGTGGCGAAATCCAGGAAATCCAGGTCGAACGATTTCGCCAAGCTTTGCGCGTCGTTCACGTACACCGAAGAATCCGCGCCGGGCCGGCTTAAATCGAGCGCCATGCGCACAGTGGCTTCGCTATCGGCAATGGCTTCGATGCGCCGCGCGACCACGTCGCCGCGCTGCGCGAATTCGCTTTGAAATTGCGTCACCAGTGTTTGCGCGCGCTGCGTTTCAAACTGCGTGAACGCGGTCCGCGTCGAAACGGAAACGCCCCACGCCACCAGCGCCACCGACGCGCCCACCGTCAGCGTGATTGCTAGCAAAATTTTGAATCGAAAGCTCATTGCGTTCCGTCCGTTGTGCGCGGCGCAGCGCCCGCGCCCGCAGCACTTGAACCAGTTGCGTTTGCCGCCGGCGAAAGATCCAGCCACGCGTCTTCCAGGTGCAATTCGCCCCAGCGCGGCGCCATCCAATCGCGCAGCGTCGCGCCGAGTCCCCAATTCTCCGATTCGTGCACGAGCGGCACCAAATGGAAACCTTCGAGCGCGGCGCGCTCATCAGCGTACAGCGATTCGGGGTTTTCTGCGTCGGCACTCGGCGCGGCGGCGAGCGCTGGCGCAATGGCTGCAACCGGCGCAGGAATCGCGCCGAACACAAGAGCGAACGCGGCCTGCGGATCGGGCTGCTCAATCGGAATGTGCTCGAGACGCAAATCCGCCTGTGGCGCGCTCGCCGCGACGGCGCCGGCATCGGCTTGGACGGAAATTCCTGCCGCTCGCAAATCCACGATCACGCGTTCGGCCACGGCCCGCGCCTCCGCATCCTGAGGATCATAGACCAGGACAAGCGGCGCCGCTGGCTTAACAGCAGCGGGCGCGGTCGGTGCCGCGGGCTGCGCGGCAGATTGCGCACTGACGGGAAACAGGAACGCGTATCCGGAAATCCACTGTGGGAGCAACGCACCCGCTGGAACCGCTTGGCGCTGCAGAACGACGTTGGCGATCGCGTTGCGATCGATCGCGGCGGCAATCGCTGCGCGCAGGCGCTCATCCTGCACGGCTGGGTCGAGCGGAGCAAACTCCACGACGAACAAATCCATCGGCTGCGAAGACCACGTGCGCACCCCGCGTTCAGCCGCGCGGCGCATTTCGGCGGGAGCCAATTCGCCGACGTCGGTGAGGCCGAATTCCAGATCGGCTTCGATGCGCGACGCTTCCACGCCCAGCGAAACTACGACGCGATCTACAAATGGCCGCCCGGCCCAGCAGTGTGTATTGGCCACGAACGTAGCCTGTGGTCGCGCCGCGGAAATCCATTCATCGAGGACGAATGGACCCGTGCCGGCAAGCGAGCCATCAGCCGCAACGCGGAAAATGAAGGCTCGACCGGTAGCCAATTGCTGCGGGAGCGCGGGCATCGCCACATCGGACTCGATGACGAGCCATTCGCCGGCTGCGGTGATGTGCGGATTGGCGCCGAGCATCGTCGCGACAATGGGCGCGAGTGCCGCAGCGGCGACGTCGGAGGTGAGCGGCGTGCCGTCGCTGAATTGCACGCCGGGGCGCAAGTGGAAACGCCAGCGCTTGGCGCCATTCTCGGATTGCCACGCTTCGGCGAGCGCCGGAACGGGCCGGCCGCGATCGTCCAGGCGCAGCAAGCGATCGAACAGCATCGCGTCGAGCATTTCCTGCGCGCGGGCGATCTCGGCTTCGGCTGGCAGCGTGCGCGGATCGAGCGAGGGCACGCGCTCGCGAAGCTCGACGCGCAGCGTGCCGCCGACGCGCGGACGCGTGGACGCCGCGGCGACGGCGAACGCGCCGGAGAGCGCCACGGCGAGCGCTGCGCAAGCGAGCAGCGCCGCGCCGCGCCGCGCGCGCGTTCTAATGTCCGCAGACGAGCGAAATCTCATAGACCTCATCGTCTCCGGTTCCAAGGTTGTGCACGACAGCGACGGCTGCTGTGTTCGATTGCGTTTGTAATGACAATACCGGCCCCGGGAATGCGATTGCCGGGCTAACGGGAACGACGTCGCCGTCACGCATCTCGTATGCGCGAATCGAATCCGGCTGCGTGTAATCGCCCGTGCCGGAGGCGAGAATCTCGGCACTCACTCCGCCGCACGCAGCGGGAAGATCCGCGCGCTGTGAACCAAGCTGCGCTTTCGGCAGAGGAGAAGGAATCACTTTGGCGTCCGTGTGGCACTGCGGTTGAGATGTTGCAAGCGGGAGAGACAACGTGCACGATTCGCCGTCGATGGACGCCGTAACGCCAGATGCCGTCCACGCGAGCGAGCCTTGCGCGTCGCGATCGACGCTGCCCGACGGCGGCAGAGCTATCTTGAACGTGTGCCGCGCGTCGGTGACGCTCGCCGTGACGCCGTCAGTGATCAGCAGCAACAAATTGGACGCACCGGTCGCGGTGGGCGAATTGGCCAACTGCGTTGCAGAAGATGCCGCGAGCTGAGTTGGCGGCGCGGTGGAAGCAGCCAGGACGTGCTCCGGCCCCGACCACAGGAGCGCGCCGCGCAAAGTGATTCCGGAATTTTCCGCGGTCGACGCGGCGGAAGCGCGCGGGACGGCCATCAGCAGGACGGAACTGCGATCGCCTTGGCGGATTTCCGCGACCCAGAGAAAACCGTTCGTGTTTTCGGAGAGCGTGATCGTGGCGCTCGCCGCAACGTCGGCGGATTCCGCAGTCGTGGTGACGCGCAAGTCGCGCGCCGCGAGTTCGCCGAGGATAGTTTCGCGCACGGCGGCAACATCGCCGGCACCGAGCGATGAACGATTGCGGACTTCTATTGCCACGCGCGTGCCGGGAGGAAAACTGGCGGCAACGCGACGCGCAAACTCCCTCGCCGGCGCGACGAATGGATTCGCGTCACCAGCTGCAGCGCGCGCGCCCATCGGAAAAATAGTCAGAAGGAAAATTGCCAGTGCGAGTGGCGGGAGAATGGTTCGCCAAGAAATGTTTCGATTCGGGCGCGGCATCCAGGCTCAGCGGCAGCAGTCTCCGGCCGGCGGCACATCGCGTCACAGCCAAACCCGCAGGCAGAGATTCCGTTCGCGAATCATAGCACATCGTTTGTCTCAATCGGCTCGATGTTCACCCCAAGTGCCGAGGTCTGTTCGGGTGATTTTGGGTTAAGTTTTATTTGGTTCTCCAACTGGTTCTAGAACAGCCTGCCCTCCACGCACTGTTCGGCGCCGTCATCCCCGGACGTCCAGACGTCGAGAATAATCACCATTTTATCGGCGCGCCGTTCCTGCTGGACGCAGTGCGATTGATTCTTCGTGAAATCCCAATCCTGGTGTTCAGACCAAATGAGCACCGGGCGGTTGTTCTTCACCTTAATGTTTCTCCGCATCATGAACAACTCCCCCCATTCCGCCGTTGTGGTAGCTGAAGATAGTTTTTGTCGCTGGGTCGAGCCGGGCTCCATCAAGCTCGCTGAATTCCTCGCTGTAGTCAAAGCGTCGCGTCTTGGGATTGAAAAGCCATACGCACCCGCCTTGGTTGCCGCCGCCGGACGTCGTCATGAGATAGAGATCCTGGTATCCATCAAAGTTGATATCTTCCGTGTGAAACCAGTCCGAGCCATCCGGCGGAGGTGCCATATCGTTCAAGTCACAACCCGTCAATCGCTGCAGCGGCTGGCCGGATTTGCCCTGAAATACTTGGATTTCGCGCACGGTCGATTGCGCGTCTCCATATGAATCCTTAGGTTGTGGTTCGGGAATCACTTTGAAGGTGAACTGCGGCAGATTCGGCCCGATGTCGAACGTGAACGTGGCGCCTACGGATAAATCCACCGACTGCGCTGCAGCAACTGGGGTGAACTGCGTAAGGATCAATGTACTGAGCAGGATCCCAACGGATGCGCAATATTTCCTCATCGTGCCTCCAAACGCGTCCCTCTTGTGACAACTGCGCGCGGGGTGTGACCGATAGTATCCCGAGGCAATTCCCATTGATCTGGAATCTTCGTTTTGCTCCTCTTGAGGCCGGCAATTTCTGGTTCCAGCAAGTTCGCCGGGACCGCCAGCCGAGCAGCCCCCGGGCCTGAAAGCAGGGGCGGCGGACCCCGTCAATCTGGCCGCGGGAGCTGCCCGCAGGGGTGCGTGGCTAGCGGCAAACTTGTGCATCGGCGCGCGCATCGACGCATGCGTCAGCGGGCGAGGCGGCGCTCGACGACGCGCAAGAGACGCGCGCGCTCGGCGATCAGGCGATGGTATTGGTTCGCCATGTAGACGTCGTAGGCGACTACGCCGACGGCGCCGGTCAAGATCAGGCTCGCGAAAATCAGGGCGAAATTCTTTAGCGCGTGCATGGGGCCCTCCTTCAACTTCTGCTGCTCGTTCTGCTACTTCTGCTACTTCTGCTTCGACTTCTGCGGCGCGATCTTCACGTAGCGGCGGCTTCAACTCGGCGCGATCTCGAAACCAAAGATGCCAGCCTTAAGGCTGGCGCTACACGGGCCGCACCTCGCGCGGCTACTCCCTACTCGTGCGCGCGGCGCGGGGCCACCAGAGCCGGGCGGAGGCGTGCCGCTGCCGCCGTCGCGGGCATCAGATGAAACACGGCTCGCAGCGCCGACCAGGTGAGCATCAGTGCCAAGACCACCGAGAGCAGCAACCCTTCCGCGACGATCGCCCAACCCATCCAGGCTTCCATGGCTCGATCTCCTTTTCCCGCCTTCGCTCGACTTCGTCGAGCTACGGCGGGCTGCGCCCGCCCAACTACAGCAGCGTCAGGCTATCGCGCGCGGCGGCCGCCTTTGCCCGCCGCGGCGGGCTTCGGCGGCTCTCATCGGATTGCGCCGTGGCGCAACGCCCGACGGAGGAGCACGCCGCACGCCAAGCGGCAAATGGTTGATAGGCAACGCGTTGCGAATTTGGGCGCGGCGGAATTGCGTGTGGCGGCGGACACGCTGTGGCTCGCTGGCCGCGGTTTTGTAATGTTCGCGAATCTCGGCGAGTTGCGGGTTCGGGTATACTTATTTCAATAGAGGGAGAGAGAAAACGTGTTTCGTGGCCGCGGAATCCGCATCGGAAAACTGCTGGGGATCCCGATTTTTCTGGATCTGAGCTGGTTTCTGATTTTTGCGTTCATCACGTTTTCGCTGGCGACGGAATTCGCCGGCGCGCATACGCAATGGACGCAGCAGCAGAATTGGGGCCTGGGCCTGATGACCGCGCTGCTGTTTTTCGGCTCCGTGCTGTTCCACGAAATGTCACACAGCGTGGTGGCGAAGCATTACCGCATTCCGGTGGTTTCGATCACGCTGTTTTTCTTCGGCGGCGTGGCGCGGATCAGCCGCGACCCGGACAAAGCGATTCAGGAATTCAATATCGCCGTGGCCGGTCCGCTATCGAGCTACTTTCTGGCCGGCGGCTTCTATCTGATTTCGCGGACGGTGCCGGCGGACTCGATGCCCGGCGTGCTGACGGGGCAGTTGTGGTGGATCAACGCGGTTCTTGCGACATTCAACCTGGTGCCGGGTTTCCCGCTGGACGGCGGACGCATTCTGCGCGCGATCGTGTGGGGCGCGACCAAGAGCTACACGAAGGCTTCGCGCCTGGCGGCGCGCACGGGGCAAGTGATCGCGTACGGCATGATCGCGCTGGGCGCGTTTGAGGCGGTGCGCGCGTGGCAAGCGCAGGGCGACGTCGTCAACGGAATCTGGCTGGCGCTGATCGGCTGGTTCCTGCTATCGGCGGCGAAGCAGAGCTACGCGCAGGCGGAAACGCGGACGGCGCTGGAAGGATTGTTAGTATCCGACATCATGACGGCTGAGCCGCCGATCGTGGGCCGCGAAATCTCGCTGGAGGATTACGCGCGCGAAGTGAGCCGCAGCGGGCGCGGTTCGCATCTGGTGGTGGCGCATGGGCAATTGGTGGGCATGATCTCAACGGAGGCGCTGACGCGCGTGCCGCAGGAAGATTGGGGAGTGACGTCAGTGCAGGCGGCGATGACGCCGCGGGACAAACTTCTGTGGGCCGAGCCGAGTGAATCGGCGCTGAAACTGCTGGACCGAATGCGCAGCGTAGGGATGCAGCACATGCCGGTGATCGCGAACGGCAGCGTGGTTGGGATGGTCACGCGGGAATCGATTGTGCACGCGCTCGAGCGGCACAATCAGATGGCGCATCCCACGGGCGCGTAGCACGTTTCTCTGTCATCGAGCGAAAAGCAGATCCCTCACCCGCTGCGCGGGTTCGGGATGAAAATATGAAAGCGCGACTCCTGCCGTCAGTTACGCTGACGGTGGAAATCCCAAATCCCTGTGAGGAAAGGGGGGGTCGCGCATGGAAGAATATATCGCATTCGACAGTCACAAGCGCTACACCTGGGTGGAGCGCGAGGAAGTGGCCAGCGGGAAGTTGCGGCAGTTCCGGCTGGCGCACGCGCCGGGGGCGATTC
>JBEKDK010000044.1:0-24614 GCA_050014395.1 Candidatus Acidiferrales bacterium | reverse complement strand
GTTGTTCTTCGCCAGCACTTTCGTGATCGCGGCCGTAAGCGTCGTCTTGCCGTGATCGATGTGCCCGATCGTCCCGATATTTACGTGCGGCTTACTGCGCTCAAACTTTTCCTTCGCCATCGTCCCCTCTGCTCCTCAACGCTTTGAACAACGTGGTCGTTCGGAGCCTCTTTCCGTTTGAAATTCTTTGCGTCGCAACCCTTCCCTTGGTTCCGTTACCGAACCGCTCTGCCCGTGGCCTTGCCGATCACCTCTTCGGCGATATTCGCCGGAGCCTCGGCATAATGCGAAAAATGCATTGAAAAACTGCCGCGTCCCTGCGTGCGGCTGCGCAAATCGGTGGCGTAGCCGAACATTTCGGCCAGCGGCACTTCGCAGCGAATAATCTGACTGCCCGCGCGAATTTCTGTGCCCTGCGGCTGGCCGCGGCGCGAATTCAAATCGCCGTAAACCTCGCCCATGTATTCCTCGGGAACCACCACTTCAATGCGCATGATCGGTTCGAGCAGTGTGGGCTTGCCTTTGCGGCAGGCCTCTTTGAACGCCATCGAGCCCGCGATCTTGAACGCCATTTCCGAGCTGTCCACGTCGTGGTAGCTGCCGTCGATCAACTTCACCGCGATATCCACCATTTCGTAGCCGGCGAGCACGCCGGTATCCATCGCCTCGCGGATTCCCGCTTCGATCGGAGCGATGAATTCCTTGGGAATCGCACCGCCCACGATCTTGTCAATGAACAGGAAGCGGTGCTCCTTGTCGAAGCGCCACTTTCCACCCGACCCCGCCACTTGCTTGGCGAGCACGTCGAGTTCATCGACGGACAATTCGTGCATATCCTCGTGGCCCGCATTCGGCAGCGGAATCACTTCGATCTTGCAATGGCCGTACTGCCCGCGGCCGCCGGTCTGGCGAATATATTTTCCTTCGGCGCCGGCTTCGCGCTTGATCGTTTCGCGATAGGCCACTTGCGGACGGCCCACCGTCGCCTGCACCCCGAATTCGCGCATCATGCGATCGACGATGATTTCCAGGTGCAGTTCGCCCATGCCGGAGATCAGCGTTTGACCCGTGTCCGGTTCGGTCTGCACACGGAAAGTCGGGTCCTCTTGCGCCAGCTTGCTGAGCGCCGCGCCCATTTTGTCCTGATCGGCTTTGGTCTTCGGCTCGATGGCCACGGAAATCACCGGCGCGGGGAATTCGATGGATTCCAGAATCAGCGGCTTATCTTCGTCGCACAGCGTGTCACCGGTGGTCACGCTCTTCAGGCCGACCACCGCGGCGATGTCTCCGGCGTGCACCGCGTCGATTTCTTCGCGCTTATTTGCGTGCATGCGCAGCAGGCGGCCGATGCGCTCGCGCGTGCGCTTCGAGGAGTTGTAAGCGTAGCTGCCGGACTTCAGCACGCCGGAGTAAACACGAATGTAAGTCACGTGGCCGACGAATGGGTCGGTCATGATCTTGAACGCCAGCGCGGAAAACGGCTGGTCGTCGCTCGCCCGGCGCACCACCGGCTCTTCGCCATCGAGCGACACGCCATCCACCGGCGGCACATCGATCGGCGACGGCAAATAATCCACAATCGCATCGAGCAACGGCTGAATGCCCTTGTTCTTGAACGCTGAGCCCGCCAGCACCGGCACCAGCTTCAACGCAATGGTCGAGCGGCGCACTGATGCGCGCAATTCCGCCGGCGTCAGCGCGTGCGCCTCAAGATACTTGGCCAGCACGGCGTCGTCATGCTCGGCGATATACTCGATCACTTTTTCGCGATGCGCTTTGTAAAAAGCCTCGTCGATCGCGGAAATCTTCAGCGCCGCGGCAATGTCCGGTCGGCTGGCGACAAACGCCGCGTCCCAGAGCTTCGCGACCTCGAAAATCTCGAATTTCGCGCCCAGCGTCTCTTCCAGCCACACAACCACTTTTTCTTCGATGAAGTCGATGACCCCGATGAACAATCCTTCTTTGCCGAGGGGGAATTGCAGGGGAACCGGGCGGGCCGACAATCGCTGGCGCATGGTCTTGATACAATGATCGAAATCCGCGCCCGTGCGGTCCATCTTGTTCACGAAGGCGATGCGCGGCACGTGATATTTGTCCGCCTGGCGCCAAACCGTCTCCGTCTGCGGCTGCACGCCGGCGACAGCGTCAAAAATTGCCACCGCGCCATCCAGCACGCGCAGCGACCGCTCCACTTCCACCGTGAAATCCACGTGGCCGGGCGTGTCGATAATGTTGATTTTGTATTCCGTGGCGTCGCGCTTCCACGTGGCGCTGGTCGCGGCCGAGGTGATGGTGATCCCGCGCTCGCGCTCCTGCTCCATCCAATCCATCGTCGCCGTGCCTTCGTCCACTTCGCCGATCTTGTAGGTCACGCCGGTGTAAAACAGGATGCGTTCGGTCGAAGTGGTCTTGCCCGCATCGATGTGCGCCATGATTCCGATGTTCCGCGTGCGCTCGAGATTTGTGTCCGGTGCCATGGCGTTACTCGCTTCGATCGCTCCTCACCACCGGTAATGCGCAAACGCCTTGTTGGCGTCAGCCATCCGGTGCACGTCCTCTTTCTTCTTCATCGCGCCGCCGCGGCTGTTGGCCGCGTCCATCAACTCTTCGGCCAGCTTATCGACCATGCGCTTGCCCGCGCGCGACCGCGCATACAGCAGCAGCCAGCGAATCGCCAGCGATTGTTTGCGGTACTGCGTCACTTCCACCGGCACTTGGTAGTTCGCGCCGCCCACGCGCCGCGACTTCACTTCCAGCGTCGGCTTCACGTTCTCCACGGCTTTCTTGAAAACTTTCAGCGGATCGTCGTTGGTCTTCTGCGCGATCTGATCCATCGCGCCGTAAAAAATGCGCTGCGCTGTCGAGCGCTTGCCGTCCCACATCATCGAATTGATGAACTTCTGCACCAGGTCGCTGCTGTACACGGCGTCCGGCAGCACTTCCCGGCGAACGATCCATCCTTTGCGCGGCATATTCCCCGGCTCCTATTTCTGCGCGGCTTTGGGCCGCTTGGCGCCGTATTTCGAGCGCCCCTGCTTGCGATTCTCGACGCCCGCGGCGTCCAGCGTTCCGCGAATAATGTGATAGCGCACGCCCGGCAAATCCTTCACGCGCCCGCCGCGCACCAGCACGATCGAGTGCTCCTGCAAATTGTGGCCGATGCCTGGAATGTACGTGGTCACTTCCATCGCGTTGGTCAGCCGCGCGCGCGCCACTTTGCGCAGCGCAGAGTTCGGTTTCTTCGGCGTCTGTGTGTACACGCGGATGCACACGCCGCGCTTTTCCGGACAGCTATCCAGCGCCGGCGATTTCGTCTTGTTCCGGATCTGTTCGCGCCCGTTACGAACCAATTGTGAAAACGTCGGCACGTTTCTCCTCTTCGCAACCGCTAAAAACGCAAACTCGGACTTCGTTTCCTTGCGCTTCGGCACACCACGAGGTGCCTTTGCACAGGCCTACAGAAAAATTTAAATTCAACTGATGTCCGGAGAGAATTCTGACGACACTCCGCACACATACCCAGTCGAATCGTTCGCACCCACTGGTCAAAACGGAGAGGGCTTCTCGGCTTAGCGGGGCTGGCGCCCCATTCTTGCCGCTCTTCC
Organism: Candidatus Acidiferrales bacterium; assembly: GCA_050014395.1. GTDB lineage: Bacteria > Acidobacteriota > Terriglobia > Acidiferrales > UBA7541 > DASPOJ01. The sequence goes on along the minus strand of JBEKDK010000044.1, from coordinate 21,009 downwards.
AAGCCCCATTCCGTCGTACAATGTTCCGGGGCGGAAGACCTTCACCTATTCAACCACTGGCCCGATCTCAACTACAGGGCCTCGTGCTCCCCTGCCAAGACCCAAATATAATAAGGGATGTCCGCAAATCTGTCAAACCAAACTAGAGCAAACCACTTGCCAGATTGTATGCAATTCCTCGCACGGTCAAATCGGAAAACGTGCTTATCCCGGTCCGCCCCGCGGGCGGCGCCGAACGGCGGTGGCGACGACCCCACGTGGCGGCGAGACCATCCTGAACTCCGCCAGCGCGCCGTTCCATCGGGTTCCCACTTCGGGAATCTTCCGTAACCAACTGTAAATACACACGATAGCCAGCATAACCTCATCCCCCGCCCGGATGAGGCCCCCTCGCCTCCCATTGCCAATGTGCGCGCCTCGTCGCCTGAGGCGTCGGTTCGGCTCCGATCCAGACCCAGTTCTGCGCCCCACGTCAGGCACGAACCCCCAGATTCGCAATCGCGGCGGCCCCATCTGTGGCAAGCTGTGTGATCCCCGAATCACATGATCGGGAACTTTCAACATGACGGACGAAATTATTGCCAAACTCGAAGCTGGCCGCGATCTCGACCGCGCCGAAGCCGAAGCCGTAATGGACCAGCTGCTCTCTGGCCAGATCGACGACGCGCGTATCGTCCGCCTGCTGCTCGCGCTGCGCGCCAAGGGCGAAACGTCGGAAGAGTTGGTGGGATTCGCGCGCGCCATGCGCCGCCGCGCCGAGCCCGTCTTCGCCCCCGGCGCTCGTCCGGCCGAAGAACTGCTCGATACCTGCGGCACCGGCGGGGACAATTCCGGCACGTTCAATGTTTCCACCGCCGCGGCATTCGTCGTCGCGGGCGCCGGCGTGCGCGTGGCCAAACACGGCAATCGGTCGGTCTCGACGAAGAGTGGCTCGGCTGACGTGCTCGAAGCTCTCGGCATCGCCGTGGAAATCGCGCCCGAAGAAGCCGGACGCGCCATCTCGGAAATCGGCATCGGTTTTCTTTTCGCGCCCGCCGCCCATCGCGCCGTGCACCACGCGATGCCCGCGCGGCGTCACATCGGCGGGCGTACCGTGTTCAATCTATTGGGACCACTGACGAATCCGGCCGGCGCGTCCACGCAAGTGATTGGCGTGTTTTCGCGCGAAGTTGTTGAGCCTGTGGCCCGCGCGCTCTCCGAACTCGGCGCGCGCCGCGCTTTCGTAGTCCATGGCCTGGACGGCCTCGACGAAATATCTTTGAGTACAGAAACGGAATTGGCGGAAGTGTCCGGCGGATCCGTGCGGCAGTATCGCGTCTCGCCCGAAGATTTCGGTCTGCCGCGCGCGCCGCGCGAATCGCTATCCGGCGGTGACGCGCAAACCAACGCCGCAATCATCCGCGCAATTCTCGATAGCGATCGCGGTCCGCGTCGCGATATCGTCCTGGCCAACGCATCCGCAGCACTGGTCGCAGCCGACCGCGCGCCGAATTTCCGCGAAGGCGTGCGCCTTGCGGCTCGCTCGATCGATTCCGGCGCCGCGCGCGCCAAGCTCAACGCGCTGATCGCGTTCCGCCGCCACGCCTAGACACACAGTGATTGAAAGACCGCAGGGACCCCGCTAATTTGCTCGCACCTCGTCCGTATTGTTCGGAGCTTGATCCGAAGTTTTTTCCTGATCCGTTGGGTGCAGATCGAGAAGATAGATCGGATGGGCTACGGTACCGCCGAGCTTGAAAAATATCCGCGATCCGCCACCGGGTTTGGAAAAGAACGGTTGGACCGCCTTCAGCAAGAACGAGACGCGAGCCGGCCCCATTTTTGAAAGCGACGCGTCCATATCGAGCCGTCCGCGCAAATCGAAATTCTGGCTTTTCAGGCCGAGCGTGCCGATCATGCGAACTCGCGCCCCCGGCACCTGAAATCTCAGATCGGAAAACGTCATCACGCCATTTTGAATCGCGAACTTCCCTTGCATCTCAGACGCGACGTCACTCTCCGCCGCACCATTTCCGTTTTGTCCGCTGCTGCGCGCGCTTAGCGTGTTCACTTTCTTTTCCGCCGTGACATCGCTGAATACCACTTTGTCCAGATCGAACGAGCCCTGCGCGGCCATCTGGTTCATCGGATCGTTCTGCGGGCCTGCAGGTAGAGAAAGCGTTGTATGCAACCGGATATTTCCCGTCATGGCCGGCTCGCCCTTATTTGTCAGCAACAAAATTTCTTCGGTGCGTGCGTCCGTCGCGCTCAATTCCATTTTGACGGCCTGCCCTTGCTGGCCGAGTGTGCCCGCGACGATCCCCGTCGCGTGAATCGTGCTGTGCAGAAAATGCACATCCAGCGCCTCGACTCCCATTTCTCCGTTTGCGCCGTCGACGACCACGTGAAACGCCGTCGTCAGATCCACCTGATGCGCCGCGGGCTGCATGCTGAAATCCGGTGCATCGGTCGTGCCATTCGCCGAGATGTTCTCGATCACGCCGTTGTAACGCCCTTCGGCGGACAGCGTCCCCGCAACCGCCTTGCTCACAGTGCTCAAGTCCGCGTTGTTCAAGCTAAACGCGCCGGAGACCGGCGTGAGCGCCGGCAAATCCGGATTCCACGGCCCAAACGTTCCGTCGGTAACGATGTCGCACGGCGGAACCGCATTTCGCAGCGTCGCCTGCACCGCCAGATGCGTATCGCCAGAAATCGAACGCCCTCGCAGCGTTACTATGTTCAGAACCTCCGGCTGCTTCCCCGCATCCCTCGGCAGAACGGTCAGCGTAGCGTTTTCGGTTTCCACGTCATCGAAATAAACGCCGCTGAAGCGCCGCGCCAAGCTCGCGCTTCTCGCTCGCGCGTCCTCCTCGCCGGGCAGTCCCGCCGGAATCGTGATTTGCAGTCCAACAAGAGTCAGGTGCGCAACGTGGTGAGGCCAGCGCGCCAATCCGGACCAGTTCGCCTCGGCCGTGAAGCTTTTCACCGCGATCACCGGCGGCAAATCTTCGCGCCCTGCCAGATAAATCGCCAAGCCCGCGCCGCTAATCTGCACGCTGGGATACATCTTCATTTCGATCGAATCCAGGCGCACGTCGCCGTGAAATTGCTGTTGTAGCGACTTCACCACGAACTCCCGCGGATGCCGGGAAGCCCATCTCACTCCGATCGCGAACGCCAGGCACAGTACGAGGCAGACGCCAGCGACAACTCCGAGGACAATTCGTTTTCCACGCTTGGACATTTTCATCGCGCCCTCACTCATCCGATGCAAGATAATCTTGCGCCGGTCGGGTCGTTCATGATCAACCCTATCGAGTCTAGGTTAGCGCTTCAGGACAGGAGAATACTGTGTTTTACGGGACAGCGGGCAACGATGCGAATCGCGCGCGTGCCGCTATAGCGTAAGAAAATTCTGCAGAAGCTGCATCCCGACGTCGGTAAGCACCGATTCCGGATGAAATTGCACGCCTTCCAGGCGCAGCTTCCTGCTGCGCAGTCCCATGATCGTTCCGTCCGCAACGTGCGCGGAAATTTCCAACTCTTTAGGCAAACCCTTGCGGTCCACGATCAGCGAATGATATCGCGTGGCGACGAATCCCTGCGGCAGATTGCGGAAAATCGTCTTGCCGTCGTGCAAGATTTGGCTGGTCTTCCCGTGCATCAATCGCGGCGCGCGCACCACGTGTCCGCCAAACGCGTGGCCGATCGCCTGATGCCCCAAACACACGCCCAGAATCGGCATATGCCCGACGAAGCGCCGAATCACATCGATGCAAATGCCAGCCTGCTGCGGCGTGCCCGGCCCTGGTGAGATCACGATGCGCGCCGGCGCCATTTCTGCGATCTGCTCCAGCGTAATCTGATCGTTGCGGCGGATCTCCAGCGTCTCGCCCAACTGCCCCAGGAATTGGGCCAAGTTGTAGGTGAACGAATCGTAGTTATCGATCAGCAGGATCATCGCCCGAAGCCGCCCACTCGCCTATTTTGCCTTCGCCCGCTTTCGCAGTTGTTGTTGAATTGGGTGCCCCATTGCTTGCCCGCCGCAGAAGGGTTCGCCCGACTTGGGGGCGAACGTGGGGTACGCCCACTTTCTTACTTACGCCCTGTTTTCTTGCGGACCGTCTTCTTCCGCGCCGCGCCCTCACCACGCCGTTTCGCGCGGCGGTTCGCTGCGGCCTCCGCGTTCGCTTCCTCCAGCGCGGCCAGCAGCGCGCCTTGCTTGTTGATCGTCTCCTGATATTCGTGCGCGGGCACTGAATCGGCCACTAGTCCCGCGCCGGCCTGCAAATGCGCCACGCCTTTTTTCACCACGATCGTGCGAATGGCAATGCAGGAATCCAGGTTGCCGGAAAAATCGAGATACAGAATCGCGCCGCCATAAATTCCGCGCCGCGTGGGTTCAAGTTCGTCGATGATCTCCATCGCCCGCACCTTCGGCGCACCGGTCAGAGTACCCGCCGGAAAGCATGCCGCCAGCGCGTCGAAGCAATCCACGTCCGCCCGCAGCTTGCCCCGCAGTGACGACACCAGGTGCATCACGTGCGAATAGCGCTCCACAAACCCCAGCCGTTCCACTTTCACCGAGCCGTATTCGCACACGCGCCCCAGATCGTTGCGCCCCAAATCCACCAGCATCACGTGCTCGGCGCATTCCTTGGGGTCGGCGAGCATTTCCGCTTCCAGGCGCTGGTCGTCGGCATCGTCGCGTCCGCGCCGCCGCGTGCCTGCGATCGGCCGATAGAAAGCGTCGCGCCCCTGCACCTTCACCAGCATTTCCGGCGAGCTGCCGACGACGGCCGTATCGGCGAGCTTCAGGAAATACATGTACGGCGAAGGATTCACGACGCGCAGCGCGCGGTACAGGTCGAACGGATCGGCGTCCGTGCGCACGTCCGTGCGCCGGCTTAGCACGACTTGAAAAATATCTCCCGCGCGGATGTAGCGCTTGGCCTTGCGCACGCCGGCTTCAAAACGCCCGCGCGTCGTGTTTGAGGTGATCGCCAGGCGCGCCTTCGCTCGCCGCCGCATTTTGTCGCCGGCCATTTCGCCAGATTGCTCAGTTGCCAACGGCTGATCCAAAAGCTTCCGCGTCGCCTCAATCTCCCGCACCGCGGCCAAATATTTCGAGCGCAAACTGCCTTCGCCGTCAGTGAAAACATTGCGCACGATCCACACTTGATGCTGCACGTGATCGAATACCACCATGCCCAGAAAAAACATCATCGCCGCGTCGTCCGCGCCCACGTCGTCGCGCCCGGTATCCGGGATGCGCTCGAACAATCGCACCATGTCATACGAAAAATATCCGATCGCGCCGGCCACCAGCGGCGGCAACCCCGGCACGCGCACCGGCCGATAGCGCTCCACGCGATGACGCAGAAAATCGAGAGGATTGGCCTGCACCCAGGAAATGCGCCCTTCGCCTTCCAACACGCACGCGCCCCGCACGTACCGAAACACTTCGACCGGATTCGCGCCGACAAACGTATAGCGCGCGATCTTCTCCCCACCCTCCACGCTCTCCAGCAAAAACGCATAGTGCGCGTGCCGCGCCAATCGCAGGTACGCGGAAACCGGCGTAAGCAAATCCGCCGTAAACGTCGCGTACACCGGCACTAGATTGCCGTGACGCGCCATCCGTGAAAACGTTTTGAAATCGGGTTGAATCATTTGTTAAGTTCGGCTCTCAGTTTTTAAGTTCGGCGTTTACGTACGTCGCAACACCCGCATCCGCGCCAGCGTCATCGCCGCGCCCGCTCCCCTTCTTCTTTGCCGAGCGCTTCGTTCACGGCGCGCCGCATTTCCGCTTCCGGCGCACCCAACCCGGTCCAAATCTCCCACTGCGCCACTCCTTGCGCCACGAACATATCCACGCCGGAAATGGTTTCGATCCCACGCCGCCGCGCCGCGCGCAGCAACTCCGTTTCGCGCGGCCGATAAACCATATCCATCACGATACGGCAATTCAGTTCCGCCGGCCGCAGCGGCGATCCGCCACGCGGATAAAGTCCCACCGGCGTGCAATTCACGATTGCGTCAAAATGTTCTCGCGCGATCGCGCCGCGCGCGATCGCTTCCGCGCCCGCCGCGCGCGCCAGGCTTCGCGCCCGCTCCGGCCTGCGCGCCCAAATCAAAACCTCAGCTCCGCCGCGTGTCAACGCAAACGCCGCCGCCCGCGCCGCCCCACCCGCGCCGAGCAGCAGCACCCGGCTGCTCACCAAATGCACGCGCCGCTCCAGGGCCCGCAGCACCCCGACGTAATCCGTATTGTAGCCGTACATTCGCCCGCCCGAGCGCACTACAACCGTATTCACCGCCCCGATCTCGCGCGCCAGCGGATCGCAATCGTCCAGGTGCCGCAGCATTTCCTCCTTGTGCGGCAGCGTCACGCTAAATCCGGAAATCCCCAACGCGGCGACGCTATCCAAAAAATCGCGCAGCTTGCGCACGCGAAACGCCAGATAAATCGCGTTCTGCCGCCGCAGCGCAAACGCCGTGTTCTGCATCAGTGGCGAAAGCGAATGCTCGATGGGATCGCCGATCACGGCATACACGCGCGTCTTCCGCGTCAACCACCGCACACCGCTCGCACGCCCGGGTCCGCCCAATCGCGCAAATTCCGCCAGCGAAGTTTGCCCCGGCGCCGTAGCCGTTTCTGCCGCGGCGTACGCCAGCGCGCTGCCTTCGCGCAGCGCCAGCACCCGCGCCGCTTCTCCCAGCTCTCCCATCGGCACAATCACGCGGTCGCGTCGCCCGCGCGCCAGACGCAACAGCCGCACCGCATCCTGAATCGAGCGGCATTCCGTCGCGATCTTGATCGCATCCCCGCCCGCACGTTCCAGCCGCCGCACCACCGCGCCCAAATCCCGCGGCGTCCGCCGAAAATCGTGGAACGATATCATCACTCGCGCCGGCCGCAGCTCCCGCCGCCGCTGCGCAGCCGGCCAATCCCGCGCCGCCTCGATTTCGAGATCGCACCATTGGCACCCCGCCCGCGCCGCTGCTGCCAGCACCTCCTGCTGCTCCGCCGCCGAACCTCGAAACTGCCCGCCGCCGCGCCGCGAGCGGCACGTAGCGATCAGCGTGGCGCCCCGCGCACCGCCGCCCGCCCGCATTTCCGCCAATTTAGCAAGAAAAGCCGCCCTTTCCTTCGCGCTGCGTAGGTAATCCAGGCGTAATTCCGCCGTTCGCGTCCGCCGCAGGGTCCGTCGCAGCAGGCGCACCATTTCGACCGCCGTCCCTGCGGCCACAACTCCGCAGATGCGATCCCCTCCGGCCACTCCGCCTCCTAAGCCCTTTTCGGCAAAGTACTTTCGTACCATGCGGGTATCAAAAGTGTAAAGCGCCCTGGACTCCATTCTTGACCCACCTGAAGCCCTCTTGTTAGCGTGGTTCAGGAACATCTCACCCGGGCACCTGAAGCTCCCGGCGTTTGGAGAGCGCTCATATGAACCGACGCATCTGGTCTCTGTGTCTCAACGTAGGAACGATTTTTGTCCTCTCCGCGGGAGTGGCTCACGCGCAAAAGCAGCCGACGACGCCGACCGAGGATGATATGTACTGCTCGGGCGTCATCTCGTCCGACGCCGTGCCGCGCGACACTTACATCATCGCGCCGGAGCAGGCCGAGCAACGCCTCACGGCCGTCGCTCCCGACTACGTGACCATCAACAAAGGTTCCGACAAAGGCGTAAGCGTGGGTGACGAATTCCTGGTGATGCGCGTCGAGTCCGACCCGATTGGTCACGAAATGTGGTTCAGGGGACAGGCCTCGTTGCTGCACGCCATGGGAACGTTTTACGCGGACTTGGGCCGGATTCGCGTCGTAAGTGTCCAGGCCAAAACGGCCATCGCTCAGGTGACGCACTCCTGCGATTGGATGCAGCGTGACGACGTCGTGGTTCCATACGCCGAGCGTCCCGCTCCGGCGTATCACAGCGACACCCAATTCGACATCTTCGCGCCGCCCAGCGGCAAGCCCGTCGCTATGCTGGTCGCGACGAAGCATTTCGGCCAAACCGTCGGCCTCGGTGGCACCGTGTACGTCAATCTGGGCAGCAAGCAGGGCGTCCAGGTGGGCGACTACGTCCGTGTGTTCCGCCGCGAAGGAGAAACGCGCGAATTGACCTATCAAGACAGGAACACGAGCTACAAGATATATGGCTTCGGTAGCGACCCCGAGCACTACAAGTGGGAAGAGCTTCCCCGCGAAGTCCTCGGCGAAGGGATCGTCGTCCGTGTTGGGCCGAACGCCGCCACAGTTTTGGTGACGCACACTCGGAAAGAACTTCTTGCCGGCGATTACATCGAAATCGAATAACCGCGCCACCGCTTCCGCTGGAAACATTAAGGGCCGGGCGTAATCGCCCGGCCCTTTTTATTTGCCCCTTTGCCGCCCCCGGCAGACAGATATGCGCGCTATATGCAAGTGGGCGGCGCGATTACCCGTCTTCTGCTTCGCTGAAAACTTCCGTCGTAAACGCGAATGTCCGCGTCGCGGGATTCCTCCAAGCGTCGCGCTCCAGCCCCGCTTTCACGCACGTCTCCTCGATGAAGCGCTGCCACTGCCAATGCCTCTCCGTCGCCACCTGCGGCAACAGCAGCCCTCGCTGCATTCCCCGCTCCACAACGAGCCCGTGGCGCCCCACTTCGATCGCCGCCGGAGCGATCGGTTCCAGCGGCGATAGCAGCGAGATCTCGATTTCCAGCTCCGCCACCTCGCCCGGCTTCACGGGAGCAAATCGCGGATCCTCTTCAGCCGCCGCAATTGCGCACCGCTCCACAATCTCGCCCAGCGGCCCGCTGGCTTCGATTTGGCCCACGCATCCACGCAACCGCCCGCCGCGATGCAGCGTGACGAACACACCACGCGCCATCTCACCGTGAACATCGTAATTGGATTCGGATCGCGCGGCAGGCGCGCCGCTCGCAGCTTCGCTGATCGCCCGGCGCGCGCGGGCCAGCAATTCGTGGCGCAGCTCGCTACAAAGTGGCGACATCCTGGGGCTTCTTTTGCGGTTGCGCGTCGAGCACCGAAAGCTTGTGCCGCCGCTTCAGCCGATCGTCCAACTGGCTCCAAAACTTCTTGAAATACTGCACGGCCGATCCGATCGCGCTCACCACCACCAACCACAACAGTAAAGTTCCCAGCCAATGAAAGCGCGGCTGCTTCCCCGCCAAAAGCACGGCGCACACCGCCATTACTTGCAATACCATTTTCGTTTTGCCCAGCGCAGACGCCGGAATCGTGAACCCTTCCGACGAAGCAATGCTGCGCAAACCCTGCACAGTGATCTCCCGCCCGATGATGATCACCGCCATCCAGGCGGCCACCAGATGCAGTTGTACCAGCGAAATGAATGCAGCGGACATCAGCAGCTTGTCCGCGATCGGGTCCAGCAGAATCCCCAACGTCGTCACCTGCTTGCGGCGCCGCGCAAAGAAGCCGTCGGCCCAATCGGTCGCGGCGGCGGCCAAAAGAATCAGCACGCCCCACACGCCGAAGTTCATCGGCACGCCCCAAAAGGCAATGTTCGGTTGTCCGGTCAGCAAAACGACCACCATCAGCGGGATAAAGAAGATCCGCAGGATCGTCAGGCTGTTGGGTAGATTCATGGGGTACCGAGGACGCTCAAACCGGCGCAGCCGCTCGCGCCACCAAGCCGTTCACAATATAGTCCGCCTTGCGCAGGCCGTCAACGGTTGCGAAGCGCGCATTCAAACTTCTCGCAATCGAACGCGTTCCGGGTTACCACTTCGCCACAATCGCATTCCGCGCCTGTGAAAATCACATACCAAAGGATTTACGCGATTCGTGTGACGCACGACACATCCGCCGCTCCGCCGATTACAATAACCCATTTATTATGAGCGCGATACAGACGCAGGCGGTGCGCCCCTCCCAATTCCCGTTTTGGCTCAAGTCCTGATTCGCCAAGCGCTTCCAGCGCTTTCCACAGCTTTTCCAAGGTGCGAGGCCCTCCGCCGCTCCAATTCTAATCATCCGCCGGGGGGTCGGCCGGCACCAATCGCAGTCGCCGCGCCAGCGATTCCGGCAGATCGGCTTCCAGAACCATCTCCGAGCCTTCCACTTCGCTGCTGAGCACGTGCCCCAACCCGTGCACCAGCGCGAGCGCGCGCCCATCCGCGAGCGGCAACCGAAATCGCAGGTGCACGGTCGGATCGCGCGGCAGCAACTCGTCAATTTGCACGCGCAATTGCTCCAGACCCGCGCCGGTCAGCGCCGAAACCATCTCCGCACCGCCCGCCGCACCCGTCGCGCCCAACGCTTCGATCTCCGCGGGCGCCAAGCGATCGATCTTGTTGAACACGCGCAACCGCGGCCGGTCCGCCACGCCCAGATCGTTCAATATTTTTTCCACGCCGGCGTCTTGCTCCGCGTGGCTGGGATTCGAGACGTCGGTGACGTGCAGAATCAGCGCCGCCTCTTGCACTTCTTCCAGCGTGGCCTTGAATGCCGTCATCAATCCTGGCGGCAAATCGCGAATGAAGCCGACCGTATCGGAAAATAAAGCGCGCCGTCCCGAAGGCAGCCGCACCGCGCGCACCGTGGGATCGAGCGTGGCAAACATTTTCGAGGAAACCAGCACATCCGCGCGGCAAATCGCATTGAACAGCGTGGATTTCCCAGCATTGGTATACCCAACCAACGCGATCATCCCCAGCGGCACCGCTCTGCGCGATTCGCGCCGCAGCCCGCGCTGTTTCCGCAGCGTTTCGATGCTTCGCGCGATCTTCCCCGCGCGATCGCGGATGCGCCGGCGATCGGTTTCCAGTTTTTGCTCGCCGGGACCGCGCGTGCCGATTCCGCCGCCCAATCGCGAAAGCTCCGTGCGCTGCCCCGCCAGGCGCGGCAGCATGTAATTCAACTGCGCCAGCTCCACCTGCAACTGCCCTTCGCGGCTGCGCGCATGGCGCGCGAAAATATCCAGGATCAGTTGCGTGCGATCGATCACCCGGCACTCGATTTCGCGCTCGATGTTGCGTTGCTGCGTCGGCGTCAGGTTGCGATCGAATACCACCAGTGGCGCTTTGTGCAGATCCGCTTCGATCTTGATCTCCGCGAGCTTGCCGCGCCCCACCACCGTCGTCGCATCGATCGCCTCTCGCACTTGAAACACGGAGCCGGCCACGTCGGCCCCCGCGCTGCGCGCCAATTCCGCAAGCTCGATCAACGATTCGCGCTCCGGCGCGCCCGCTTCCTGCCCCGGCAGTCGCGGTGTTCGCTTCAAGCCAACGCCAACCAACAAGACTCGCTCCCGGGAATCGGTGCTGCGCGTGGTTTTCATTTCAGTGCCGTGACGCGTTTGCTTGCGTGTGACGCCGAAGAATCCAGTTGCGCAGCGATCAATCGTTGCGCAGCGTCCACGATTTCAGGATTGTCTCCGAAACCCGCCAACCACGCTACCTCCGGTTCGCGCCGGAACCACGTCAGTTGCCGCTTTGCATAGCGCCGTGTGGCCTGCACGATCGCTCCCGTGGCATCGGGCAAACTTCCGCGCCCCTCGAGGTGCTCGCGCAGCGCACGATATCCGATGAACTCGAATGGTTTGCTTTGCGCCGAAACGCCGCGGCGAATCAATGCCGCCACCTCATCCACCCATCCTCGCGCCAACATCGCCTCCGTGCGCTGCGCAATCCGCGCATACAGCGCCGCGCGCGGCGGCGCCAATCCAATGCGAATCGGCGCAAATCCAGCCAACGGATCGCGCCCCGCGCGATGCACTTCCGTCACCGGCTTCCCCGCAAGCACGCAAATCTCAATCGCGCGCACGACTTTCTGCCGATCCCGCGCGGCGATGCGCCGCGCCGCCTCCGGATCCAGCCGCGCCAGCACTTTGTGCAGATACGCCGCGCCGCGCGCCACCGCTCGCGCCTCAAGCCGCGCGCGCAATTCCGCAGAGCGCTCCGGCGCATCCGCCAATCCTTCCAGCAACGCTCGCAAATACAATCCCGTTCCGACGGTCAGAATCGGCAATCGCTCCCGCGCGCTCAAATCCGCCAGAACGATTTCCGCGCGCCGCCGGTATTCCCCCGCCGTGAACAGTTCCGAAGGCTCCACCAAATCGAGCAGGTGATGGGCGACGCCGCGGCGCTCCGCCAGCGTTGGTTTTGCCGTGCCGATATCGAAGCCGCGATAAACCTGCGTCGAATCGCACGCCAGAATTTCTCCGCCAAAACGCTCGGCCAGCGAAACCCCCAGCGTGGATTTGCCCGACGCCGTCGGACCCAGTATGGCCACAAGCGGAGCGGGCGATTCGGAGGCGATGCGATTCATCCTAGGATTTTTCCGTAGCGAATCAGCAAATACAATGCGAAGAGCGCCGCCAACAACAGCGCGCCCACAACTTGTGCGCGATGCGGCTTCATTGCGGTTGATTCACTTGGTCCGGCGGGATGTTGTAGTAAAAGCCGAAGCGCAGTTCGATGTAAGGCCCGCTGAACGCCGATGGCAACGGCTCAAATGGACTCGATGCGCGTATCGCCGATGACGCGGCGCGATCCAGCGCTTCCTTTTGTGAGCTGGCCCGCATTTCCGGATCCGAATCAGGCACGCTGCCGTCACGCATAATCTTGAAATCCAGAAAGACGATGCCCTTCTCGCCCATGTAAACCGATTCCGGCATGATCGCGTACCAATTGCGTCTCACGCTGTCCACAACCCGATTCAGATATCCGTTAAAATCCACGCCCTCGGTGGGTGTCAGCATTTGCAGGCCGGCGCCGCCGAATCCGCCCCCGCCACCGCCGCCGTCCCCGTATCCTCCGCCGCCACCTCTGCGCGCACCCGGTAGCGGAGCTTCGCGAAACACGCTGGGAGGGCCGCCACTATTCGGGCGCAATCCGTCCTGCGGCATACCAGGGGAAATCTTCGGCAGAATCAAACCGTTGTTGGTGGGCGCGGGCGTGGGTGCGGCCGACAAAGGCGCCGAAGGTGCCTGCTGCTGCGGAGTGGGCGCTATCTGCTGCTGCGGAACCGGTGCGGCGGGCAGCGCCGCTTCTTCTTCCGGCGTTGGGCGCGCAACCTGCGGCGGAGCCTCCGGCTCAGGCGGCGCCACTTGTTGCAGCTCGCGCGGATTCACGCGTATCGCGGGACTGGGCGGAAGCGGATTGGATCTTGGCTCGTCATTCTTAAGTGACGGCAGATCGGCCCACGTCAATTCGTTCCTGGCCAAATCCAATTGGTCCGTGGTTGGCGGCCGGTATGGAAACAATTTCGGTTCGATCAAAATGAAAATGATCAGCGCGGCGTGGGTAGCCACTGACGTGAAGCGCGATAGCCGCTTCCAGGTTGACTCACGCTCCTCGACCGGCCGGTCCATCAAATTGACCACGCCCGTCGTCATCACGTCCGGCTCAACCAGGTCCGGCAACTGGCTGGGCGACATCGGCGGCTTCGATTTCAATTCCACCGGCGCCATTCTTTCCGGCACCACCACGCGCGATTCCGTAATCGTGATCGGAACGTAATCCGGAATCGTGTGCTGGGTATCCAGTGGCGCGTCGCCGTCGTCGCGCGGGATCACCGTGCGCGCGGCCAGCACATCCAGCGGCATGTAGGTGGGAATTGTCGAGCGCGTATCGAGTTCAAGGTGCGGCAGATTCGCCGGCACGATCGTGCGCGTATCGAGCTCGGTTGAAAGCCGGCGCGGCGGCGCCTTCTCGGACCCGTCCTCGACGACCGGACGCACGTCGGTCGGCACCAGAAATCTGGGGACCATATACCTCTGACTCATAGGTTTTCCCGCGGGGACGCGGAACCAACCAGTTGGACGCGCTGCGCGTGCTCGCGGATGCCTGCCATCACGCGGTCCGCCAATTCCAGCGCGCGACGCCCCGCCGCGCCATCCACGCGCGGCGCGGTGCGCATGCGCACCGAATCCAGAAATGCTCGCAGTTCGGCGCGCAGCGGTTCTTCGCGCTCGGCTACTGGCCTTTCAAAATCGAATTTCGGCTCCGGGCCAGTTTCCTTCACGCTGATGCGCAAAGCGTCCTGCCGCGTGAAGTCCACCGAAATGTATTCGTGGTGTTGAAAAAAACGCATCTTGCGCACCCGCTCAGTGGAAACGCGGCTCGCAGTGACGTTGGCCACCGCACCCGACGGAAATCCCAGCCGCGCCTGCGCAATGTCCACTTTCTCCGTGAGCACGGGAACGCCGACAGCCACGATGTCCGTCACCGGCTCGCCCGTCAGCGCCAACAAAATATCCAGATCGTGAATCATCACGTCATAGACCACGTCCACATCCAAACTGCGCGGCGTGAAAATCCCCAGCCGATGCACCTCGAAATAAAGCGGCCGCTTCACTAGCGGCAGCACAGCCACCAATCCCGGATTGAATCGCTCCAGGTGGCCCACTTGCAGAATTCTTCCGCAACGCGCCGCCGTCGCCACAAGCTCATCTGCTTCGCGCAGCGACGCCGCGATCGGTTTCTCGACGAGCACGTCCAAACCCATCTCCAGCAATCGGCAACCCAGCCGCGCGTGCTCCGTTGTCGGCACTGCCAGACTTACCGCGTCTGCTTTCCCTGTCAGCTCTTCCACGCTATTGAAAGCCGTAACCGAAAATTCTTGCGCGATCGTTTGCGCGCGCGCCGCGTCCGCATCGACCACCCCTACCAATTCGGCTTCGCCGAGTTCCCGATACACGCGTACGTGATTGCGTCCGAAATCCCCGACGCCCACCACAGCCACGCGTACTCGCTTGTTTGCGTTGGAAGATGCGTCCGTCACTTGGCCTCACTCGGCGGCTGCGCAACCCTGAGCCCGTCCGCCGCACTCTCTGCCGGAACGTCAGTCGCGAACGCCTCGATCGCGATTCCCGCGGCGTCCGCTGCCGCAATCAAGTGCGCGCGGTCGAATAGCAGCGTGCGGCCTGCATCGATCGCCAGCGCGGTCACGCCGAATGCTCGCATCACTTCGACGGTTTCAAGACCGATCACGGGTACATCGAAGCGCATATCCTGCCGCGGCTTGCTAACTTTCACCACGACAAGCGCGTTTCCAACCGCGCTGTCAATCGCAGCGCTAGACCCGCCGCCAGGCGCAGCGCCAAGAACGATCCGCGCGGCGCGTTGAATCGTCTCGTCGGTTCCTTCCATGGCCTCGATCGCGACGCACGCGCCGTCGCGCACCACCACCGTCTGCCCCAAATCGAGCGCGGCAATCGCCCTCGCGATCGTGCGCCCGTACGCCATGTCCGCGGCCTCGCGCGCGTCCGGCGCGCGCCGCGTCAACACGCCCGCCTCCGGCACCAGCGGTTTCAGAAACGCCGTGGAATCCACCAGCTCAATCCCCTCGCTCTTCAGCACTCCCGCCACCGCGCCGATCAGCGAATCCGTGTTCTTAAACGGCAGTGAAAAAATCAGCTTCGCCAATCGCCAATCCGGCCGTATCGAACTGAAAATCTGCTTGTGCTTCACTTGCCCGGCCATCACCGCGCGCTTCACACCCTCTTTATGCAGCAGTTCGATCGCCCGGCTCAGCTCCCCCAAGCTCACCCAATGTATTCGCTTGGCCAGGCGTTCTAGTTCCGGAGAAGCTTCCTCGCGCAGCGCCAGCACCGCCATATCGATTCCCTGGCTGCGCGCCGCCTCCAACACCAGAAATGGAAATCGCCCGTTGCCGGCGATCAGGCCCCATCCCGTAGTGTCGGCTGGGGCTGCGGAAGCGTCGCTCTCGGATGGATTCGTCATCGGCAAAACTATTTGATCACGCCGCGCTTGGACGATTCGATGAACTCCACCAATTCGCGCACGTCGGCGGAATCACCCATTTGCGCGCGCAGTTCGGCAAGGGCTTGCGTGGTGTTGAGTTTGCCGCGGGAAAACAAACGGAAGGCACTTTCGATCGCGTGTATGCGCTCCGGCCCGAAACCCGCGCGCTCAATTCCCACCGCGTTCGGGCCGTAGCAACGCACCTCGCGCTCGCCGACAATCAACGAAAACGGCGCGGCATCTTTCACCAGCGCCGTCAGCGCGCCGATGTAAGCGTAACGCCCGATACGCACGAATTGATGGATCGTGCAGTACGCGCCTACCGTCGCGTGATCGTGCACGTCCACGTGGCCCGCCAGCGTGGCGCCATTCGCGAAAATCGTGCGATCGCCCACGTTGCAATCGTGCGCCACGTGCGCATACGCCATGAAAAGATTGTTGCTGCCGATGCGCGTCACGCCACCGCCGTGGCCCGTCCCGCGATTCACGGTGACGAATTCCCGAAACACGTTTTCGTCGCCGGCCACCAATTCCGTGCGTTCGCCCGCGAACTTCAAATCCTGCGGATCGCCGCCCACCGAACAGCTTGGATGGAAAATATTCTTCTTGCCGAATCGCGCGGGCCCTTGCAACACCGCGTGCGGCATCACCACGCATTCATCGCCCAACTCGACGTCGTCGCCGATCACGGCGAATGCACCGGCGCGCACGCCCGCGCCCAGGCGGGCTCGCGGCGAAACCGCGGCCCGGGAATCGATCTCGCTCATTTCTTGGTATCCACTTCAGTCTTGCTTCCGGCCGCCGCCGCCGCGACTTGCGCGCGATCCACCATCTTGCACATCAAGATCGCTTCCGCCGCGAGTTCGCCATTCACGGTGGCGAGACCCTTCAGTTTGCAGAACGTCGAGCGCCAGGAAAGCACCGTCATTTCGATGCGCAGTTGATCGCCGGGCACAACCGGCCGGCGAAATCGCGCTTCATCCACGGCGACAAAGTACAGCAACTTATTCTCGCGGTCCGGCACTTCCAGCAGCAGCAACAATCCGCCGGTTTGCGCCATGCCTTCGATAATCAGCACGGCGGGCATGATCGGTTTGCCGGGAAAATGTCCCTGAAAATAATATTCGTTGATGCTGACGTTCTTGATGCCCACGATGCGCTTCACGCGCTCCATTTCGAGAATCGCGTCCACCATCAAGAACGGATAGCGGTGCGGGAGTATTTTCTGGATCTCGTTGACGTCAAGAATCATGGATTCTTCCTCGATTGAGGAGCGGTCGCGCGCTTCGCTCCGTACGCTCCGCGCAAGACTTCGATTATATGCGAAACGCCGCGTGCTCGCCGCTCCGCGCACGGATTTCAGCGCGGAGCGAGATAACGCGCGGTCGCGGTGGCATAATGGCTCCGCCGTTGCGGCCAGACTGGCAGTGCATCGCACATGAAGGCTAAGAAACAACACGACATTGCGGACGCGGCGCGGGCGCTGCTGCGCGAACTGCGCAAGCACGTACCGCAGATGACGCGCACGCTCGCGCGTTTCGTGCGCGCCGAATCGCCCAGCACGAATAAGCGCGCGTTGGATAGCTTCGCGCGCATCGTGGCAGCGGAATGGAAGCGCCGCGGCGCGAATGTGCGCGTCGTGCGACAATCCGCCGCGGGCGATCATGTGCGCGTCGAATGGCGCGCGGCGAGTCCACGCGAAGCCGTCAGCGCTGACAACACCGCACCTATTCTGGTGCTCGGGCATCTCGACACGGTCTACGCGATCGGCACGCTCGCGAAGACTCCGTTTCGCGTGCGCGGCGGGCGCGCGATTGGGCCGGGCACGTTTGACATGAAGAGCGGCCTCGCGATCGCACTCCACGCCGTCGATGCGTTGCGCGCGCTGAAGCTGCGGCCGCGGCGACCGATCGTTTTCCTGTGGACATCGGACGAAGAGATCGGCAGCCGCAGTTCGCGCGCAGCCGTCGAACGCGAAGCACGCGCGAGTAGCGCCGTGCTGGTGCTCGAGCCTGCGGCTGGCGAGCGCGGCGATCTAAAGACGGCGCGCAAAGGCGTCGGCGAAGTGACGCTCGAAGTCACGGGCCGATCGTCGCACGCGGGCTTGGCTCCGGAGCGCGGCGTGAATGCTGTGCTGGAACTCGCGCTGCAGATTGCGCGACTACAGCGCTTCAATCGTCCGAAGCGCGGCGTCAGCGTCAGCGCGGGCGTGATCGCAGGCGGAACGCGCGCGAACGTGATTCCCGATCGCGCGACGGCGCAGGTCGATTTGCGCGCGCCGAATGTGCGTGAGATGCGCGCGCTCGAACGCAAGCTGCGCGCGTTGCGGCCGATCTTGCGCGGCGCGAAACTCGCCGTGCGCGGCGGATTCAATCGTCCGCCGCTGGAAGCGCGCATGAGCAAAGCGTTGTACGCGCGCGCGGCGCGGCTTGCGCGGCAAATGGGATTGAGCATTGGTGCGCGCGCAGTTGGCGGCGGCTCGGACGGAAGTTTCGCGGCGGCGATCGGAGTGCCGACGCTCGACGGAATGGGCGGAGTTGGCGGCGGCGCGCACAGTCCCGAAGAATTCGTACTGCTGCGGTCGTTGCCGGAACGCGCGGCGCTGCTTGCGGCGATGCTGCTGGAGCTTTAGCGAGATTTGCAGCGATACGCGAAACGAACGGCCCGCCTTCGCTGAACACCAGCTTCGGCGCGGCGCGAACGCTTGGTCGCGTTCGCGATGCCGCGCGATTTTTTTTGCGCGCTAATTATCGATGTAGGTGCGGCGGAGGTAGCCCGCCGTCGCTAGGGCCAAATCGTTGTAATCCATCTGCAAGACGGTGCGCAGAGCGTCTTCCGTGGCGTCTCCGGCGGCGATGCGATCGAGCACAGCCGACAACTGATTCATGCCGTACAGCGCGATCATCGCTTCGACATTCGCCAGCGACCACGCGTAGGCCGCCTTCGCGGCATCCGGCTCCAAGTTCAGCCACGAGCCTTCGTACGACGCCAGCGAAACATCCATGTGCTGATTGAATGTGGCCACTAGCGCCGCGGCGGCTTTATCGCTGCGCTTGCCTTCCATATATTGCGCGACGCCTTCTTGCAGCCACGTCGGCGCGCGTCCATTCGTTTTTTGTCCCAGGAAACTGTGCGTCAATTCGTGCTTCAACACGTGCGCCAGCGGATCGGTCACCGTGCCCAGTCCATCCACCGGAATGCGGATGCGCCCATCGTTCAGCGCGCCAACCCAGTTCGGCGCCTGGGTGATGTCCGTGAATTCCTGATTGGTGTAGAGCACTACGCTGATCGGCTCGGGCGGCGTGTAGTTGAGCGCGATGCTGATTTCGTTGAAGTCGTCTTCGAGCGCGCGCAGGATGTCGTGCGCCAGCTCCGGAGTGGCGTCGCCGTTGTAGCGCAGGATGAAGTGCGCGGTTTCGTTCTCGCGATAGTTGGCTTCCTCCTGCATATCCTTGGTGGCTTTATCGAGCGCCTTCTGCACTTCGGGATCGGGTTTCAGATCCAGCGCGCGTTTCCATTCGGCCACGGCGGTGTCAATGCGGCTCAATCCGTAATAAGCCCAGCCGCGCAGCTTGGCTACTTCCGCTGAAGTGGGCGAAACGCTGAAGGCGTGATCCAAATCGTCGAGCGCGGCGGAATATTCGCTGCGCTTCAGGTGCACGTAACCGGAATTGAGCAGCAGCGTGAGGTCGTTCGGCGCGTATCCCAGCGCGATGTGGTAATCGTCCAGCGCCTGCTCGAGCTGGCCGTGGTTCACTTCAAATTGCGCCGCGGCCGCGAGGCCCACGGTGACGCGCACGATCGCCGCGGCGTCGCCGCTTTGCGCATCGGATTCCATGCGCGCCAGCGCGTCGCGATCGACAGCGTTGTCATGCAGCACCGCGCGCGCCGCCTCGTCTGTCTCCGCGGCCGACGCCGGCGACAACGCGTCCGGCGGAGCGATGGCCAGATTCGCCGCGCGCTCATTCACCGCGCCCTGCGCCGCGCCCGCACCCGCGCGCTGGCCCGTCGGATCGTGTATCACGTGCGCCACGATGGAGTCCGGCAGGCTCATGCGCCCCGCCGGAGTGTCGTAGCTCACCCAGCCATCCTGATCCTCCACGTGATCGGCTTCGATCTGCCGGCCATTCTTCAGCACAATTATGTCGCACGCGAGATTCGGAACCATCGCGGCGGCCACACCCAGCGCCGTCAGCACCGCCATCACGCGAAGAGGCCAGTACTTCATGATCGCAATTTTACCAAGCCGCTCGCGGCGCGCTGCGCCGCCGTTGGCGAGCGATGCCCAAATAGCCACGGAGATGGAACAAGTGGCGAGACAGAGAGATCCCTCGCTGCGCTCGGGACTCGCATCCTTGGCCGGATGCTCGACTGGACCGCCACCCCCCCCCCATGTTTTTTGGAAGTGTTGATTCTGGAGGGCTTAAAGTCGAAATTTACGGAAGTGTTGATTATAGGAGACTTCAAGTGGCCGCTAATGAGCGAGATATAAAATCTGCACAAATTTTTGGAAGTGTTGATTCTACAGGGACTTAAGTGCCAGATAAGTCCTCTATAATCAACACTTCTGGGAAATGTTGCTAGTTGCAACTGACTGTTGCAACTGGGAATTGGGGAAGGGGCGCACTCCGCAGTGGGGCCCGGCACGGCGAGTGGATCTGGTACGGCAGGCGGGCGGTGGTGGACGACGGGAGGCGCTGCGAGAAAAAGGACAACGCAGAGGCGCCGAGACTCGCGGAGGCTCGCGGAGGAAAACATAGAAGACCGAAAATGCTTAGCGCCGAGCGTGGGGCGGATATGCGTGGATGCCGAAAGCCACGCCGAGCCGACAGGAGCGAACGAGCGTCCAGGCCATCGGCATCGGGATGCGACGAGCTGGCAATTGCAACTCATATGACATGGTAGCACGAACGGTACTCACCTGTCAACATATCTATAGAGTATTCGAATACGAAAGCTGTGGAACTTCATTCGAATAGTGGATGACGGGAGAAGTGAGGCAACGGCGCGAGTCGACGGGCCCACCCTCTACTGGCGTAGGCGCTGGCCATCCGCCAGATTATGCGTGTTAGCTGGGAGCCGGATCCATAACCCGAAGAATCGGCGAACATGAATTTAACTAAGTGAGCCCAAAGTCCAAGATCGAGCACGTGACGGGCAGGCGTGCGTTTCTGTACAACGATTCGACGTTTGGACAGTGGCTCGCGCGATTGGCCCGGGCTGAAAATGGCGCGTAACTATAGCGAAACATGGATTCCAGAGAATCCGCAAAAGCGCGCCTCTCTCACG
>JBEKDK010000043.1:0-25665 GCA_050014395.1 Candidatus Acidiferrales bacterium | reverse complement strand
TGACTTCGAGAAAGCATATGATTTGAATCCGAATCAGTCTCTGAGCACGGCGGCCCAAGGCTTGATCGCTGTTCAGGCCAAAGATCCCGATCAGGCACTGGTGTCGGTGCAGGCAAAATTGCAGCGCAAGCCGAACGATCCTATTCTGCTCTATTTGCAAGCGGACCTTCTGTCGCAGAAAGGGCTCGACCCAAGTGCGCCTGAGTTTCAACTCGCGATGGCCTCGGCGAAGCGGGCCGTAAGCTTGGAGCCGACACTGGCCGACGCTCGCGTAGTCCTGGCAAAACTTTATATGGAGACCGGACAGTACCAAGAAGCGATCCAACAGTGCCGGCAGGCGCTCATCACGAATCCCGACGATCAGACCGCGGTGTACCGCCTGATTCAGGCCTTGCGAAAAACGGGACAAACCGCGGAGCTACCAGACTTAGTTCAACGTCTTGCGAAATTGCGCGAGCAGGCTACACAACTTGAACGGCAGCGCTCCCGTTACCATCTATTGGAAGGCGATGCACCCCCAGACGACACGTCACCACCAACACCAGCGTCAGCACCGGCGAATCAGCCTTAAGCACAGCCAGAAGTCATCGCGCAGGGTGATCTCATGGGTTTCAAAAAAACGTTTGCTCAACTCGGGCGTGCCCGACAACTGAAAGTCGCTGGCACACTGCCAAAAGGATGTCAGTTAGCATGATCTATTCGCGCCGTTCATTTATGGACTTTTCGCTCGGGTCGGCTTTGGCTTTTACCGCCCCACGACTCTTCGGGCAGATAATCAACCACCAAGCCGCTCCTGTTCCCCGGCAAGCGCCCTCTGGGCGCCCCTTCAACGCGCATTTTGTCGACGTCGGGGCGGCCGCTGGACTAAATGAGCCGACAATCTACGGCGATGTCGAGACCAATAAGTACATTCTGGAAAGCGATGGTTGCGGCTGCGCCTTCATCGACTACGACAATGACGGCTGGATGGATCTCTTCTTGCTCTGCGGCACTCGCATAGAGGGCGCTCCGGCCGTCGCAACCAACCGCCTGTACAAGAACAATCGTGACGGGACGTTCTCCGACGTCACGGAGAAGGCGGGTTTACACGCTGTCGGCTGGGCGAACGGGGTCTCCGTTGGGGACTACAACAACGACGGTTTCGACGACATGTTTGTCACTTACTTCGGACAAAACAGACTTTACCGCAACAACGGTGACGGCACCTTTGCAGACGTGACGCAGGCTGCCGGGCTCTTGAACGACCCAACTCGCTGGGGCGCCGGCTGTAGCTTTCTAGACTACAACCGAGATGGACACCTGGACTTGTTCGTCTCCAACTATGTCCATTTCGACCTGGCACACGCGCTCCCTCCTGGAGGAAGCTGCAATTTCAAGGGAATTCCCGTGGAGTGCGGCCCAATGGGACTTCCTACGGGACACCCCTCGCTCTACAGGAACAACGGCGACGGTACCTTTACGGATGTCACCGAGCAAGCCGGCATCGGGAAAGCCACAAAGTGCTATGGAATGACCGTAGTCGCCGCGGACTTGGACGAGGATGGCTGGACCGATATCTACGTTGCCTGCGATTCCACTCCCAGTTTGCTTTTCATGAACAACCATGACGGAACCTTCCGCGAAGAAGGCGTGCTGCGCGGCCCAGCCCTCAGCGAGGACGGAGAAATGCAGGCGGGGATGGGGGTCGGGATTGGCGACTATGCTCTCGACGGACATTTGGACCTTTTTAAGACGCATTTCGTAGAAGACGCGCCCGCGCTTTACCACAATGATGGCAAGGGGTATTTCGATGATGTCACCACCGAGTCTCGCGTCGGCGTGGAGACGCGATATGTCTGTTGGGGCGCCGGAATCGTCGATCTGGATAACGACGGCTATCCTGATTTGTTCATGGTTACAGGTAACGTTTACCCGGAGGTTGAACGCGCGCTCCCGCAGTATGCGAGCAAGGGACCTCGCGTAGTGTTTCGCAACCTGGGAAACGGCACATTCGAGGAGCTGATCGACGCCGCCGGCCCCGGCGTTGCCGATCTCCACTCGAGCCGCGGCTGCGCTTTTGGAGATTTTGACAATGACGGTGACATCGACATGCTCGTCATAAACATGAACGAAAATCCGTCCCTTTTGCGCAACGATATCCGCGGAAAACAAAATTGGATTAAGGTGAAGCTGGAGGGAGTCAAGTCCAATCGAAGCGCCATCGGAGCCCGGGTTCTTGCTCATTATGGCGGGAAAACGCAAGCTCAGTGCGTTGTGGGCCAGTCTAGTTTCTATTCTTGCAACGATTCCCGCCTGCACTTCGGCCTCGGAAACAATACCTCGGTCAGCGTAGATGTGCACTGGCCGAGCGGACTTGTGGAGTCCTTTAAAAGCCTCCCAATCAATGAATTAATCACCCTCAAAGAGGGTGTTGGCAAGGTGCCGAATCTAGGCTGGTCGAAGACCTAACCCAAGCCATCGGAACCACCGGGATACCCTGCCCAGGCAGTTTTCCACCGCCGCGAACCCCCTAATGGAAAAGTACTAGAAAAAAGCTTGACAGCAGATTTCAACTGGCATATAAATCCCGGCAATTGAGAAAACGTTTACAGTAAAACCTTCCTGTAAATGTTTGCCCTCAATCATGGGGTGGAACGCAGCAACAATAACGGGGGTAAAATGCGAGCAAGATTCCTTGTTGAATGGTCCATACGGCTGGTAGCCGCTGTTCTTTTGATTTCTTGTCCGGCTTGGGCGCAGTTCACCGCAAATATTCAAGGAACGGTTGACGATCCTAGCGGCGCGGCGGTGCCGCAAGCCAAGGTTACGCTTGAAAACACCGTGACACTGGTCACGGCGAACACCACCACGGATGCCTCGGGATTGTATCGGTTTGAAAGCCTTGCCCCGAGCACCTACCAAATCACGGTCAATGCGACGGGTTTTGCCCCGGCGGAATCGGATGTAACGCTTTTGACGGATCAAACCCTGACCGTCAACGTTTCACTCAAGGTGGGCACAGCGACTTCGTCGGTCGTGGTGACTGCGGAAACTCCGATCGTGAACACTTCTGAGACTCGCGACCAGCAGACGGTCGCGACCCAAGAGTTATCCAGTGTCCCGCTCGAGGGCCGCAACATGCTCTCGCTGTCAACCGAGGCTCCGGGGGTCTCCGGACTCGGTGTCGCGTCGGGTCCTGGCACCAATGGCGGTACTCCGGGAACCAGCGCAGACAATTTCAGCACGGAAGAAGCAGTCGACCTTAGCGCCAAAGGTCAAGGCACGGTGTCGAATCTGTGGGTCATTGACGGCTTGGACGTCACCAGCGGAATTCGACAGGGCGTCTTGAATCTTACGCCCAACCCTGACTTCGTGGAGGAAGCTTCCAACCAAGTCAACGTATATAACGCCGCGTATGGCAATGCCAGCGGCATCCAGTTCGCGATGACCACGAAGTCCGGCACCGATCAATACCACTTCCTGCTGAGCGATTATTTCAACAACCAGGATATGTATGCGCGTTATTCGCTGCCTGGCTCCGACCATGCGTACAACCCATTCCACGGGAACAATATGTCGTTCTCCGTCGGCGGCCCAGTGATTCCCCATAAACGGTTCTTCTTTTTCTTCGGCGTGGAACCATTGCGCGAATCCTATTCCACGGGCAGCTCGAATTTCAACTACGTGGCGCCGCAGTTCATCGCCTGGGCCAAAGCCAACTATCCGAATACCCTCGGTACGCAGGTACTGGAAAACTATCCGGTGTCTCCTGCCGTGGCCTTCAGTAGCGTAGCGCTGACCGCGGGCGCGGACACCCATTTGGAGAGCGGATGCGGGATCGGCACCACGGCCCCCGCCGACATACCGTGCTCCACGCCTATGGTTGACACCGGAGTATTCAACTCCACGGACTTCCGGAACGGCACCCAATATTTCGTGCGCTTTGACAAGTACTTCGACAAGGATCGTATTTACGGCAGCTTTTTCCGTACGCTCCTGTCCAGCGGAGGTCCCGCCCAAATCCCGGCGTTCCCCGCGACTAACAATTACTGGGAGCGCGCCATCCAGGTCGGTTGGACGCACACCTTTAGCCCGACGATGCTGAATGAGGCGTCCTTTGGTACGAATCGCGTGCAGGGCATATTGGATTCCAGCGGCACGTTCACCGTACCTATCATCAACACGTCCGAAGTCGGCGGTTACGGCAGCGGCTTCGCGCAGGGCGATTTCATCCAACACGATTATCATTGGCGCGATGTTCTGACGAAGGTAGCCGGCGCGCATGTGCTCACGGTAGGTTACGAGGGTTGGTACGGCGACGACGAGGAACCGTTCCAAGGACCGTGGTCGACGCCAGCTCTCGGTTTCAACAGCCTGACGGATCTGGTGCGGGATGCACCTCAGTCGGAAAATCACCTCTATTACAGCCCCCAGACCGGCTTAGTACAGCTTTGGGACTGGGATGCTGCTTCTTCAACGTACGGTTTCTTCGCCAACGACGTTTGGAAGGTTCGCAAGAATCTGACCCTGACAGTGGGCTTCCGATTTGACAACGAGGGCAACCCGTATGCGCTGAACTCCTATACGGTGTTTGGCAACTTTATCCTTGGTCCAGGGTCAACCTTCAACCAGCAAATTGCCAGCGGTTCGACGCAGGCTTCGCACTACGCGCTTAATCACGCTCCTAAAACCTACAACCCGCGCCTTGGTTTTGCGTGGGATGTGACCGGATCGGGTAGCTGGCTGTTGCGCGGCGGGTTCGGAATGTTCTCGAACGCGCTCACATCCGCCAACATCCAGGAAGAATACCGGGGCGATACGCCGGGTACGCTTCAACCAACTTTCGAAGCGGGGACCTCGACTCCGCCTATTTTCTCCCTGGGCACCGGCAGTACGCCACCATTCGGATTCGTAACCCCATCGATGGTAGGGGGCCCGTTGTGCCCCGCAGCGCCCTGCCTGGACTCTCAGGGAGGACTCGTGGGAGCAAACCTGGGGATTGGCGGAATCGATCCCAACATAACTTCCCCAACCTCATATCAATGGTCTGCCACTCTCGAGCACAAGATTACCGATCACTTCGTTGCCAGCTTGTTCTACAGCGGCTCACATGACACCGACATCGCCGCGGGCGGAGATGGCGCGGGTGGCGTCTCCTACGGAACGCAGATCAACTTTGTCCCAGGCAGCGAGGTGGGCAAGGGGGTAGGCGCATTCCCCGGAACATACAATTCGAGCTTTGGCTCGATCTTCTATACGCAGGACAATCGGTATAGCAACTACGAAGGGATAACGGTTGACCTTCGCGCTCGAGCAAAGCACGGGTTCTTCGACGTGTCGTACACGCGCTCTTCCTCTAAGGACGACGCGGGTAACTACGCGAGCAGCCCGGAAAACCCATCGATATGGTATGGACCCTCACCTTGGGATGTTCCTAACCGCATCTCCGCAAGCTTCACCTATACGCTCGTCGGCCTGAACCACGGCCAGGGGGCCATAGGAAAGCTGACCGGAGGCTGGGGAATCAGCGGTGTGAGCTACTACCAGACAGGTTATCCGTTCACCGTCTTCGCCGGGAATTCATTCAACGGCGGTGCGTATGTCGCGGGTTCCAACGCGTTCTTGAACGCAACCGGAGACTACAACGCGGACGGGGACAACAACGACGTTCCGAACGTGACTAACTACACGGAGAACTTCTCTCACACCAATGATTTCACCCAAGGCAACATCAGTCATGGCGTCAACCCCGGCGTCTTGTCTCTGTCGCAGTTCACTGTGCCGACATTGGGCAGCGAGGGCAACGAGAAGACCAATCTGTTCCGTCAGCCGTCGCTCACGCAGACGGATGTGAGCTTCTATAAGGACAATAAAATAACCGAGCGGCTTGACTTCCAATTCCGCTTTGACTTCTTCAACATCTTCAACGACACAAACTTTACCAACATTCAAAATAACGTAAACGCGTCAAACTTTGGCGAAGTGCAAAGCCAGAATCTTCCGAGATGGTGGACAGTCGGAGGGAAGCTCAGCTTCTAGTCTGGTCTCGAGCATCCACCCAGGGAACTGCCGCCGCGTCCTCCCACGAGCGGTGGTTCCCTGGAGGCCATCAGAGGCGGGAGCGAAATAGCTCCCGCCTCTATTTTTTTGCAAGCCCCCCCGTCCATTTCACCAAGGGTAGCTCGTCGGAAAATGTGACTTGGGCTTTCTTGAGACTGACAGGGAATGTCAGGCGGCCCGAACATCGACGATATGTGGGCTCGGAGTGAGGAACCCCAACCTTCCCGGCTCTGGCGACGCGTAGGCTCGTGAAGCAGTGAAGCAGGCAAAACGCCGAGACGCGATCTTGATGGAAGCTATCTCAATCAAATGTTAACGGCCGCCCCAAACGCGCGCCGGCGGAAACTCAACCCCCACTGCGCCTACGTATGCGTACGCAGTGGGGTTTTATCTGAGGATCAACGGCGGCCGGTTGATCGAGCGTATTGTGGGCACGAATGTCAGCGTCGTTCAAAACGCTCGTACTTGGTGCGTTAACTGTAGCCGCTTGCGGGCCATTGCTTGCCAAGGTGAAAAGCTCTCACTGTTTCCCTTGCGAGGTATCACCATCCAAGGCAGCGTGTGGCCAGCCACCGGTCCACGTGAGAGTTGAAATTTGTAACGACGGAATACCTGTCTTCGCGTCGTAGGCGTGGAACACAATGATGTCGTCGCCATCCTTTTGAAGCAAAACCGATTCGCCGCCAGGGCCCAGCCATTTCTGATTGGCCTGGAGCAACGGCGTCGCGGCCCCATCCATCATCTTCTTCCCGTCGGCGTCGAGATAGGGGCCTGTGACGGCTCGGGCGCGCCCCACCATGGTTCGATACGTGCTCTTCGTTCCGCGGCAGCACAGATCCCACGAGACAAACAGATAGTAGAACTTACCGTGGTGAACGATGAACGCCGCCTCGATGGCCTCGTAGTCAGGTGGCAATCCGGGGGGTGGCGGATCGAAATGCTCTGGCTTGGCGCGCGTGGCCAAGGAATACAGCGCCGTATCGTCAGTTGCAAGCTTTCCCGTCTTTCGATCGAGCTTCCTCATCTTGATTCCGCTCCAGAAGCTGCCGAAAGCCAGCCACGCTTGCCCTTTTCCGTCGAGGATCAAATTTGGATCGATCGCGTTGAAGTCGTCTGTAGCGGTCGATTGCAGCACGAGACCCTGATCCACCCAACGATAATCGGGACTTTGCGGGTCCAGCGTCTTATTCGTCAGGAGCGCGATGCCAGATACGTTCGATCCGAATGAGGAGTATGCGTAGTACAGATGAAACTCGCCGTCGAAATACGAAATATCGGGCGCCCAGAGTTCTCTGGTCTTGGGGCTGGCCTGCTTAATCCACGCCGGGATCTCGGAGAAAACGTGGCCGCACAGTTTCCAATTCACCAGATCCTTTGAACAGCGGATTGGAAATTGATCCGTTGTTCTTGAATTCGGCGGAGTCGTCGTAAACAGGTACCAGGTGTCACCATCTTTTATGATCGAAGGGTCGTGCGCCCCAACCACGTCGCCAACCACCTGGATCGCGCGGGGTTGATCCAGCGCTTTTGCCTTTGCCGCAAACGCCTGCGAGAGAAGCACTGCCGGAAGGCACGCGGCCAAGTAGCACAATCGCGAGCGAAAACGATCCATAAAATATCCTCCTCGAGCGCCATAGATATACACCGAGCAAACGTTTACTTCAACCGGGCGGCAACGTCCATGATAGAATGCCGCATACAGCCAAAGTAACTCAGCACAAGGAGAACGTCATGAACCTACACCATGCGCTTGCGCGAATCGCGCTTCTACTGCTTGCAACTGCCGGAATTGGCTACGGGCAGACCGCTCCGGCTCCGGCCCCGACCGCGTCCGCTGCCGATCAGGGCAAAGACGTGATCCTGAAGGCCGCGGATATCAGTGACAAGCTCTTCCCCGCAACCGTATTCTTCGCGGGGCAAACCGCTAATGTCCAAATGGAATTCGCCGGCGGGGTACGCTATGCCGACGGTTTGCTGGTTCTCGCGGACACGGTGGATGGATCGGGCTACGCCTCGGCCGTTCGCCAGAAATATCAGGCCTACCTGATTCTGGAAGTTCCCGTCGAAATCGGCGGCCAGCAGCTAAAGCCCGGCGCATACGGCTTCGGATTCCGCGATAACAATCAATTCGTTGTAATGGACCTCGCCGCGAACGACGTGTTGCAGGCCACTTCCACGCGCGACACGGAGATCCATCGTCCCATCCCGATGCAGATTATCGCGGCGGAGGATGCCGGCGGCTATCGCCTTTATCATGGCCGCGATTACGTCGAATTCCATCGCGTGAAATAGTCGGGAGAAATCGGCATGTGAGCTTCTGGTCGATTGAAGTCGATCCTTCGCCCTGACGAGCTGATCGTCGCATTGCGCTACGAGCGACGGAACTCGGATGCGCAAAGATGCGGGTCATGGCATTTCGCAGGTAGTTGCGCGAGACGCAGAGGCCACTTTGTCGAATTGTTTGAGCCTAGAGAATCGCCGTCGAGCGTTGTGGAAACGCGCCGCAATAAGAGCCGGGCTGTTCATGGCAGCGATTGCGGCATGCAGCCTCGCTCCACTGCGTGCGCAAGCACCGAACAGCTCCTCCCCCGCGCCGAGCACGACAAAGCAAAGGATCCGCGCGCCGCTCTGGTCGCCACCCAGCGTGGACTCGCGGCTCTCATCAGTTTCCAAGTCGCCGCCCTGCTCGCTTCCCGATGTTTTGGCGCAAGCGGGGGACCGCGAGCAGGATCTTGTCGCGAACTTCTCGAGGTTCTCGGCGCATGAAAAGATTCAATACGATCAGCTGAATGCCTACGGATCTACGGGTACGAGCGCAACCGCCGCGAACGGCACCGCAAACACCGCTTATGACTGGGAGCTGAATGTGAGCGAATCCACCGACTACAATTACGCGGTGGGCCTGCGGGAATTGAAGGGCTCGTTTTTGGTCGACGAAAGTCGCCAAGTATCCGCTGGCGCGAAGGCTCTCACCGGCGTCCAGCAAGACCAGGGCCTCACGTCGCTCGCGCTGATTTTCCATCCGAACTATCAAGGCGACTACAGCATGCGCTGCGAGGGCCTGGCCGATTGGGATGGCACGCCCGCATGGGTGATCTATTTCGTGCAGCGCAAAGACAAACCCGTCCGAACGCGCGGATTCGCCACATCGCAGAAGGTATTTCCAGAGAAACTGAAAGGGCGCGCTTGGTTTGCAAAGGATTCCTACCAGATTCTGCACATCGACACCAATTTGGTCGAGCCCGTCATTTTCCAATCGGGCCAGACTCTCGAAAGCGACGCTGTGTCGGTTGACTACGGCCCCGTGGCATTTCAAGCGCAGAACGTGCAACTCTGGCTGCCGGTGAGCGCCGCAACTTTCACCGAAGTTGCAGGGATGCGCATAATCATCAAGGACACGTTTTCGGATTTTGTCCTTTTCTCCGTGCAAAGCAATCAAGCGGTCGAACCGCCCAGTCAGCCCTAACTCCGGCCGTCGGCGTCAAGCCAGAGATGCATCGGGAGGTCACCGTGTCGAACTTTCTGAAACTGGAAAATTGCGATCGAGTGTTGCGGAAACACCCCACGGCGAGAGTCGGGCTGTTTGTGGCAGCGCTTGCGGCGTGCAGCCTCGCACTACTGGCTGCGCAAGCTCCAAATAGCTCTTCTCCTGCGCCGACGCAGGCAGCGTCACCATCTGTGATTAGCGTTCAAACGAATCTTGTGCTCGTACGCGTTGTGGTGCGCGATGGCCATGGCAACGCCGTGACGGGCCTGAGCCAGACCGATTTTCAGCTTTTCGATAACGGCAAGCCACAAACAATCGCGTACTTTTCCATCGAGAACGCTGCAGCGACGCCTACGGCTGCGGGAGCGCCGACGACACAGCAAGCTGGGGCGCCATCCGCGAACTCGCCAACGTCCACGCAGCGCTACACGGCGCTATTCTTTGACGATTACCACTTGCAGATTCAGAGTTTGGATCAGACTCGCAAGGCGGCGCAGGCATTCGTTACAAAGGCGCTAAACATAGGCGACCGGGTGGGCATCTTCACGGCTTCGGGACAAGTAACACTCGACTTCACCACTGATGCCGGCAAACTTCAGAAGGCTCTCTCCGGACTTCGCATCGCGACGAATATCGCGGCCGAGACGAGTGGATCGGCACAGGATTGTACTGCTCTGAAAGATTACATCGCGCAAGGCGTGATGGACAACGACCCCGACGCGATTGCGATCGCCGAGGACAGGACCAAACAATGCGTGTGCGGCAACGACCAAAGCAAGGCACTACAATGTCCTTTCCTTTCGGAGATTTCTCGAATTGCGAAGGCGAACGCGCAACATGATTTGGCCCAAAGCAATGCATCCGCCGAAGCCACGCTTGCAGCGTTGCAGAAACTTGTCGGGTATATCGGCCAACTTTCCGGCGAACACAGGATCAGCCTGGTGTCGGACGGTTTCCTGAATCGAGAGAACCCGGCCCGCCTGAGCCAAATAATCGATAGCGCTATCCGCAGCGACGTGATCATCAGCGCGATGGACGATTATGGCTTGGTTGCGGTGACCCCCAATGGCGACGCCAGCGTGACGCTTGGATATCAGGACCAGCAAGGCGACACGGCTCAACAGCCAAAGATCAGCAAACTCGAGATACAGGGCGACGAAGACGACGCGGAAGTGATGAAACAGACAGCCGCAGGCACAGGCGGAGTGTTCGTCCGCGATACGAACGACTTCAAGGGCGGATTCGACCGCATGGGCGCCGTCGCCGAAGTCTCCTATGTGCTCGGCTTCACGCCAGGCAGCCTCGCGTTTGACGGCAGTTACCACAAATTGAAAACAGTCGTGCCCGCGCATTCCAATTGGTTGGTGCAAGCGCGTCCCGGCTATTTCGCCACGGCGGCTTCGGCGCCCGCCTCAGCCGAGTTCGCCCCGAGCCCTGGGATGCAATCCTCCGGGCAGGTGGAAGCCACCTTCAAAGCCATCCAGGCCGCCACGGATGCGGACCAGCAAATTCGCCTCAGCCAAGATTTCCTTCAGACTAATGCCGCAAGTCAACTCGCTGAGCCCGTCTCAAACCTTCTCGTCGCGGCCTATTACGCGAAACAGGATTGGAACGATTTTTACGCCGCTGCCAACACTGCCCTTGTGAAATATCCCGACGATGCCGACGTCTTGGTTCTTTTCGGTTGGGTCACTGCGCACTTGTACGATCCGAATGACTCCGCGGCAGCCGCCAAACTGGATCAGGCTCAGAGCTATTTGAAGCATGCGATTGCCGTCATTCCCACGTTGCCTCAACCGCTGGGGCTCACCGCCGATCAGTTTGCAACCCACAAGAATTCCACATTGCTATTGGCCCACAGAGCGCTTGGCCTAGTTGATTTGCACGACCGCGACTTTGCAGATTCCGTCGCAGAACTCCAGTTGGCCACGCAAGGCGCGGCGTCTCCTAATCCCACCGATCTCTGGGAGCTGGGCATCGCGCTACAGCAGCTCAAGCGCTATCCTGACGCCGCCGCCGCGTTCGAGAAGTGCGCCCAGATTCCCGGCAGTTTGCAGGACCGCTGCAAGCAACTCGCGCAACAAGCCGCGGGCCAGAAGTAGCGCCATGATCGTCATGTTCTGTCAGTGTTTCTCTCGTGAGAATCGGCCCCAAAGAAAGTTCCTTCATGCGCCGTGAGCCGGATTTCGCCTTGTTCTCCGTCGAGAGCAAACTGAAACCGCCTCAACCCTAGCTCCCCGCGCCCGAAAGGGAGCGTCGCGATGCGAGGTTTTCTTTGCGTCGTTTTTCGCAGTGATCGTATCTGGGGCCGCCGCCGATCGCGCCCTTGCGGCAAACGTTTACTTGAGCTTTTATGCTAGAATTGCCGCCGTTCGCGCCCCGTCCGCGCGCATCCTTACTTCCGAGGAGGAAGCCCGCCATGATGAAAGACATCACGCGTCGCCAATTCGTGACTACCGCGCTTTCCACCGCCGCGATCTCATCGCTCGCCGGCAGCAAACGAGCGCTGGCCAGCGCTTCGAGCGGTCGCAGTACAGCGTCGGACCAAGACGCGAGCGCCGCGACGCCCGCCACCGAACCATTCGCATCGGGGCCGGCATGGCAAGACCAGGGCATCCTGAACCTCGCAAATTCGCCGTATGCGAAGCTGCATTCCGTGCCTGTCCGCGCCGTAACCATCGGCAGCGGTTTCTGGGCCGCGCGGCGCGAAGCCGTCTTCACGCAAAGCATCCCGACCCTGCACGATCTGGAAGAATCCCACGGCCGCATGGACAATTTCCGCCGCCTGGTGGGCAAGAGCGGCGCTGCGCAAATCGGCCCAGTCTATTCCGATACCGACGTATACAAATGGACCGAAGCAGTGGCGTTCACCCTGCAGTCCGGAGATCGGCCAGCGCTTCACAAAACGGCGCAAGACATCATCGACCTTGTCGTATCCGTGCAGAAACCCAACGGCTACTTGAACACCTACTTCGTCGGCGACCGCGCCGCGTTGAGCATGACTCCGGAAACCCAACAGTCAGGCCACGAGCTGTACTGCCTGGGCCACATGCTGCAAGGCGCGATCGCGTATTACCGCGCCACCGGCGAGCACAAATGGCTGGACGCCGGAATCAAGATGGTGAACGATTTTCTGCTGCCAACCTGGGGACCCGCGCCGAAGCAGCCGATTATTTCTGGGCATCCGGAAATCGAAATGTCGCTGATCGAGCTCTACCGCATCACCGGCGATAAACGCCACGTGGAACTTGCAGGCTATATCCTAGGGGGCGACGACCGTATTAAAGTCCCGAAACAAGCGAACATCTATCTTTTCTCCGGCACGCCCTTCACGGAGCGCACGCAAATCGAAGGTCACGCGGTGCGCGCGATGTACGCCTGCTGCGGCGCCACCGACTATTATCTGGAAACCGGCGATCCCGGTTACTGGAAAACGCTGAACGTACTTTGGAACAGCATGGCCGGCTCGAAAATGTACGTTACAGGCGGAATCGGCGCCCGCGCCCAGGGAGAAGCGTTCGGCGCGGCCTACGATTTGCCCAACGCCAGCGCGTACGCCGAAACCTGCGCCGCGATCGGCAACATGATGTGGAATTGGCGCATGCTTGCGGCTACGGGCGATGCGAAATTCACCGATGTGCTTGAGCGCGCGCTGTATAACGGCGTGAATTCCGGAATGTCGCTGAGCGGCACGCTCTATTGCTACACCAATCCCCTGGCATTCGATCCTTCGGCGGGCATTACGATCCGCAATCCCTGGTACAACACGCTCTGCTGTCCGCCGAATTTCGAGCGCACCATAGCTGCACTCCCCGGATATTTCTACAGCACCAGCAAGGACGGCCTGTACGTACATCTGTACGACAACTCCACGCTCAACTGGCATCTCGAAGATGGCACGGGCCTGAACGTCGCGCAAAAAACGAATATGCCGTGGGACGGCGACGTCGAAATCACGGTCGCTCCGGCGCAACCCGCTGACTTCACTTTTTACGTGCGCGTTCCCAGTTGGGCTGGAGACGGCGCGCGCATCGCCGTCAATGGCAAGCTCGTCGCGGACGCAAAGCCTGGCGCATATCTTCCGATCCGCCGCCACTGGGTTTCGGGAGACGTAATTCAACTGCGATTCCCGATGACGCCACAGCCGCTTTCCGCGAATCCCCATGTTGCCGATGATGCTGGCCGCGTCGCCGTGCAGCGTGGCCCCTTGGTTTATTGCCTTGAGCAGCTCGATCAGCCGAGCGGCGTGGATCTCACCGATGGGTCGCTCGCGATAAACATGAAACCCGGGGTCGAATTCACAAGCGAGCTCAAAGAAGATTTCTTGGGCGGAATTGTTGTGTTGCACCGCGAAGGCTTAATGGCGGACAGGCCAAAAGGCGCGGCAGATTCCAATGGAAATCCGCCGGCGCTTTACGGACCTTATCGGGATCACGCTGGCGCGCAGTATAGCCACAGTGTCCGGCTCACGTTCATTCCTTACTACGCGTGGGCCAATCGAGAACCGAGCCCGATGCAAGTGTGGACTCCGGTCTCCAAGGCTTGATTCGGCGAAGCGTGAAACGGAAAAACACGTTACCAGTTTCCCGCCCGGACGATGGCTCTAACGCTTGGCCGCCATTGTCGCGAATAGCGTGAACAAAGTGAGCGGCCATTTTTCTCGCCGGAAAGCGATCGCGCTGCTTGGCGCCGCCGGTGCCGGTGCTCTGGCGAATCCGAAATCCATCCTCGCAGGCCTGCAATCGGAATCCGCGGCCGGTAATCTTGCGCTGGCGGGCCAGCCGGTCGAACTCACTCTTATTCCGGCTACCGAGCGAACTCTTCGCATCAGCTTTATCGCCATATCGCCGCAGGGCCAGACGCAACCGATTGAGAAGTCTTTAGATCTTGTTCGAGACGACTGGCCCGCTCCGCTCGCGCGTCTCCGAGCCGTTCCTTCGAATCGCACGATTCCGTGGGGCCGGTTGCGCGTTCAACTGCGAGGCGATCCTCTATCACTCTTCGTCGAAGACGCCGTGGGAAAAACGATTCAGCGATTGCAGTTCGATCGCGACACAGCGTCTGTAGGTTTTGACGCCGGCAACGCACCCTTACTCGGTCTGGGCGAAGGCGGCCGGCAATTCGATCGGCGCGGCGACGACGATTCGATGAAGAACGGTCAGTATCTGCCGGACCTCCGCGTGACTGGCGCGCGCATGCCAATTCCGTGGCTGATTGGCGCCGGCGGTTGGGCGCTGTTTTTTCATCGCCCGTACGGCGCATTTGATTTGACGCGCGACGCTTGCCGATTCTCCGCGCTGGATCCTTCCGCTAGCCTGCCACTCGATATCTTTCTTGTCGCCGCGCACGACCCTTCCGAACTTTTGCGAGAGTATGCGCAACTCACCGGATTCCCGCACATGCCGCCGATGTGGGCGCTCGGATACCATCAATCGCATCGCACGCTCGAGAGTAACGATGAAGTTGTTTCCGAAGCCGCGAAGTTTCGCTCCGACGCGCTGCCTTGCGACAATTTGATTTATCTTGGCACCGGCTACGCGCCCTCCGGATGGAATACCGGCCCCGGCTCCTTCGCGTTCAACGATAAGATATTTCCCCATCCTGAAGAGACGATTCGCCAGCTTCATGACGAATCTTTCAAGGTGATTTTACACGTCAACGCCGCGCCGAAAGATTTGCACGGCGCCGTCTCTGACGAAGGCGCCGCGGCCGCGGATCCCGCCGATGCGGCGCACTACTGGGCGCAGCATCTCGCCGTGTTTCGCGCAGGAGTGGACGGCTGGTGGCCGGACGACGGCGATGAACTGAGCCCAGAATCGCGCCTCGCGCGCAACCGAATGTATTGGGACGGTCCGCAACTCGAGCGCCCGAGTTGCCGCCCCTTTACGTTGCACCGCAACGGATACGCCGGCAGCCAACGCTACGGCTGGCTCTGGTCCGGCGACACCACGTCCCGCTGGGAAACGCTGGCGGCGCAAGTGGGCGTCGGAATCAACACGGGCCTTTCGGGAATGCCCTATTGGGGCACGGACACCGGTGGATTTTTCACCACGCCGGAATATACCGGCGAACTCTACGTACGATGGTTTCAGTTCAGCTGCTTCTGCCCGCTTTTTCGATCGCACGGGCGCGCGTGGAAACTCCATACGCCGTGGGGATGGAATACGGGCGATTACGGCCCCAAGGAGCTCACCGGCAATCGCCCTGGAGAAGGATTGCCCGATCCGAGCGAGCTGCACAACGCCGCCGTCGAGCCGATCTGCCGCAAATATCTCGAGCTTCGTTATCGCTTGCTGCCCTACACCTATACCGCGGTGCGCGAAGCGCACGATACCGGATTGCCGGTGATGCGCGCGCTGTGGCTGCATTACCCGCATGATCCGAACACGATTGCGCGCGGCGATGAATACTTGTGGGGCCGAGATATTGTCGTCGCGCCGGTAACGGAAAAAGGCGCCACAGCGCGGAAACTTTATCTGCCGGCAGGATTCTGGTACGACTTTTGGACCGGCGAACAAATCGCGGGTGGGCGCGAAATCGATCGTGCGGTGGACTTGGCCACCATCCCGCTTTACGTCCGCGCCGGAGCGATCATTCCCATGGGTCCGGTGAAGCAATTTGCATTGCAGCAATCGGATGCGCCAATGCGCGTCGATATTTATCCCGGGGGCGACGGCGAGTACCGTCTCTATGAAGACGATGGGGGTTCCTTCGATTACGAGAACGGACATTTCACACGAACACGTTTCCTCTGGAACAATCACTCACGCGAATGCACCATCGCGCTCGAGCCCGGATCCACATTGATTTCGTCCCCGGCTCACGAGATCGAATTGCGCGTCGTGCCGCAAGAAGAAACTCGACGCATTACTTTTTCCGGCAAAACAATTGCCGTGCGCCTCTAACCTCGCAAGCCCAACGATTTGCATTTCTGATCTCGACATGTCCACACTTGTTTACTTCCTTAGTTTCCTGCGAACCCTCAACGAAGCGGGCGTTGCGTACTACGCGTCATACTCCGGATATCCTGTTCCTCGCCAAAATCGTGTCCGGCCCCCGAAATGCTGAATATCAATGAGCGTGCCTTCCCAATTGAGAGGTCTTGCTCGAGTTCGCGGACGTTCTCTTGTGGACGGCACTGGCGACGGGCATGCCGGAAACGTGCAGCTCCCAGCCAAAATCAACACCGGGGCTAATGTGAGAACTTCGGCGAACTTCTAAGAAGCTCGCTCGTAGCGGTGATGCAGGCCGCCGAGCTTCGGAAGCGCGGTGACGCGGCCGCGCATCGTTGTGCGAGCGCGATCCCCTGGCGTTTGCTTGGCTAAGCCGACATGCGCGCGGTCCTCGTGGTAGTAGCGGACACACTCCGAGAGCAAACGCTTCAGATGAGCTTCGTTGAAGGCGATGACGTGTCGAGCAAATCGCGGCGGGCACTTTCGATCCACCGCTCCGCCACCCCGTTCTGCCAGGGACTCTCAAAAGAAGTTCGCACCGGAGTCAAATTCATCGAGCGCACAGCGATAGGGACTTTCGAACCATATTTTCCGTCGCGTTCGAAGATCTAGAATCGCGGTCGTGACCCGCAGGGAAACGCCTCCCTTAACTGCTGAATGATCCGATCACTCATGGGATGCCGCGTGAGGTTGCAGTGCAGGATGCGCCGGCGATCATGGCTGATGACGAAGAAACAGTAGACAACGCCGAAGGTGATCGTTGGGACCGTGAAGAAGTCCATTGCTGCGATCGCATCGCGATGATTTCTCAAGAAGGCGCGCCATCGCTTAGCGGGTTCGGGATTTCTTGGAGCGCGACGCGTCCATCGGGAAATAGTGCGCTCGGCAACGTCGAATCCTAGCATCAAGAGCTCTCCGTGGATGCGCGGTGCGCCCCAGGTCGGATTCTCCGCCGCCATGCGGAAAATCAGACCGCGAACTTCCTTGGAGATGCGCTCCCTCCCGACGGCTTGGCGTGCCCTAGAGATTGCTTTCCAATAAAAAGCAAATCCGGCCCGATGCCACCGAACCACGGTCTCGGGGCTGACAACAATGAGAGCCTGCTTCCAACCAGATCAAAACCGGCGCGCGAGAATCCAGAGCAGCTTATCGAGCAGGCTTAGCCGGAGTCTCGGGTGCTTGCGCTTGAAGATCGCGAGCTGTCGCCGGAGAACAAGATTTTCGAGAAACAAGCTCCGACGAGTACGAAAACAACGAAGAATGGAACTTACAATCAGTCCGATGGTCTGCAACATGGTCGAGTGCTACCGTACGTCGGCTGTGGAAGACAACGATCTAAGTTGTTGAAATCAAAGACGGACAGACTTTTGGCGAGGGACAGGAATTCTTGCGCAGCACAACGAGACGTTCTGGTCGTCGTACGACACTCGCGCGCGGTAAGGACAGTCTAAACAGAGGGCTGCGCGTAAGGAAGTTTTTGGAGGTTCCCTGCTTAAGCAAACGAAGACGAGGATGGGCGGGACGAGTACAAACACAAACATTTCAAACTTTGTTCGCCACGCCCATCTCTTCGATGACGTGAGCCGCCATTCCGGCAATGCTGATCCCCTCCATAAACTTCGTCGGAGAGATCTCCACGCCCAGTTCGCTTCGGATGCGGTTGACGAGCGCAACGGCCATCAACGAATCCATCCCCAAACTGATCATGGGCTGATCGAAGTCCAGCTTGGACGGGGATGCGCCAAGAACCTTGGCTAGTTCTTCCCGCACGCAGTTCTGTAGAACTACCTGGCGGTCTTCGGGCGCCGCGCTCATCACTCGATCGACGATGCTTGCCTCACTCGCCGCGCCCGGCTCACTTGCAGTGGCATCGTAAACATGGCTGAAGCGCGAATGCGTGATGGTCTGGCATCGGCTGCTCATCTTGGCCCATTCCATCGAGGCGACGGTCGCGTAGACAACATCGCGGCGGAGCAATTCTTCCAACGCCTTCAGCAAGATCCTGATCGGCACCGGCTTGGCGCCTGCCTGAGCCAGCTTTTGCAGAAGAACGGGATTCTCGTACACATAACCCGCGTCGCCTACCGCACCCCAACTGACCGCGAGAGCCGGCAAGCCGCAAGCCCGCCGGTAACTCGCGAACGAATCCAGAAACGCGTTCGCCGCGACGTAATTGGATTGTCCCGGACCGCCCAGCACCGTTGCCAACGAAGAGAACGAGACAAAAAAGTCCAAATCGAGATTTCGCGTGAATTCGTGGAGGTTCCAAGCACCCTGAATTTTCGGGGCCATCACCGTACGCATCCGCTCCGGCGTCATCTGCTGGATGGGAGCGTCATCCATGACCATGGCCAAATGCATTACGCCACGAATGGGAGGCATTTTCCCGGCCACTGAGCGGAGCGCGCCCGAAAGCTGCTGTTGATCGGAGACGTCCGCCGCAAGGTCCGCCACTGTAACTCCGTTGCTGCGCAGGTTCTCCACAGCCGCGCGCGCGTCGTCCGATGATGCGCCGCTGCGGCTGACGACGATCAGATTGCGCGCGCCGTGGTCGACCAGCCAATGCATGACGGCCAAACCGAAACCGCCGAAACCTCCCGTAAGGACGTACGTCGCATCGGAAGATACCGGCACACTCTTTCGCGGGACGGGCGCCAGCGTCACTTCCGCCTCCGGGATGGAGAGCACCACCTTACCGATATGTTTCGCTGTCGCCATGTAGCGAAGCGCTGTCGCGACGCGGTCGACCGGGAACACACGGTGTGGCAGCGGATGCAGTTCGCCGCTGTCAAATTGGCGCATCAGCTCCAGCAGCATGGAGCGTGCGAACTCCGGGCGCAGAGCGCGTGTCTTGTCCAGGTCCACAGCAAAGAACGAAAGGCTGCGACTGAAAGGCTGCAGCCCCAGCTTGCTGTTTTCGTAGATGTCCCGCTTGCCGATTTCCACGAAGCGGCCGCCCGAAGCAAGCAGAGCAAGACTCCTGGGAATGGCCTCGCCGCCCAACGAATTCAATACGACATCGACACCGTAGCCGTTGGTGGATTCCATGATCTCGCCAGAGAATGCCAGCGTACGCGAATCCATGACGTGCGGCACATCCAGGGCTGCCAGCAAATCGCGTTTGGCGTTGCTGCCCGCGGTCGCAAACACTTCCGCCCCGATGTTCTGCGCAATTTGGATCGCTGCCAAGCCCACGCCCCCAGCGGCTGCGTGAATCAGAATTCGTTCGCCCTTCTGCAGTGCTGCAAGATGGCTCAGGGCATAGTGCGCCGTCAGGTACGCAACCAGGACAGACGAGGCTTCTTCCATGCTCAGTCTGGCGGGCTTCCGGAGCACATTACGGGCTTTGGCGACGAAGTGGCTGGCGACCGCCCCCGGCCCGCACGCGATCACCTCGTCTCCGACCGCCAGCTCGTTCGCCCCGCTGCCGACGGCGGTGATTCTTCCGGCGCATTCGAAGCCAAGCACCTCTCCGGTCAGGTCACCCGGAACGGGCTCGCGAGGAAGCAGGCCCATCGCGAGCATGATGTCCTTGAAGTTCAGGCTGGCCGCGCAAACCTCGACTTCCACTTCGTCGGGGCCCAGGGCTCGACGAATGTGCGGCACAAACGTGACCGATTCGAGCAACCCGGGTTGTTTGATTTCCGCGCGGTACGGACGCGGCATATGCGTGGCCGCTTTTTCGACCGGCTGCAAATGATCGAGCGACCTATGCACGATTCGACTGGCGTAGCGCGCCCTGCCGCGCAACGCGATCTCCGTCTCATCGTCGTCGCTCCACAACTCCCCGTGCAAAGCCAGAACTTCGTCGTTCGATCCGATTCCCAGATCGACCAGCTTCGTTCGCAGCGCCGGGAACTCGTTCATGACGGTTCGGGCCATACCCCACAACGGCGTTTGCGCAACGGAAGCGTCCTGCACCTTCGAATCGCCCACCATCTGCGCACCACGCGTGACCAGCCAAACCCGCGGCAGATCGTTGACGTCGCGCTTGATCACCGCCTGAATCAAATGCAAAACGCTCAAGCAGCCGAACCACTGACTGGACATCAAAGAATCCACAGTAGTGCTCTCGGCAAGCGGCGCATCCAGGCTCCACAGATGGACGATGCCGCGGAAGCGCGCCTCCTCACCGATCGCGGCGGTCAATAGGTTCTCCATGTCCTCCGCGCGATTTGAGCGAATGGTCCAGCTCATCTCTCCGGTGCGCTCAAAGAATTCGCCATACCGAACCATCAGCGGCACTTCGCCCTGTTCACGAAGCAACTCGCCTAAATCGGACCCGGCATTTCCGCCATCCGCGAAAATCAGCCACGTCCCTTGCGTTTCGGGACGGGTGGGGCGCGGGTGTTTGGAAATTGCACGAGCTCTGGGCATCTGCGCGACAACGATCGAGTGCAACGCGTCTTCGGAATTGACTGTGTCGGTGGCAAATTCAGCGCCACTGAATCCTGCCTCCCTTAGCAGCTTGGTCCAGACCTGCGGCGAAACCCAGGGGCCCGATGCGCGCACATCCAGATCCGTGAACGCCCACCATCCCTTTAGCAATCCGAAAACCATGACGATCAGCAGCGTTTCCTTGTTGCCTTCCAGCAGGACCAGCAGTCCTCCGGGCGCCAACAGCTTTTTGACGTTGGAAAGCGTCTGGCGTAGATCGGGGGTGGCATGCAAAACGTCCGACGCGACAATCAGATCGAACGAATGCGCCGCCATGCCTTGCTCCGCCGGATCCAGCGTAACGTCAAACGCTTGGTAGCGCACAAATGGAAAGTCGCGAAACCTTTCCTCGGCGCGCGATACAAGCATCGATGTCACGTCGGTGAACACATACTCCGTCCGGGCGGGATCCAATCTTGGCAGAACGTGAACCGTCAGCCCGCCGGTCCCGCCCCCAATTTCGAGCACCCGCGCGATGCGGTCCGCCGGCATGCGCTGTAACGCATGCTCCACAGCTTTTTGGACCATCAAATTGTAAATTCGGAAATGCGGCGAGTCCGCATAGACCTGCTCAATAGCGGCCAGCGAGCCTTCTGGAAATATAAGTTGCAACGGATCCACTTCGCCGCGCAGCACTTCAGCCAATTTCTGGCCGCAGCGCCGAAACAGCAAGTACTCGGCCATGGCGCCTGGGGCCGTGTTCCACAGTTTCCTCCACAGGATTCGCGAGTCGCGGACTTCCGGCATCGCGCGAACTTCATACTCCGTGCCCACTTTTTGGAGCGTTCCATGTCCTGCCAGAATGTCGAAGATGAATCCAAGCAGCCGCCAGTGCGCATCGACAATGTGGAAACGCTGGGCGAACGATTCCACCGTCAGGCGTTCGCCGACCTCGGGCTTCCAGCCCAATCTCCGAAACGCCTCATATACGTAGCTGCGAGCTAAATCGTCGACCAACTCGGTCGTGTCATAGAACCGTTGGCGATCAAGTTGTTTGACCAGCCTTTCCGTGTCTGGACGCAGACGTTCAATGATCTCTCGGGGCTCCGGAAGATAATCGGGATCGGGTCGCTTGTCCGTCGGCCCGGAAAGCGGTTTGAGGATCCATTTGGCAGCGTATAGATACGAATCCATGCTTTCCTGATGGCGTTCGACGCGCTTGCATTTGAAACCCTCAATTTCCATCTTTAGTTCGCCGGCCGCGTCGAAAAGCCGGAAATTCGCAGTGAGGTGGCCGCCTTCTCGCTCGACAATCCGCGCGTGGCTCCATACCGCATCCGAAAGAGGGCCGACAAAAGTGACGCGCTCAATCCGCACGGGCAAATACATCGCGTCCTCGAAATGTTTTTCGGTCCCCGTTGACGAAGATGCGGCCATCAACACCTGAAAGCAGGAGTCAAGGATTGCAGGATGAGCGTGGTAACCCGCGGGCACAGCGCTGGCGGCCCGAATTTCTCCCAGCGCTTCGCGATCGCCGGCCCATAGATGCGCGATGGCGCGGAACGATGGGCCGTACTGCAGGCCGATCCCCTCGAATGCCCGATAGCATTTGGCGACGTTGAGTTCGCGCGTGCATCGCTCCCGAACGTGGTCGAGCGCTTTTTCCGGCGACCGCGGAGTGTAGTTCAGGCGGCGAAGCTTTCCGGTCGCGTTCCTCGTCCAGGCTTCCTCGGTGTTGCGCCGGCTGTGGAAGTCGATGGATCGCTGTGAATCCACGGACGTCTCCACGAGCAAAGCTTGATCCTCCGGCAGAGATAGGGCTGAGCGGAATTCGAGTTCCTCGATAACGCACGGTCCTGCCCCGAAGGTTTCGCCCGCCGCAGCCAACGCCACCTCGACGTATGCCGCGGCCGGATAGATCGCCGTTCCCTCCACGCGATGGTCGTTCAGGAATGGGAGCTGCTGCATATCAAGCTCCGCCGTCCAGCTCGCCTGAGCCGCGTCGCCTTTCGATCCGAGCAGCGGATGCACTTGTTCTCCCAATCGGTCCGCGCGAGATCGGCTGGATTCGTGCCAATAGCGTTCTCGCTGCCACGGATAGGATGGGAGTTTCACGATATTGCCCGGGCTCGGATACAAGTGCGCCCAGTCGATGGGGTAGCCGGCCGCGTAGAGCCGTCCGAGGCAGCCCAAGGCCATCGAGCTTTCCGATGTGTTTCGTCGGATGGTTCCGAAAGCAGCCTCGGCACTGCTTCCATTCAGGCACTCGATCATGTTCGCTTGCAAAACTGGGTGGGGGCCGATTTCGATGAACAAGTTATGGCCGGCACGCACGAGTGCGTCCATGGCCGGCCCAAAAAGGACGGCCTCTCGGACGTTGCGCCACCAGTAGGCAGAATCCAGCTCCCTTCCCGTCGCTCTGT
This sequence comes from Candidatus Acidiferrales bacterium, assembly GCA_050014395.1. Taxonomy (GTDB): domain Bacteria; phylum Acidobacteriota; class Terriglobia; order Acidiferrales; family UBA7541; genus DASPOJ01. The sequence goes on along the minus strand of JBEKDK010000043.1, from coordinate 2,386 downwards.
CTCCAGTGACCGTCGAATAAAACGGAATCGTGGCGATTCGAGGATGAATGCTCCGCAGCGACTTCCGCAGTTCCGCTTGCAGCGGATTCATGCGCGGACTGTGGTAAGGAATCTCGACCGGGAGAAGCCGGCAGAAAACGCCATCGGCCTCAAGCGTAGCGGCGATGCGCTGCAGCGTCGCGGCGTCGCCCGACAAAGTGACCGATACCGGACTATTAATTGCTGCAATCGCGATGTGGTCGGATTGTCCGGACAACTGCTCACGCAACAAAACTTCCGTCTGGGCGGCTGACATTCCGACCGCCAGCATCTTGCCCTGCCCCGTGGTTCGCTGCTGCAATCGGCTGCGGTGGAAGATCACTTGCACCGCGTCCTCGAAGCTCAACGCTCCGGCGGCGTACGCCGCGGCGATCTCCCCGACGCTGTGGCCGACGATCGCATCGGGACGCACACCCCAGGATTCCAGCAGCGCGGTCAGGCCCGCTTGATATGCAAATAGCGCGGGCTGCGCGATCTCGGCTTCGTAAATGCGTGATTTCGGCTCGTCCGCCGCCAACTCATCCAGCAGACTCCAGGTCGCGTGCTTGCGCAATTGGGCATCGCAGCGCTCCAGGACATTCCGAAATACCGGCTCCAGGCGAAACAGCTCGCGCCCCATGCCCAGCCATTGAGACCCCATGCCGGAGAAGGCGAACACAACTTGGTGCGACCGGCCTGGCGTTTTCGCGCCAGAGGACATCGCGAGGCGCGTCTCCCCATTTACAAACGCCTGAAGTTTTTCGATTAATTCCGCTTTCGTAGCCGCCACCACCGCCAGCCGTTGGTCGTGGTGCGTGCGGCGCAGGCTTGCCGTGCGGCAGATATCGGACAGCTCCGCACTCTTTCCATCCTCCTGCTCCGTCAGGTACTTCACATAGCTCCGCGCCGTCGCGGTCAGTGCGTCCGCACTGCGCGCGGATAGTGGCAGCAGATAAGGGTGGTCCGTAGCCTTCTTGCTCTTGTGAGTCTTGGGCGACCGCGGCGTCCGAGCAGCCGGCGCCGATTCCAGAATGATGTGCGCATTGGTGCCGCCAAATCCAAATGAATTGACGCAAGCAACGGCGGGGCGCTTCCCGGTATTGGGCCAGGGCCGCAGCTTGTCAACCACGCGCAACCCCAGTTTCTGAAAAGCGATCTTGGGGCTCGGCTTTAGAAAGTGAAGGTTGGCGGGGATCTCGCGTTGCTGAATACTCAACGCTACTTTGATGATGCCCGCGACGCCCGATCCGGCCTCGAGGTGCCCGATGTTCGTCTTCACCGAACCAATTAAGCAGGGCGAGTTCGCCGGCCGGCCGCGCCCCAGAACGTTCCCGATGGCCGTCGCCTCAATGGGATCGCCGACGGTGGTGCCGGTGCCGTGCGCTTCGACGTATTGCACATTCTTCGCGGCAATCCCGGACTGCCGCAGGACGGTGCGGAGAATCGCCTCTTGCGCCGCACCGTTCGGAACTGAAATGCCGGGCGTGCGCCCGTCCTGGTTCACAGCCGTACCGCGGATTACGGCGTAGATCGAATCGCCGTCGGCCATGGCTTTGGCTAGCGGCTTCAAGACAATGACTCCGCACCCTTCGGCGCGCGAATAGCCGTCTGCGCCGGCGGCAAAGCTCTTGCAACGCCCATCGTGAGCAAGCATCGATGCTTTGCTGAATCCGATCGTGCTTTCCGGCCGCAACAGCGAGTTCACTCCGCCGGCCAAAGCAAGATCGCACTCGCCGGCCCAGATTCTCTGGCAAGCCTCATGAATCGCCACCAACGAGGACGAGCATGCCGTGTCTACGGCGATGCTGGGACCATGCAGATCGAAAAAATACGAGATGCGGTTGGCGGCAATCGAAAGCGCCGATCCGATATTCGTGTAGGCGTCGATCGCCGATCGATCGGACTGGCTGATCTGCATCGTCGAGTATTCACAGGACGATATGCCCACAAATACCCCTGCATTCGAACCGGCTATTTTCTCCGGCGGAAAGCCCGCATCCTCCAGCGCCTCGTACGCGACCTCCAGCAGCAGCCGCTGCTGCGGATCCGCTCGCGCCGCCTCGCGCGGCGAAATGCCGAAAAATTGCGCGTCAAATTCTTCGATATGTTTGATGAAGCCGCCCCAGCGGCTGTAGGTCTTGCCGGGCCGGCTAGGATCTGGGTGGTAAAAGGAACCGACGCGCCAGCGGTCCGCGGGAACCTCGGTGATTGCGTCTACGGAGTCGCGAAGTAACGCCCACAGTTCTGCGGGACTGTTTGTGCTACCTGGAAATCGACAACCGATGCCAACTATAGCTATTCCGTCCCGGCGTTGCATAGGCTCGGCCAGTATACTAACTCCACGGAGGGTTGCAATCGTGTGGTTCGC
>JBEKDK010000042.1:0-26003 GCA_050014395.1 Candidatus Acidiferrales bacterium | reverse complement strand
ACTGAACTCCACGCTCACCCGTTGCAAACCACGCAGCCGGAACTGTCGCAGGCCGCGCTGTTGTTTGAGAACTCCAAAAACCGGTTCGACGATCGCTTTGCGCCACCGGTAGATGCGCCGGCGGCGCCGATGGCGAACCATTTTGCTCCGCGGCGCAACTGCTTCCAGAAACCGCCGCCTTTGGCGCTGGCGACAGCGGCGTCTTTCGCTTGCGTCAGCGCGGTGACTTGCGTTTGCGCGTCGGATAAATCTTTGCGCGCGGCGTCGCGATCGAGCGTGGTGGCTTGGCACTGCTCGAGATAATCGTAGAGCGGCTTCAGATCTTGCTGCGGAATGTTCGCGATCACGGGGGCGATGCCGGGCGGGACGATTGGCGCGGCGGCGGGCGTACCGGGCTGAGCTGTAGGAGCGGCTCCGGCAGATGCAGCCGCGGCGGAATTTGAATTTTGCGGAGAATAATTCGCTGCTGGCCCGAGCTGCGCGGAGTTCGCCGACAACGTGATTGGGAGCGGCAACGGAGGCAGCGCGGCGAGCGCTTGCTGCGGCGTCTGCACTTGCTTTTCGAGCGCGGCGATTTGCGCGAGCTGCGTGGCGAGCTGCGCGTCGCGCGACTTTTCTTGCGCTGCGGCCGCGGCCACTTGCTGCTGCGACGCGGCCAGCGTGGCGGAAAGCGCCGCGGCGCTGCGATGGTCCACGAACCACGCGCGTGCGGCGAGCCCGGCCGCGGCCGCCAGCGCCAGCAACGCGAGCGCGCGCCAGTGCTTCGCGGCCGCTTCGATCATCGAGAGAATTATGGACATTGAGGTTGCTCTTTCTGGCGCGGCTGCGGTTTGCTCTTTAGGAGGCCGGGGATTTAGCCCCGGCGTTCGCGCGCGTCGCGACAGGGGCTTTAGCTCCTGAAGCTTCAGGGCCTAAAGGCCCATTTTGAGTGGCCGATTACGCCGGACCTAAAGGTCCGGCCTCCTAGAATGCAAAAGCGCGTGGAGTGATCCGACAGCGACGCTGCGGCGCGCGGCGAAGCCCGCAGAAACGCTGTCCGCGAGTACCAGTCCGCAGGTACCACTGGCTTATTGCGGCACGCGCGTGCCGGCGGCAGACTTGCTGATGACGCTGCGACCGAGAGAATGAACGCGTCGCGCAGATGCCGGTCAAATGGCATTGCCGCGGCGACGATCTTGACGCTGTCAGAATCGATCGACCGATCGAAGCGGAAACACTCTAGACTGCGGCGGGCCCTCGCTGTCGCGAGACGTCGCCGCAGTCTTGAGTGCCGCAACGAATCGCGAGCCCGCATCGCCGCGTATCGCACCGCACGTAACGCACGGCACGCCGCACTCGCCGCTTAAACTTCATTTGTAATTCCCTACTCGCGCTAAAACCTCCACGGGATAATCGCGATTCGCGCCGCCATTCCACGCCAGCAGCGCGCGCGTTTCGTCGCCGGCGGCGGCGTCGAGCTTCGCGCGCAATTGACGGCAGCCGAATTCCAGGCCCGTGGCGGGATCGCACAGCTGCGCGAGCGACGCCGCCGCGCAACCGAGTTCGCGCGCGACCTGCCCCATCAGCTGCATCAGTCCCCAGGAAATCGAGCGCGTGTAAGCTTCTGTGGCGGAGATTTTGCCGGCGTTGTAAATCGGCGCGACGTAGCGCGCCAGGAAGCCCGGCTCGTAGCGCACCGCCCACGGATTCCACGCCGATTCCTGCTCAACGACCGCGCAGACCAGCTCCGGCGCGAGCCCGTGCGTCGCCGCAGCTGCGCGTGCAAGCGCGACGAGTTGCGGCGGTGCGGACATTTTCTTTTTTGCGCTTCGATCGAGTGGAGCAAAATCCCCACGTTCGCCCGAAACAACTGGGCGAACATGGGGCACCCCAGTATTCAGCCGCCGCGCCCCGGGCTCTGCGAATGCGCTCCGATGCAGCGCGATGAGTCTCTGTGCGGCGCTTCAGGGATTGTTCTTTGGGGTGCCCCATGTTCGCCCCGCCTCTTGGGGCGAACGTGGGTCCGGCGTCGGGGTATTTGCCGCCGTCGCGGATAATTTCAAAACCCCATGTTCGCCCGTTGAAGCTCGGCGAACATGGGGCACCCAAGACAAACACGCAAACAAAACCAGAATTGGAATCGCGCGTCAATCGCGGGGGCGCGGGCCGTTGAGCTCGACGAAGCCGATCGGCGGCGGATCGGCGAGGTGAATGCCGAGATGATCGGCGATCTGATGCAGCGCGTGATACACGTGCGGCAAATGATGCAGCGCCATCGCGGTGACGAAGGTGCGGCGAATTTCGTCGTCGCGTGTGCGGCGATGCAGCCAGCGCACGAACAGCGCGAACTGCGTCACCAGCGTGAACGCCACGACGACCCAGTAGGGATTCATATCGTTCTCCGATACGATTCGTCGCGCGACGCAGCGATTGATTCAGCGAGTCGATTTAAGTGTGCAACTCCGAAGGCCCCCCTGCGAGGAAGATTGCCCCGCGACGCCAGGGGTTGTGTAGCACAGGCACTCCTGCCTGTGTGCTTTCAATTTCTGCCAGGTTCGGGAAAGTTCAAAAGCACACAGCCAAGAGTGGCTGTGCTACTAAAACCGTCGCGCGACTCGGCGATTGATTCAGCGAGTCGATTTAATGTTGAGAACGAACGATCCACGCTCCGCGATCAGAGTGTTCCGCCGTCTGGCGTTTTTGTAGCGCCTTCCTGCCGGCAGGCCAACCTTTAGGTTGGCACGCCTTTGCATCGCTGCCTGTCGCGTCACGGTCGTGTCTACGAGAGCTGCCAACCCGAAGGTTGGCGCTACAAATGCAAACCCGCGGCGCGCACGCGGCGAAACTAAATTGTGCCGCCGATGCCGGCGGTCAGGCCGCTGGGGCCGAAGCCGAGATTGAAGCTGTTGCTGGGCGCCGCGGCCTTTTGCTGCACGCCGAGCAGATCGCTGGGAATTCCCAGCGCGCGGCCGAGCAACGAAGAATTTGTGCCGTACAAACCGGCCAGGCCCTGCAGCGCGGCGAGCTGATCGGATTGCTGCTTATTCGCGAACGCGATTTGCGATTGCTGCGCGACGCTGGCGGCGCTGGTGCCGTACTGCCGCGCGAGCGCGTCGAGCGAGCTGTTGTAGCCGGCGTCGTTGTTGGTGATCGCGACGTCGAAGATTCCGTCTGCCGCGATCACGGAGATTCCGCCGATCGGCGCCGGCGCCGCGATCGAGCCCGATGGATCCACGCCCGTCGCCCGCCCGATCGAGTTCACCGCCGCCACGATGTGCGAGAGCGCCTCGTAGGTGTACGGCGATTCCGATTTGATTTTCGCGATTTGCGGCAGCGTGAGCATTTTATTTTCGCGCGCGATGCGCGTGCGATTTGTATTTCTGGGGTGCCCCATGTTCGCCCGGATTTTGCGGGCGAACGTGGGGATTTTGAACCTGCGCCCGGTGAATCGCGTCGATTACAACGGACCCACCTTCGCCCGTTAGAGCTGGGCGAAGATGGGGCACCCCAAGCCTTACTGCTTCGGTTTCTCGCTCAGATCCAATTTCGTATCGCCATCGCGCACGAAAATCGGCTGGGCAGGGACCACAATCGGTCGAATGCCGGCGCGCAAGATGAACTGCGCCAGCATATAAAATGGAAGAATTCCGGCCACTGCAACCACGGCGATCCGCAACGGTGATCTTCCGCTCAGATAAGCGATTGCGCCCGGGCACAGCAGGCTCAGAAACAAGGTAACGCCGCCGAAGCGCTGCGTAAGCCACAGCGGCTTGCCGCAATTGGGGCAAGGAAACGACGGTCTTGACGCTTTGCGGTTGCGCGGAATTGCCTCGGCGGCGAATTCGACGTTGCACAGCGGACACACGTAAGTTTGTTTGGCCACGTTCGCGCTTGCGACCAATACTACTCCTGCGGCGCGATTACGGCGCGTCGACATTGCGGCAAAAACACGGCCAGGGATCGCGGCGCCAACGCCGCAGCGCCCCGCCCCGCGCGTTCGGCGGGATCGCGTTGCGCCTGGTCTCCCGCGCTCTTCTTTTCATCGCGCTGTGCATTGTCGCTCTGCATGTCGTTTCCCTTTCAGCCGTGGCCGCACAATTATCGCGGCATTTGCGGTTTCTGGGGTGCCCCATGTTCGCCCGTGTTTTTAGGGCGAACGTGGGTCTGGGGTTTAAGTTCTGCGACGCGTGGGCCCAAATTCAAAATCCCCACCTTCGCCCGAAAAAAGCTGGGCGGAGATGGGGCACCCAAATACAAAAGCTACGACGACGGATCGCGCGGAGAAGCTTGTGCGCGCGCGGTCGGTTCATCGCGGCGGATGAACGCAAACAGGCCGACGATCCCGACCAGCAGATAAAACACCCGGATCTGCCAGTCCGAGCTTGTCGGAGGAGCGTACTGCCAGATGTGCCAGCCCAGGCGCGACGGAAAAACGGTTCGCCAGAAGAACATCACAATGCACGCTCCGCTTGCGTTAATTCCCCAGGCGCGCGCGGACGGTTTCTTTCTCCAAATCGCCCAACACGCCGCGCCATCGATCGCGGCGAAAAAGAAGAACAACGATGCCTCGATAAGCCAGTTGGGAGAAGCGAGAGGCACATACTCTGGATGAATCGCACCCAGGGCCGCCCAAACGGAATCTATTAACCGAGCGAAAAACTGAAAAAGGAACAGCCAGGCCATGCCGTTTCTCAAATCTTGGGCGTCCCCCAGAAACCACCGCCACTCCACGCCGAGTTTTCCCGGCGAGCCCGTTCCCGCGTGTCCTTGCTTGGAATCATTCACGCGCGAATTATGGCACCGTGACGGAGCCGCGGCGTAGAGCTTTTGATTTACGTAGCGGAGGCCTTCAGGCCTCCACGCCGGGAACGCAAATATGATGCAGGCGAACGCTCGAATATTTTTGCGTTTAAACCGAAGATGGAGGCCTGAAGGTCTCCGCTACGAAACCTACGACGACGGATCGCGCGGCGAAACTTTTGCGCACGGTTTTAGTAGCACAGCCATTCCTGGCTGTGCGGTTTTGCACTTCTTCTCTGTCACCATCGGCGCGACATGAAGGCTGCGGAACAAAAACCAAAGGCGCACAGCTAGGAATGGCTGTGCTACTTAGCCCCGACCGAAGCTTTTGTGCGCACCGGCACAATCAGCGGCGCGGAGGCCAGCAACTGCTGAATCTCGCGCATCTGCTTCACGCGAGCGTCTTCGCCGGGGACCACCAGCTCCGCGAGGCCCAAACAATTTTTGATGTAGCCGATATTCGCGGGATCCGTCAGCGCGCGCTGCACCAGCGGATCGGGCACGGACATCAATTGCTGCAGCACGGCGCGCTGCTGCGATTTCTGCCGCGGAAACGATTCGTCGCTTTCCGGATGCGCGAAAACGTTGCCCTTCAAATCCGCCAGGCGAATCCAGCGCGAGCGAAAAATCCCATCTTCGCCGAGCAGCGGAATTTCGACGTCGTCCGGTCGATTTTTGCGGAAGCAATCGACGCCCAGCAGCAACAGATCGGCGTAAAACACTTTCAATCGCCGCCACACCAATCCCAGCCGGCCCAGCGCCTGATCGCGGGCCATCGCATAACCCGTGGCGGTTTTCTGCGATTCCATTTCCCCGCCGAACACCGCGGGAAAAAGTCCGGAAAGAAATTGCGGAATCGGGCCCATCAATTCCTGCTGATGACGCAGCATGTCCGGCGGCACTTGCGCCGGCGCAGGCTGGAAAAAACTCGCGCCCAGCGGCTGCCCCGGACGGGCGCGCGCCGGATAATGCGCGGCGGGCTCGGCGGTCTGCTGCTGCAGCGCGTCGAAGTCGATCACTTGCGGATCGGCGTAAATCGGCGGAATGCCGTACTCGTACGTTTCCGCTTGAATATTCGAGAGCGTGTTGTAGCGCTCCTGAATTTCCACCAGCGACGTGCCGACGGCCGGGCGATTTTGTCCATCGCCGGGAAGCGCGTGCATCACGCGCCAACGATCGTCCATCGTTTCACTGCGCGATTCGCAATACGTGTCGCCGGCAAACGCGGCGTAGCAGCCATCGGGAAATAATTGCAGCAGCGCGTCGCGCACGTCTTCATCTTCCACCGCGTAAAACGCCCACGGCCGAATCCACGTGCGCGAAAACGTCACAAGATTTACGAGCGCGTCGCCCGGCAGAGTCGCCGGCATGCCTTGCGAGATCGAAACGCGCGAGGCGCGCGCATAAACATCGTCGGCCTCGATCGCGCCGCCCATTTGGATTGTGTCCGCGGCCAGCGGATATGCCGCTTTCAATTTCGCGCGATGCACTTCCATCTGCCATTGCAAGTACGGGAATTCGTGCATCTCGTTGGCCCACACCGGCGTGTTCAATTCCAGCCCGCCGACAATCGAGATCACTTCCTGCCCATTCGGCATGCGCCGCGTGCCAATCACGCGCGGCACAGAAATCTTCTCCGCTGGACGCAAATCATCCGGCGCGAGCGCGTATCCGCAATTCGCGCACACGGGTTGCGAAGGTTTTGCAGTTGTAGGGGCGGAGCTTGTCTCCGCCCGCTTTTGATCTTCTTGATTTGGGGTGCCCCATTTTTGTCCGCCGTGGCGGACAAAAGTGGGTCCGTCCACTCCCGAATTCGCCGGTGCATTCCCTGCGCGGTTCCCTGCTCCCAAGCCAATCTGATCGGCTTCCGCGTTTGCGTTTTCGTCTCCCGCCGGCGTTTCCGTCCCGCACTCCGGGCACACAAAATAATCCGGCCCCAGCGCGATCTCGATCGGCTCGATATTCGGCTCATCGTGCCAACCGAATCGCTGCGCATCCGCAACGTAGCGCACGTAGCCGCCGACTTTCCCGTCGGTCCACAGAAAAAACGCCAGCGCCGTCAGCAATCGCTCGACGTGATTGTTGCGCTCAACCAGATCCGCCACTTCGCTGGCCGCGCGCGCCGCCGATAAATCCAGCAGCGATTGCGCCGACTGCGGATAAAAGCGCGTGGCCGGCACATCCTGGCTGAGCACGGAAATAAACGAAAGCCCGAACGCCTGATACAAATTCGTGACGAATTGATAGCGCGGCATATCCTTCTCCGCGTCTTGCGCGTGCGCGCCGACCTCCGTGGGCAAATGCCATTGCTGATCCGCCGGATTCCACCACGCGTACTGCATGCCTTGCCAAAAAAGCCGCGCTTGACGAATGCGCCGAATTTCGTGGCGCCGCGCGACGAGCCCTTCTTCGCGATACTGCACGACGAGCCCGCGCAACGCGTTCACGATGCGCGGCGCGAGTTCCTGCAGGCGCTCGTTGTTCGGCCCCAGCTCTTCGGCCGCCGGCAACGCAATCGCCGGCGCGCGTGGCGGTGTGCTCTGCGAGTCGGAGCCTGCCCCCCGTGGCGGGCGTTCTCTGCCCCTCTGCGTTATCTTTTCTCCGTCGCTTTGTCCGTCATCGTCGTCGCCATCGCCCGCGCCATCAGTGCGCACTACAGAGCCCGGGAGGCTTCCATCGCGCTCAACAATTTCGCCCGGCGCAGGCGCAGCAACGCCGCCGCCGTACGCGTAGCCGCCGTTCGCGCTCGCCGCGCCACCGGCGGGCTGGCCCGCTCCACTCTTCGCCGCGAATGGAGCGGAGCCAGTGAGAGCAGCCCACGCATTCTCCAGATTGATCGCAGTAGACATCGTGTTGTGTCCTCAGAAATGCGCGCCCGCGCGCGGTTACGATTCTTTGTTAGGGGTGCCCCATCTTTGCGGTTTCTGCAAAGGTGGGGATTTTGACTTCGATTTCTGTGCGGCGCGGCCCACGAACCGCCAGACCCACCTTCGCCCGGAAAAGCTGGGCGAAGATGGGGCACCCACAGATCGGTGACATCGCGCACGCGGTTACGATTTTGTGATTGGAATGCCTTATGTTCGCCCCGGTTCTGTGGGGCGAACGTGGGTCCGTCCCCGCTCAATCGTGCCGTGCGTGCGAATCGCGCAGCGCGGATTGGCGCGCGGCTTCGCGCTCGCGCATCATCGCGATTTGCGGCCAGGAGCGGCGCCGCACCTCGCTCGGCAGGCGCAGCGCCGCGCCGTCGCCCGCGTCGAGCGGCGGAAAGCCCGCCGTGCCCAGCAACGAATTCGTCAGCGCGCGATTTTCCGCACGCAGCCGCGCGACTTCGTCCTCGAGCATCAGAACGTAGCGCCCGCGCCACGCGCGCACCATCGCGCGCCAGATATCGGTGATCCGCTGTTTCATTTTCGCCATCCGAGATTCTTGGGGTGCCCCATGTTCGCCCAGATGTTCCTGGCGAACGTGGGTCTGTCAATCACTGGGAATGCCCCATCTTCGCCCAGCTTCTCCGGGCGAAGGTGGGTCCGTCAATCGCTGCCGAAGATCTGTCGCAAAATTAAAATCCCCACGTTCGCCCCAAGTGCGGGCGAACATGGGGCACCCCAAAACCCATAACCGTGATCTGCATGCCCGCGCAGTGGTGTGCGCATGCTCGATCAGCAGTCGATGCTTCTTTAGGAGGCCGGGGCTTCAGCCCCGGCGTTCCGCGCACCTTAATTGGGGGCTTTAGCCCCTGAAGCTTCAGGGCCTAAAGTCCCTCGTCTGTTACGCGTTACGCCGGACCTGAAGGTCCGGCCTCCTGAAATGCACGTTGGCTTGCGACTCATCGCGCGCCCTCACCATCTCCGCGGCAAACGCGTACCCGCGCGGGCGGCGCGCGCTTCGTCGCCGAATTTGCGCAGCCAGATCGCGCGCGACGTCGGATCCTGCGCCGCGATGCGCGAAGCCAGCGCCAGCTCCGACGGCACATGCGCCGGCGCCAGCCGCGATTTCAATCCGTAGCGCGCGGAGTCCGCCGGATCGTCGCCATCGGCTTTGCGCACGTCCTCGACGTTCACCGTGTCGCGCGTGAGCGTCGGCAAACACTCGAGCAATCTTTCGCACGCCGACGAAATCTGCCACGCGTTCAACTCAAGCTGCTGATACATCAGCATCCAGCCGCCGACGCGATCGTTGTCCGCCGGCGCGGGCCGCGGCAATCCCGCCGCGGAGAGCGCGTCGCCCAATTGCTCGGCGATCGAAGCCTCGGCGGTGCGCTCCGCAAACGCGTCCGGCGATAAAAATATTTCTGCGATGCGCTCGGGTTCGCCATCGCGCTGCACGCTGCGCTCCGCGATCGCGGCGCCCAGCATGCGCGGCGACAAATGATTCTGCACGAATTCGCGATACGTCAGCGTCGAGCCATCCGGGCGCGCCGTATGCCAATACACCGCGCTGGGATGCTCGAATCCCCAGTCCACCGAAATCCAGCGCGGCCACCACGATTCCATCGCGATCGATTGCGACGGCACAACGTGGCGCGCGAAATCGAACGCGTCGAAATATTGCCCCGCGAACAAATTCCAATCGCCGTCCAGAAAAGCCTGGCGCAGGGCTCGCGGCAGCGCGCGCAACGTTTTCAGATAGGATTCATCGTTTCTGTAGATCGGATTGTCGGCCACCGTCGCGCGAATAAAAGCGTAATCTTCTGGATCGTATTCATCGGCGTGCTCCATCGCGGCCGCCGGACGCCGGTCGATCCACAACGCTTTCACCCACGCGTGCCCCAAATTGCCGGGATTCGTTGCGCCGGCCATGCGCGGCGTCGTGCCAGCCACGGGACAGCGATTGCGCGACGTCAGGAATTGCCACTGCCGCAGCGTGAAGTGCGTCAGCTCGTCGATGCCGATGAAAACGAATTCCGCACCTTGATATTGATAAACATCGTTTTCATTCGCGCAGTAGCCGAAGCGCGTCGTCGAACCGTTGTGCCATGTGACGATGTGCTTCGTGTCGTTGTAGCGCAGATAGGTGTGCCGCGGAACGTCGCGCCGACAATATTGCAGCAGCGAAGATTCCAGCTCCGGAAACGTGCGCCGCATCAGCAGCGTATCGACGCCATCGAATCGACTGGCCTGGTCGATCGCTTCCCACATCAGCGCTTTCGTTTTGCCCGGTCCCGCCGCGCCGCCGAACAATCTGTATTTCGCCGGCGAATCGTGAAATTCTTTCTGCCGCGGAAATGGAGTGTAATGCTGCGCGACGACAATCGCCGGTTTGCGCTCCGTGGTACTCTTCGCGTCGTCTTTCTTCCCGGCTTCTTTCTTGGGCGCGGAGTCCAACTCCTCTGCCGCGTCCTTCTTCCGCGGCGCATCTTTCTTCGGCGCGGGCTTCTTCTTTCCCGCGCTCTTCTGTCGTTTCTTGCCCGCCATGTTGGTTCACGCGCGAGCCTCCGCACGATTGGGTGTCGCGTGTCCGCGTGCTTTCGCTGGTTCTTGTTCTGTGGGTGCCCCATGTTCGCCCAGGTTCTTCGGGCGAACGTGGGTCCGTCAACCACTCTGCAAGGCGTGCGACATTCGTAATTCACAATCCCCACGTTCGCCCCAAATGCGGGCGAACATGGGGCACCCTAAGACATGACGAGGGCGCCCCGATGTCGGCGCTACTGGCCCGGGGTATGCGCGTCGTGCGCGTCCGGCGAATAATCGTCGGCCGGCAATGGCGATTGCTTCAGATACGCCGCGACGCCGATGATGCCGCTCATCGCCGCGATGCCCGTGGCGAATTGCGCGCCCGAGCATTGCGCCGGAGTCGCGGCCAGCGCCGTCGCCGTCGCCGCGTTGCCGGTGGTGTTCTGATTCAGCGTCGGTATCGCGGAGCAATTTGCATTTCCACTCGCTGCGATGCCCGTCGCAAATTGCGTGCCGCTGCATTGCGTTGGAGTCGCGGCCAGCGCCGTCGCCACTGTCGCGGTCGCTGCCGTCGGCGCGCTGGTCACGGAAAATGTCGGTCCGAATTGTCCCCGCGCGATCGCGATGCCGCTTCCCGCGCTGGATTGAAAATCGTTGCACGCGTCGTCCCACACGCTGCCCGCCGGATCCACGGTGAGCGCGCAGCCGGAACCCTGCGGAATCGTCAGCGTGCTCGAGCCCGTCGTTTTGAAAGTGAACGATCCCGCGGCCGTCACGGTGACTGCCGTCGCCGAGCCGGACGTGAAATTATTCAGCCGCGCATAAAATCCGGAATTCCCCAGCGTGCTCGGAGTCGGCAGCGACGTCGCCACCGCAACGGAGCCCTGATACTGCACGACGACATCCGAATACAGAATCGTGTCCGTCGCGGTTATGCCGGTCACCGCGCGCGGCGCGATCGAATTCAGCCAGCACGTCGGCGCAACGGCCACCGAGCCGCTCGGCGCGTAGCCGCAGTAATAAGTTCCGTTCACCGTCGGCGGCGCGATTCCTGCGAAGCCAGAGCCACCGCTGTATTGAATTGCAAATGTCGCGCCGCCTGGCGGACCGGCGCCGCCAGCGTCGCGTACTCGGAATCGACGTCCGCCATCGCGCCCTGCAATTGAATGTTCACCGCCGACGGCGCCGTGGCGAAAATTGTTTGCCAGCGCACCGTGCGATCGTCGCTCGCGAATCCCGATGGATTCGTCAGCGCGAATTGCGCGCCCGCGCTCGCCGTCGCCGGCAACGCTTCGCCATTGAAGCTGTACCCCACGTCGCCCGGAAACAGCGCCAGCGGCGGCAGCGCATTGTTGTAAGCCGGCATCGGCCCCTCCAATTTGCATTCAGTGCGATCAAATACGTTGGACTACGATCAGCTGCGTTCAGGTCTGCGCGGCGTGAATCTAAATTCGCGGTTCGCGGCAAGAAAGAATCAGCGCAAAAAACAAAAAGCCCGGAAGACTTCTCCGGGCGCTCGCACTTCTCTACACAAAATAGCTTATCACGGCCGCGTAAAAATGTCAAGAGCGTCGACGCGTCGTAATCTTCGCAGCGATACCCTTCTCATCGTTTCGAGAAATAATCATCGATCCAATATGCTAGTGTCGCGTCATGACGATCTTCTGCGCCGATCAATAGGGGCTTCATTTCCTTCACATATCTCTCTTTCAGGATCGCCGCATCGAGGTTCCTGCTCTTCGCTAAGAACTCAACATCCTCGCGATCTCGCCTAACATTACGGGTCAGTTTTGACAGGACCAGATCATATGGGTCGGGAATGAATATCCGTAGCTTGACAAAGCGCTTTGGAAAAAGCTCCACAAGGCGGTCTTCGTAGCTTTCGGGTATGCAGTCAACTCCGGTGAACTGAACGCGAAGGCCGTGTTTCCGCGCCAGAGCCGATCCCTCACCCGCCAGATCCTGCAATTTGTTCATGAGGTTGACCGGAATAATTGCGCGATAGTCTAGATCGTTCGTGCCTCGTGGAAGTCCGTAACCCACAATCACCGCAAAGCCGCCGATGCAATGCAGGGAAGCCGGCTCATCGAGTAGCGCGTCAAGCTCCTCGAGAAATTCCCGCCATGGCGACGCGAGATCAGCGGACATAGCGAACCACATCCGGCCGTAAATCGCTGAGCAAGTTCCACTGGCGCGCTTCCTCCGAGCTGTGCGTGCTCAGCCATCGCCGCGCAGGGTCGCTTAACTCTTCGCAGAAGGAATCTTGTTTTGCCAGTTTACTGTCTTCGAGCGTTCGCTCAAGCGGCTCAAGATCGTATCGTCCGGCCGCGCGCCGCGCCAGCGTGACGACGAATCCCAGACGATTCTGCAGCGCTCTCGCACGCGCTTCGCGCACCAGCCAATCGAGTGGCATATCCGGATATCGAACCACCAACCAAGGCAGCCCCTCGGCGACGCGCGCCTCAAGATTGCGCTGGCTCAAAGCCTTCAGTAGAAACTCCGCGGGATTCGTTGCCCGCGCTCGTCCGCGGAGATGAGCGAATCCAGGGTAGCCCAACTGCGCAAACTCATGCGCCAGGCGGTCGGGCGTCACATTTTCGCGGACCTCGCGCAGCGGAAGCGCCGTCGGTGGCAGCGCGTACACGCGCATCAATCTTCGCGAAAGTGGATCCGGGTTTCGCCGGCCGCTTTCGAGCATAGACAGGTACCCCTGACTTACGCCGAGCCGCGCCGCCGCATGCTGTTGGCTCCAACCACGGTCCAACCGTGCCGTTTTTAGTTGCGACGAATTCATGGTTGTTTATAACACGTATTGTTATACTCTGTCAAGAGAAAAATGCGAAACACTGCACTGCATCCGACTAAATAGAATAGCTTTAGCTGCACCTACCCCAGAAAATACCTCCCCGGCGGGAACACGCCGCGGCTCAGCAGTTCGCGGCCGACGGCGCGGCGGATCTGCTCGGCCCAATCGGCCCAGGTGCCCGGAGTGATGCCCAGCTCGCGCCGCGCGCGCTCGTACTCCGCGCCGCCGAGATAGAACATGCGGAACATTATTTTGCGGCTGGCCTGTTTCGGGCCGAGCGCGCACTCCCCCGCCAGTGCGAAGTCCGCGACGAAATCGTTCAGCCGCGCGCGCCGGTCCGGCCGCCAGCGATATTCCGACGACCGCTCTCCGTGCAGGATCGGAATTTTCTCCGCCAACACGGCCCGCGCCGCGCGGTACACCTCGTGGCAAACGTCGAATGCCGTTTCTGCTTTCATCGCGCGCCTCCGGGGCCTTTCTCAGGAAGGCCGCGACTGTCGTTCTCAAATTTTCGCCTCGCCAACGCGCACTGCGCGGAAGCATTGGATGTTGGATTGTGTAGCGCCGGCCGGAACTTGTTTGCCGCGGCGGATGCTTCCAGCTTTTGGTTTGGGGTGCCCCATCTTCGCAAAGACCCCACGTTCGGCCCGAAAATCTGGCCGAACATGGGGCACCACGGCATTCACAAACTGAAATCGCCGCGCGCCCCGGACTCTGCGACGACATCTCCGCGCGGCCACCACCGCCAAAATGTTTTTGGGTGCCCCATCTTCGCCCGCATTTTGGGGCGAAGGTGGTCTGCCAACTTTCACTTCCGTACGCACGTCGATTGACAATCGAACGACCCCAGGTTCGCCCGGAAAATCTGGGCGAAGATGGGCACCCAAATCTTCAGAAACTCCGCGCCGGATAATTCCTCACCTCCCATTTGCCGCGCCCTTCGCGCGTGGCGGCGACTCGGACTCTTCGCGCGAATCGGCCGGCGCGTCGTTGCCCGCGCGCAGCGGCGGCACCGCCGGCCCGCGGCCGACCACGAGATCTCGCGCGAGCTGCGCCGCACGCGCATCGCGCCGCGATTGCCACGTCGGCCCACGCCGCCACGGCGCGCCGCAGCGCTCACCGCTTCGCTCGCCGCCGCGCAACGTAAACGAATTCGGGTTGGCACTTTCTCCCGGAAGGTTTTCTGAATTGGTTTGCGAATTGGTTTGTGCGGAAGGTTGCGCGACGCCCCGCGCGAACGGCAGCCGCGTTTCCGCATTCCCTTCCCGATCCTGATCCAGATTCAAATTCCAATCCGAATCCTGCGCTTGAGCCGGCTCAACCCGCGGCTTGAGTTCACTCAAGGCCGCACTTGAGGTTCCCTGCGCGGTTCCCTGCTGCGGAGCCGCAGCGGCCGGCGCCGCGTGCTCAGCGCGTTGCCTCGGGCCGCTCGAAAATCGCGCCAGGTACTCCGCCAGCTCGCGACGCGGCACCGGCGGCGCCAGTTTTTCCAGCCGCACGCGCCACGAGGGCGCCGGCAGCCGCCCCGGCACGTCGCTGCCGGTCCAATGACCGAACCGTTTGCCGCTCGATTCCCAGCGGAACAGCAGCCCGCGCGCGTTGAATTCGTCGAACACCTGCTCGAGGCGCTCGATCGTGAAGTTGCGCCGGATCGCCGCGACGCGCCCCCAGATCACACGCAGATTCGTCAGCTCGAAGCTGCCCGATGCATCGGCCAAGCCGTACAGCCAGGGGTATTCCGCCTGCGCCCATTCGGCGCACGCCGCCAGCTTGTCCGACGACCACATCGCATCGGCATCAATCACGCGCTTTGGCACAAAACACCTCCGTGTTCACGTTCGTTCACATCTGTCCGAACTTGGTTACATTCGTGCACGTCCGGTTACACTGTGCACTCCCGGTTACATCCCCGTGTGCACTTCCAGTGACGCGCACTGCGCCACCGTCCGCATTCGGTGACACACGCGCGTCCTCGCGCACCGCCGGCAATCGCAAGCGTCGCCGGACGGCCGCGTTAGAACGCCGAAACCCTATTTACTATTCGGTATTCCCACTTCCCCGGAACGTTCACTTTGGCCGTCATTACCGCGCAGTCCTCGGTGGCGCGCCGGCGCTTCTCAACGCGATATCCGCCGAACACTTGGCGACGCAAATGCCGAAGCTGCGCCGAGATCGAAGCCTCGCCGAAACGCGTCATGGGCGAGATTTCCGTGAGCGTCACCCAGGCGCCGCACTCCGCTGCAGACAGCATGACGTCGCGCACAATCTCCAACTGGGTGCGCGTCGCTTCGCGGTCGTAGCGCAGCCCGTACCTCGGATAACCGGCTATCCTTTGAATCACTTGCAGGCTTACCATCGTCGTCCCCCCCCCCTTCTTTTTCAGTGTCCGCTAACGTTTTCAGGCCTTCCCATTTGGGGACCTCAAAAACCATGGGTCCGATAACGTTGCGAAAATCGTTACCAAGGCGATTACTCCTTAACTGTCTTGCGCTTGCGGGACATGCTGCTCTCACCCGGGCTCTTGTTTTTGCTCGACTTTTCCACATCCCCCGCCACGCGGCCCGTCCCGATAGCCTCGGCGCTGCCCTCCGAAGCACCCTCCGGACCAACATTCAAATCGGGCGCCGTCAAATCGGGGTTCTCGTAATCGCCCGCGCAGCCGCCGCAGGCTGTAACCTTTTGGTGACCACTTGCAATCGCTGGATACGTAATTTTTACCTCCTATAAGAATCAACTTTACTTTTAGGTGACAAGCGGTACTATCGTGCGCCGTATAACTCAACAAGGAGATACACGACATGGCACTAAAAAGACTCGATCCTCCTTGGGACTATCTACGACGCGCATCCACGGCTTCGCTCCAAAGCTTCGAATTGTCCCGCTTGAACCACGCCGCCAATCTGCGGCACGAAATCGCCACGCTGCTCGATCAGTGGCTCGAGGAAACCGCGCAGGCCATGCTGGCGCGCTGGCTGCTCGAGAACCGCGACATCCTGCGCGATCCGCATGACGTCGAAAGAGACGTCGCGATCCCGCTTCCCGAAACAGTACTCGGCGGCGCGCTGCCCAAATTCGCTCGCGAACTTCGCACGAAGTCGCGTGCCTCCGAAGGCGGCGCATAGATTGCGAACATTCGCATCGCTTCGCCGGTCCGCGCCGAGCCCGCGCCCTCTCGCTGCTCCCTTTTCCTCGTGCTGCTCCGTGTTCCCTCTCTTGTTCCGCCCGTTCCGTTCGTTGCGCCGTCTCTGGCTCCGCTCATCGCGCCTTTCCTTTCCCGCGTTCCCTGCTGCGCTCGTTGCTACGGCCGTTTGACCGCTGGCTGAACCGTTTTCGCCCTGCTTGTTGGGCCATTCCTGTCTTCCCTTCCCGCCGCGCGAGTCGCTCCGCAAGTTGGCCGGACTTTTGCGTTGCTCGGCGGGTCCGCCTTCTGCCGCCGCACTGACTACCGCGCCCTCCTCGTGCGCCACTCGCGTGACGCGCCGCTTTCGGCACCTCGCCTTCGACACGCCGCGCGACTGGCGCTGTCTCGCCGCCATCACAACGCCGTCGGCAGGGTTCGCATCCGCGCGCGTCTTCTGCCCCACGCGTTCCCACCGCCGCTGCCGCGCCTCCCACGCGCTTCCCGTTGCCGCCATCGCCGCCACGGCCCTCATTTCGATCGTTGCAACTACGTACGCCGGGAACGTGCCGCCGCCTCGATCGCACTCACGATCGTTCCGGCTAATGTTCCGGCCGCAATCGCGAAGCGCGTTTCGCCGCGCAATCGTCGCAGCCCACTGTGCCGTGCCCTCGCCTCGCCGTCGGATTCGCCGTCGCCATCGCGATCTGCATCGCACTCGAGATCGTGATCGCAGCCGCCCATCTCATCCCCGCTGCCAACACGCCCTCCGGCGCCGCTCCCACACTCTCCGCCCTCGCCATGGCTGCGGTCCTCGGCATCGCTCTTTCGATCGCAATCGCGAAGCGCGCCCGGCCGTGCAATCACCATCCGCAGCTCTGCCCTCGCCTCACCGTCGGATTCGCCGTCGCCATCGCGATCTGCATCGCACTCGAGATCGTGATCGCACCCGCCCACCTCATCCCCGCTGCCAACACGCCCTCCGGCGCCGCTCCCACACTCCCCGCCCTCGCCGCAGGCCCGCCTCTTGCCTCTGAAAGCGCCGTCGCGATATCCGTGAACGCCGCGTTCGTCGCAGCCGAGCCATCCGTGTTGACGTCCTCCGCGTTGTCGCCGCAGCCACAGCGGCGGTCCCGGTTGCAGTCGTTGTCGCCGTTGGCATCGCCCTCACCGTCCTCCCCGCATCCACCGCCGCGCCTGACCTTGTCCCGCAGCCGTCCTTGCTACGCCATCGCCGTCGCGCCCAGCGTCTTTGTTGCTGGCGCCACGACGCCCGCCGTTCTCGCTCCCAAACTCGCCAACCTCGCCAGCCCAACAGTCGCCTTTGCGTCGCAGCAGCCGCGGTTGCCTTGCAGTCGCTGTTGCGAGGCAGTCGCCGTTGCCTTGCAGTCGCCGCCCGCACACTCGCCTCGACATCTCACGCGATCACCAATGCCGCCGCTTTCGTGCGCCCCTCACACCCGCGCCCCGCCCTTTTCACCGATACGTAAACCTTCTTTGTTATATCGTGTCTCCTATATCGTGGATGTTTCGATACGACGGAGGGACCGGGCGCGGGTGTATGATGCGAGTAGCGAGGATGTTTAGAAGGTAGAATGGGAATTTGCGCTAGAGCGGCGAAGGCGGCGCGGACATAGCGACGCAATCGAATTGGCGCACGAGAAACGAACGGTGTCGCTGTGCTATAAGATATCCAGATATTAACTATGATCGAAACCAGACGTCGCGAAACGGTAAGTCAGAAGTGCGGCCAAATACTTGAGTAATATACTGAGGCGGAATCTGACGCAAAAAGTGAGCGACAATCTGAACGAGAGTCTGATAATGGAACTCAAAGCGATCGAAATGAGGAAGCTCGAACGAAGGCAGAGCTGGATTTTGGACGTTAGCTGACGAAGCGGGGGGCACGGGGTGAATATGTCAACGAGGCAAGAGCGGGACTCGCTGGGGGAGAAGGGCGTGATGCGGAAGGAACGGGACTCACTGGGAGAACGGGGGGTGCCGGGGGAGGCGTATTACGGCATCCAGACACAGAGGGCGATCGAGAACTTCCCGATTAGTGGGGCACGGGCCCACCCACTGCTGATCCGGGCGATGGGGATGATCAAGCAGGGGGCGGCCGAGGCCAACCGCGAGCTGGGGCTGCTCGACGCCAAGCGCGCGGACGCGATCATCCGCGCGGCGCAGGAGGTGCAGGCCGGCAAACTCGACGACCAGTTCCCGGTCGATGTGTATCAAGCGGGCGCGGGAGTGTCATTCCACATGAACGCGAACGAGGTGATCGCCAACCGCGCGATCGAGCTGTTGGGCGGCGCGCGCGGCGACTACACCATCGTCAACCCGAACGACCACGTCAACTTCGGGCAGTCCACGAACGACGTGTTCCCTACCGCGATGCGGCTGGCGGCGGTGCTGCTGTTCGAGCAGGTACGCGCCGCGGCGGAGGAGTTGGGGCAAGCGTTCGCGCGCAAGGGCAAGGAGTTCGACGGCATCCTGAAGTCCGGGCGAACGCACATGATGGATGCGGTGCCGGTGCGGCTGGGGCAGGAGTTCGCCGCCTACGCGACGGCGATGCTGCGCGCGAACAGTGTGCTGGCGCACGCGCAGGATCTGCTGCGCGAGGTGGGGCTGGGCGGCTCGGCAGTCGGGACAGGAGTGAACACGCACCCGAAGTATCAGAAGCTGGCGGTGGCGAATCTGGCGCGCATCGCGGGGCAAGAGCTGATCCCCACCGACGATCTGCGCTACGCGATGCAATCCAACCTGGCGATGTCCGTGGCGTCGTCGGCGCTGCGCAATCTGGCGCTGGAGCTGATCCGCATCGCCAACGACCTGCGGCTGCTATCGAGCGGACCAAACACCGGCCTCGCGGAGATTGGGCTGAAGGCGCTGCAGCCGGGCTCGTCGATCATGCCGGGCAAGGTGAATCCGGTGCTGGCAGAGTTGACCGCGATGGTTGGGTTCCAAGCGGTTGGCGCGGACATCGCGACGGCGATGGCGGTGCAAGC
Organism: Candidatus Acidiferrales bacterium; assembly: GCA_050014395.1. Classification (GTDB taxonomy): domain Bacteria; phylum Acidobacteriota; class Terriglobia; order Acidiferrales; family UBA7541; genus DASPOJ01. Next base: position 6,899 of record JBEKDK010000042.1, on the reverse strand, counting down.
CGGGCAGCTCGAGCTGAACGTGATGATGCCGGCGATGGCGTGGAACGTGCTGCACTCCGCGGAGATCCTGAAGAACACGATGCGCGTGCTCGCGCACCAGTGCGTCGACGCGATCACGGCGAACGAGGCGCGCTGCCGCTTCTACGCCAACGCCACGATCTCGCTGGCCGCGGCGCTGAATCCATACATCGGCTACGCGGCGGCGGCGGAAATCGCCAAGGAGAGCGTGAAGACGGGCCGCACTGTCACGGAGATCGCGCTGGAACGCAAGCTGCTCGACGAAGCCGCGCTGCGCGAGATCCTCGATCCGTATCGCATGACGGAACCGACAGCGCCGCTCGAGAGCGCGAAGGCGCCAGCGAAGGCCGAGACGAAAGCCGCAGTGAAGCCGGGCAAAGCTGATGGGAAGAAGAGCCCGGAAGGGAAATCCAAGAAGTAAGTCCACTTCCCTTTTGCGGCGCAACTGACATGCAGAACGCATCCCGTTTGCTGATCCCTCTTGCGAAGGCGACGCTGATGGACGGCGTTGCGGTGATCGTGCTCGACGTGTTCGTCGTGGACCGATTCTTCCTGGCATGCTTGATGAGCAGTGCGTGGGCGATGATCGCGCTCGCCGTCGTTACGCAGCTGCTTCCGTTGATTGGCTCGGCGACGTGGATGTATCGCAAGCTGCGCGCGAGCTTCACGCGGCGCGAGACGATCACCGTTGCGATCGTGTTCGCGATCATCACGCCGATTGCGCTGCTCGTCGAAACGCCGTGGGATTATCTTCCGGGGCAAGTCAGCGACCTGCTTTCACCGCGCATCGCGATTTCCGTTGGTTGGTTCGCCGGAGCGCTCGTGGTGACCACGCTGCTAAACTTCCTCGTGAGCCGACTCGCGCTGTGGGTTTTCTGCCGACACTCCAAAGCTGAAGGATCAATCACATGAGCACAGTACTTGTTACGGGCGGATCGGGATTCGTTGGGTCGCGCTGCGTGTTGCAGTTGCTGGATGCGGGACATCAAGTGCGGACGACGGTGCGCTCGCTCGCGCGCGAGAGCGAAGTGAGAGCGATGCTCGATCGCGCGCGCAGCGAACCTGGCGCGGCGAGTAACGGCGGTGCAGGAGAAGCGGGAGAGCGGCTGAAATTTTTCGCTGCGGATTTGGAGAAGGATGCGGGGTGGGGGGAGGCGGTGGCCGGGTGCGACTACGCGCTGCACGTGGCGTCGCCATTCCCGCCGACGGTGCCCAAGAACGAGGACGAGCTGATCGTCCCGGCGCGCGACGGAGCGCTGCGCGTGCTGCGCGCCGCACGCGACGCCGGGGTGAAGCGCGTGGTGATGACCTCCTCCTTCGCGGCGATCGGCTACGGCCAGCCGGTACAGCAAGCGCCGTTCACCGAAGCCAACTGGACCAACATCAGCGGCGACGACGTCAGCCCCTACATCAAATCCAAAACGCTGGCCGAACTCGCGGCCTGGGAGTTCATCGCCAAAGAAGGCGGCGCGCTGGAGTTGTCTGTCGTGAATCCGGTGGGCGTGTTCGGGCCGGTGCTGGGGCCGGACCTTTCCACCTCGATTCTGGTGGCGCAGCGCTTGATGGACGGCGCGATTCCGGGCAGCCCGCGCTTCATGTTCGGCGCCGTCGATGTGCGCGACGTCGCCAGCCTGCACATCCTGGCGATGACGCATCCCGCGGCGAAGGGCGAACGATTCCTGGCCGTCGCCGGCGATTTCATGTCCATGCAGGAAATCGCCAAGGTGCTGAAGGCGCGCATGGGCGCCGCGGCGAAACGCGTGCCGACGCGGCAGATTCCCAATTGGGTTGTGCGACTCGCGGCGCTGCGCGATCCCGCGGTGAAGCAGGTGATCCCCGAACTCGGCAAATACAAGAACGCGACGAGCGAAAAGGCGCGGCGCGTGCTGGGATGGTCGCCGCGTTCGCGCGAGGATGCGATTGTGGCGACGGCGGAGAGTTTGGTGCGGCTCGGGTTGTTGAAGGGGGCGAGCAAACCGTAAGGATAACGCAGAGGCGCAGAGAACGCAGGGACTCGCAGAGTAAAGCGGGGGCAAGAAAGATTTTCACCACAGAGGACACAGAGGGCACAGAGACACGCCGAGACGTATTCTCCCCAGCTGCCCCACGTTGCGACGATAAAACCCCGCGCGTCTCCAGTTGCAACTGGCTGCAACTGGGACCCCCACCCCCGGTTTTTCTGGAAGTGTTGATTCTGGGAGGGTTAAAGTCAATTTTCGTGGAAGTGTTGATTGTAGGGGACTTCAAGTGGCCGGTAATGAGCGAGATATAAAATGTGCAAAAATTCTTGGAAGTGTTGATTTTAAAGGGGGTTAGGTTCGACATAAGTCCTCCATAATCAATAGATCCGAGAGCTTGGAAGTGTTGATTCTAAAGGAACTTAGGTTCGACTTAAGTCCTGCATAATCAACACTTCCGGGAAATGCTGCTAGTTGCAACTGACTGTTGCAACTCGCGCGCCACGGGCCGCCGTGACGGGCGGGCTGGTGGGCATTCGGATCGTTTGGACGATGGATTCCGGACGGGATGTGGGGTCGCCGCGAAACGCGGGCCGGTGAGTTGATTGGCCGACCGGCGGAGAGTACATACAGAGGGCGCCTTCGCGTCGTCCTCAACAGACGCACGTGCTCAGGACTCGCCCCCTTGGTCGGGTGCGGGATTTGTGCCGAACTCATGCGAGATCATAGCATGGATGATTACTCCAGGTCAATAGGTATTTGTGGGTTAGCATTCGAATAGAAGTATTCGAATGGGGACCGAAGCAACGGACCCATCCCTTTGCGTGACGCAAAGGGCGGCCACCCTGAGGTCAAAAGCTTCGCCACTCGCCGTGGGGAGCTCACCTCATAAGCCGAGCCCAAAATGCGGCCCAAAAGACCTCGCCTGGTTTCAGAATGTTCTCGAAGAACCATTTCGCCGCCATTCTCGCGGCTGTGCTGACTTTGACGGCGCGCCTGTTCCGGTAGCCTTTGCAGTCGGACGAGCAGCTTACAAGCGGCCCCCAAATTCCCACGGTCATGTAAGTGACGGGACTCACGCTCTGCGGCGGAACTGGCATGTCCAGATGCTGCGCGACGCCCTCCCTGCTGAAGCGCCCCTCTAGGCAGACGGGCATATAAAACACCGCATGTTCTAGACGAACTTGTGAGCACTCCAGGTTCGCGCATGGGCGGAATTTTTCGGTCTCGAGGAAAGCCTCTACGGCGTTCCGGTCGGCGAAATTTAGTTGTGGGGACTTCACGCGCCGATTCTATCACTTACTGCACGTCACTGACTGCTGAACTCGATGGCGTGGTAGAATCCGCGCTGGCCGTAATCTATCGCTGCGAGTTCGGGGTTTGGTGCGCCGGCTGGCGGGATGATGGACAAATGAGCAAGTTCTTAGAATTGGTGTCTGCCGTTCCCGATAAAAAAAGAATCTATCACTACACTTCGCAGGCGGGGCTTCTAGGCATTGTCCAGTCCAAGGCACTCTGGGCGAGCAGTATTCGCCACCTGAACGATTCGGTGGAATTCGGGTATTCGATCGAGCTTGTGCGCGAGAACCTTGGTCGCAGGTTGGGCGCGGAGCGCGGGCCGTGGAATGGCTTTTACGGCGAGGTGCTGAACAGTCTCGGCGCCGTCGAGGGTCAGATGCTATTTGTTGCTTCCTTCTCGGAGGAGGGAGATCTGCTTAGCCAGTGGCGCGCCTACACTCCGAACGCCATCGGCTTCAGCCTGGGGTTCGAGAGCAGAGATCTTTTGCACATCGCTGCGGGCCGCGGGTTCGGTCTGCTTAGGTGCGTGTATGACCGGCTGGAGCAGGATGCTTTGCTGGATGATCTGATCGACACAGCGGGCAACGATGCAATGCGTCAAGGCGCCTTGTCGGCGCTCGAAGCCTTCCTTCTTGGTTTTTATATGTTGGCGCCCGCTTTTAAGCACCCCTCTTTCTCTGAGGAGCGCGAATGGCGTCTCGTCAGTGGATTGGTGTCGCCCGACGACGCTGCAACAAAGTTCCGTCGCGGAAAATCCATGCTAATACCTTACAGCGAGATAGAGTTGACGGACGACAGAGGGAAAATGCCTATCGGCGAAATAATTGTCGGCCCGACGCCGCACATGCATGAGGCAATCACCTCCGTGAGGTATCTCGCGATTTCGCGTGGATTGGCTAGTTGCCGCGTAGAGGGTTCCCGGACCCCCTATCGAGCGTGGTAGGCTCTCCGGGCTACGGAAAGACGTCCACGGAAGCCCCTCCCGCCTTCGCCAAGGCTTCGGCGGGCGGGCGCCTCCGCTCGGGATGGCCCGCCTTCGGCGGCTACGGCGCGCTGCGGACCCAAAGGGATTGTTCCCTCCTCCTGATAATGACCGAATGGCACGGAGAAAAAGTGCGAAGGCGCACAGGCAGGAGTGCCTGTGCCACTAAGACCGGCGCTGCACGAGGGTAACGGGGTGGTGGTAGTATCCGCGCATGGCTTCCGACGAGAACATTACATCGAGGAAGGCCGAGGCAAGCAGATACTACGAACGGAATTTGCCGCATTGGCATCCGGAGGGGCGGGCGATTTTTCTGACTTGGCGGTTGCATGGGTCTCTGCCGCGGGGATTTGTGGGGCGAGTGCGGGAACGCGTGAAACGGCCGGGAAAGCAGTTCTTAATCGCGGATGTGGAGCTAGATAAGGCGGCGACGGGGCCGCGATGGCTGCACGAACCGAGGATTGCGCGGTGCGTTGCGGCAGCGATTCGGCGTGGGGCGAAGCTGGGGCAGTATGTTTTGCACGCGTACGTCGTGATGCCAAATCATGTGCATATCTTGCTGGAGCCGCTGGCGTCGTTGCGCAAGATCACACTGGGGATAAAGGGAGCCTCGGCGCGAGAGGCGAACAGAGCGTTGCGGCGGGCGGACAAGGCATTTTGGCAGGACGAGTCATTCGATCACTGGGTTCGGAACGGTGCGCAGTTCGAGAGAATTCGGGGGTATATCGAGCAGAATCCAGTGAAGGCGGGATTAGTGGCGACGGCGGAAGATTGGCCGTGGTCGAGCGCGCATGAGTAGCACAGGCACTCCTGCCTGTGCGCCTTTGCACTTTTTCTCTGTGGTGTTCTGAGGAAATTCAAAAGCGAAGGGCCAATCTGAGAAGGATTCTTCACTCCTCTGCTGGAAATGCGGCCAGGCGCTAAGGCTGCGGCGGGGTTGCTGGACAGGGCGGAAAGGCACGGATAAAAGGTGCGAAGGCGCACAGGCAGGAGTGCCCGCCACGGCGGACCTTCGGCCTGTGCGGCGTAAGGCAAAAGACCGTGACAGGCTCTCCGGGCTATGGAACCGCATCCTCGTGCGGGACTCTTCGACTTCGAGGGGCCCGAGCAAAATCGGGCGCCCGCCCTCGCCAAGGGTGCGGCTACGGCGCGGTCGGCGAAAGGCACGCCAAGCGGGCATGCGGTGTCCAATTTGTTGGTTGGAACGTCAGCTTTTACTGCGGATGGTTGGGCCACCTCGTTTTATCCACCTAACATGGCGGCGCGGGATTACCTTAGTTTTTATGCGGAGCGATTCCCTACTGTGGAGTTGGACAGCACGTTTTATCGCACGCCGCCGGCGGCGGTGGTGAAGGGGTGGTACGCGAAGACGCCGGCGGAATTTATTTTTGCGGCGAAGGCGCCGCGCGCGATCACGCACGAAAAAGTGTTGGTGGATTGCGAGGCGGAGTGGCGGCAGTACTTGGGGACGATGGAGTTGTTGGGGGAAAAGCTGGGGCCGATCCTTTTTCAATTTGGGTATTTCAATCAGTCGGCGTTTCGCGGGGCGGAGGAATTTATGGAACGGCTGGTACCTTTCATGAAGCGGTTGCCGAAGGATCGGCGGTTTGCGGTGGAGATTCGCAATCGGAAGTGGCTGGATGAGCGATTCGTGGAGGCTCTGCGGGAGCGCGGCGTGGCTCTGGCGCTGTTGGATCAAGCGTGGATGCCGCGGCCGTGGGAGTTGGCGGCGGGGATCGATCCGATCACGGCGGATTTTACGTATGTGCGCTGGCTGGGAGATCGCAAAGGGATCGAGAAGGTGACGAAGGTGTGGGAGAAGCCGGTGGTCGATCGGAGGGCGGAGATCGGGAGGTGGGCGGAGGTTCTGCGCGGTTTTGTGGAGACGCGGAGAGGGCTGAAGATTTTTGCGTATGCGAATAATCATTATGCGGGGTTTGGGCCGCATACAGTGCGGTTGTTTCAGGAGGAGTGGGACAGAAAAAGATAAGGATAACGCACCCGCCTTCGCCAGGCGCCTTCGGCGGCTACGGCGCGGCGAGCAAACGGCGCTCGGAGGCGCAGAGAACTCGCGGAGACTCGCAGAGGAAGGCTAGGAAAGAAAGATTTTTACCACAGAGGACACGGAGAGCACGGAGGGTGCGATTTGGTTTTGTTGGGGTGCCCCATCTTTGTCCGCCGCGGCGGACAAAGATGGGGATTTTGAATTCGGTTTCGGCGATTCATCTGGAATCGACGGACCCACTTTCGCCCCAGAAATACGGGGCGAAAATGGGGCACCCCAAACCCGGCACGTCGCGAGCGAATCGCGACAAAGGCGACGGAGAGATCCCTCCCTCCTGCGGCGGGCAGGCGTCGAAGACTCCTCGGGATGACCAGCGCGCGGCGCGGCTGATTGCGTTGCTTCTTTAGGAGGCCGGACCTTCAGGTCCGGCGTTACGTATCGGACGGAAAAGGCCTTTAGGCCCTGAGGCCGGGGGCTAAAGCCCCCAACAATGCGAACGGGAACGCCGGGGCTGAAGAGTCTGTGTCGCAACTTCGATTTGGGTGCTGTTTTTTGGGTGCGGGAGACTTTATGGGCGCCGGTTTTGGTGCTCGCTACAACTCCTAGGACGAGAGGCCGGCCGGGACGATCAAGTGCG
>JBEKDK010000041.1:0-42909 GCA_050014395.1 Candidatus Acidiferrales bacterium | reverse complement strand
AGGCAGGAGCGCACGGCGCCGCCCTTGGGATCGTCAGCTCCATACACCAGGCGGGCGATGCGCGCCTGCACCATCGCGCCGGCGCACATGGCGCATGGCTCGATGGTGACATACAGCGTGGCGCCGGCGAGGCGATGGTTTCCGATCGCGCTCGCCGCGGCGCGCAGCGCCACGATTTCGGCGTGCGCGGTGGGATCTACGTCAGCAATGGTGCGATTGGCCGCCTGCGCGACGATGCGCCCTTCGAGCACGATCGCAGCGCCGACCGGAATCTCACCGGCAGCGGCCGCGGCGCGCGCCTGATCGAGCGCCAGGCGCATGTAATCCGCGTCGGTTGGAATCGTCGGCAAGCGGCGCGTACCTAGTGGGCGGTGGCCGTGTGGTGAGCGCCGGCGCCGGCCTTCTTCAGTTCGTCGACCTTGGCCTGCGCCAGGGCGCGAAAGGGGCTATCGACCGAAGCGGCGTCGGTAAATGCCTGGAGCGCGTCCGCATTGCGTTTCAGATTCACCAGGGCGTACCCCATGCGATACTGATTGCGGCCGTAGCTGCCCGGATTGGACTTGAGAAGCGGCGCGGCGGTTTGAAACGCGGCGAGCGCCTGGGCATTGTCATTCCCTCGGATGTACACCTCACCCAGCGACGACCAGGCGAGGCCCGTCTGCAGCGAGACTTGTTTCTGCCAATCGGCATCGCTCATGCTATCCGGTTTTTTCGCTGTGCCGAGAGCGGCGAGCACCTGTTTGGCTTCGGCCGTGGCCAAATCAAGATGCTGCCCGTTATCGCTGTAGAAGTCGGAAAGAAACAGCAAAATGTCGACGTCGTTGGGATCGCGCGCGAGCACCGCGTTCGCGGATGCGATCATCTTCGGATAATCTTTCGCTTGCTGGTACGACATGGGCGCAAGCAACTCAGCTTGCGCGGCGTACTGTGAATCGGGAAACGCCGCAGCGTAGCGCTCCATCAGCACCGCCTTCTGATTCGGGTCCTTCGTGCCGTAGGCCGCATTGAAAAACGTATATTCGACGTAGTTGATGTTGTCCCGATCCCCCGCGACGGCCTGTTTGCGAACGGCGGTCCAAGAGGTGGCGTCGGCGCCCTCGGGAGAGGGCTTCTGCTCGTAGCGCTGCAGGATCGCGCCAGCCTTTTCGGCGTAGCCGTACACTCGATCCGTGTCTCCGGCATCGCTCGCCGTGCGAACCAGCGCGACGGCAATGTCAAAATCGTCGGGATCGATGGCTAAGGCCTTCTCGCCGTACTCGTACACCTTCGCATTATTTTTCTGCGCCGCGTAGTAATCGACGTAGAGTTCGTCGGCGACCAACTGCATATCGGTGGCTGCGAAACTCGAAGCGAACTGATCGATCAGCGCGAGTTTCTGAGCGGGATCGGTGGCGCTGCTGATGGCGGTGAGCGCCTTATCCTCGTCACTTCCCGCAGGCACGCCTGCGTGATGCGTGATCTGCGCGCGCAGCGCGCTCGGCGCAACCACCAGGAGAATCAAGAGCGTTACGAAATTTGTCGTGGAACCCAACAGACGCCGCATGGTGTACCTCCTGCGTCCCCGCAAGACGCGGGCCAACCAATGTCCGTTCTGTGGGGGAGCAACACCGGAAGCATATCAAGATCGCGGGGCAGGTCAAGCGACCACGGATCATCGCTCGCGCGGTTGAGTTCGGAAACGAAACCGAAGAAATCCCGGCACGCGGCGGCGATACTGCGCGTAGGGCTCTCCGAATCGTGCGAGCATCTCGCGTTCCTCGAGCGCGATCACGCAGCGCTCGACGATCCACCAGACGACGGCGACGATCCACAGCGTGCGCGTGCCGGCAATCAGGCACGCACCGAGCACGGCGCAGAACATCGCGGCGTAACGCGGATGGCGAATGCGCGCGTAAAGGCCGGAGGTTTCAAGCTGGCCGCCGCCGGTCAACTCCGCGTGACCCACCAAGCGCTTGCCGCCAAGCTCGCGCTCGACGCGGCGCAGCGTGATCGGCTCAACGGCGATCAGCGCGAGGCCCGCGACGATCATCCATGTATGCGGCCGTACCGTGGCCAGTAATTGCGCGCGGAAATGAAACAGAAGCACTCCGCCCAGCGTCCACGCGGTGAGGCCCGCCGTCCAAAACGCCGCTCGGATGCGCGTGCGCCAGAAACGCTGCCCCGGATGAATAATCAGCCAGTACAGGGGAACCGGGAGTTCGGCGAAAAGGACCAGGCCGGCCAGCAGGTGGAGAAAAAACATTGGGGCATACAAATAGCACACTCACCGGCGCGATGCGGCAATAACTTGCGCGGCTGAACTCGAGCTGGGTGGGATGGCACGGGCACACTTTGCGGCAGTTGACGCGTGGCGGCTTTCGATGGACGATTGTCGGGCACGAAGTCGCGAGAACGAGGAGCCTACCGTGGTGAACAAGACATCCTGGAATCAGGTCGAGACCGAAGCTATGAGCGCCGGATTGCGCCGGCAAATGCTGAATGGCAAGAAAGTCTCGCTGGGGCGCATGCGTTTTGAATCCGGAACAAAAGTGCCGGTGCACAAGCATGCGAACGAACAGATCACCATCGTGGTGTCGGGCACGCTGCTGCTGCACCTCGACGAACGCGAGATCGAACTGGGCGAAGGCGAAATGATTCTGATTCCCGGCAACATTCCGCACGGCGCCGTGGCTCTGGAAGAAACCGAAACGCTGGAGATCTTCGCGCCGCGACGCGAGGATTGGATCACCAAGAACGACGCCTATCTGCGCGGGCCAAAGTAACTCGGGACGAGGGGATCGATGGACCTGGGACTGAAGGGACGAGTAGCTATCGTGGCGGCCGCGAGCAAAGGGCTGGGGCGCGCCGTGGCGTTGGAACTCGCGCGCGAAGGCGCGGACGTGGCGATCTGCGCGCGCAGCGAAAAAAATCTTGAGCAAGCTGTGCAGGCCATCCGCGAAGCCACCGGGCGCGCGGTTTACGCCGAGGCATTCGACGTGACCGACGCCGATCGCGTGGCGCAATTCGTGGCGGCGGTCGAAAAGCGTTTTGGGCGCATCGACATTTGCGTGACGAACGCAGGCGGCCCGCCTGCGAAGCCTTTCTTGGATATTTCAATCGAACAGTGGCACGCGGCAGTGGAGTTGACGCTGATGAGCGCCGTGCACTTCGCACGCACAGTGCTGCCGCGAATGCAGAAGAATAACTGGGGCCGCTTCGTGACGCTGACCTCGAACTCGGTGAAGCAGCCGATGGACAATATGATGCTTTCAAACTCGATTCGCTCGGCCGTCACCGCGATGGCCAAAACGTTGGCGAACGAGTTTGGCCCGCACGGAATCACGGTGAACAACGTCTGCCCGGGCTTCACGCGAACCGATCGGTTGGAAGAACTGGCGGATGTGCGCGCCGCCGCGACCGGATTGTCCCGCGATAAAGTGATCGAGCAATGGGCGGCGCAAGTTCCGCTGCGCCGCGTGGGGCGGCCGGAAGAATTCGCCGCCGTAGTGGCGTTTCTCGTCTCCGAGCGCGCTAGTTACGTCAACGGTGTGAGCATCGCCGTGGACGGCGGCGCGGTGCGCGCAACGATTTAGATTGTGCGATTGGACTTTTTCGCGCTGCGTTCGGCGCGAAGCTGCCCGCAGTTATTCCGCGATTAAAATCCGCAGATCGCGCAGATTATTCCCCGTTGGCCCTGTTTCGATCGCATCGCCCACCGCTTTGAAAAACGAATATGAATCGCTGCGGCGCGCGAAATCGTGCGGGTCGAACCCGAGTGAGCGGGCGCGTTCGAGCGTGGCGCCATCGGCGACGGCCCCTGCGGCGGGGCTGGAGCCATCGATGCCGTCAGTGCCCGCGCTGAGCACGGCGATTGGCTGGCCGGCGATTTTCGCCACGCAATCGAGCACGAAAGCAGAATTGCGTCCGCCGATGCCGTCGCCCGTGACCGGCGAAGAAAGCTCGCCATCGGCGATCACGGCGACTCGGCGGCCAGGATTCTCCGAACGCAATCGCGCGAGTTGACCGAGCAAATGATCGGCGGCGCGCGCGACCGGCCAATCGTCGGTGGAATTGTCGCAGATCGTGACGCATCCCTCGGCCTCCGCGGCGCAATGCGCGGGGTGAGTCAAATCGTGGAGTCCGAGCACGAGTGCGAAATGTGCGCGGCGGAAGGCGGGATCGCCCGGCTTCGGCGTCTCGGGCAAGTTCCCGCCGGGCGCAAAGCTTTTCGCGAGCGACGCGGGCATTTTTTCGGCGAGACCATAATCGCGAACGATGCGCCCCGCGTCGGCGACAGTGGAAGGATCGGGCAATGTGGGGCCGGAGGCGAGCGCGGATTCACGGCCCACGGGAACATCGCTGATTCCCAGAGTAATTTTAGTTGCCTCGCTTGCTGCGGCGGCCAGCCTGCCTCCCTTCACCGCGGAAACGTGTTTGCGAACGACATTGATTTCTTCGATGGACGCGCCGCAGGTGACGAGCGCGCGGTACAGAGTCTGTGCGTCAGCCAAGCTCACGCCGGGATCGAGCGGCAATTCGACGAGCGAAGAGCCGCCGCCGGAGAGAAGAAAGAATACGAGCGTGAAACGATCGCAGCCGGAAAGGAGATCGAGAATCGCGCGGCCAGCCTGGAAACTGCCGGCGTTCGGCACCGGATGGCCCGCGGCGATGCCGCGAAATCCGGGCACGGGCTCGGCGGGCAGTTGCGGCGCAACGAGAATTCCCTCCGCGCGAAAATCGGGGGCCAGCGCACCGGCCAATCCGCGCGCCATAGCCACGGCGGCTTTGCCGATTGCGACGGCGCGAATGCGCTCAAATCGCGAGAGATCGAATCGATCGTCGCCGCAGGCGATCGACGCGCCGGAGCGCGCGAGCTTTCGCTCGAACGCCGCCGGGATATCGATCGCGGCCAGCGTGCGGCGAAAAATCGTGCGCGCGATATGTTTCAGGTCGGCCATGGACAATACGCGCGAAGACGGCGCGCGCTCAGAAGCAGACTGCGCTTCGTTTCACCTCGCCGCGCGCGATCGCTCTATCGCGCGACCAGCGCGGCCACGCCGGCCCGCGCGCAGTCAAGGTCCTGCTCTTCCGTGCCGTTGCTGACGCCGATCGCGCCAACGCACTGCCCATCGACTTCGAGCGGCAGACCGCCGCGCATCGGCGTCTGGTTCGCGCGGCTGGTGATGGCAAGGCTCAGCGACATCAGCACGGCGGAAGGATCGTTGTTCGCGGGACCGGTCGGCAGGCGACGGATCGCCGAGGCGTGCGCTTTGGTCATGGCGATTTGCGCCGATGAAATTTTGGCGCCGTCCATGCGGCTGAACGCGGCAAGATGGCCGCCGTCATCCACGACGGCGATGTTCATCGGCACGCCGATCTCGATGGCGCGCCGCTCGGCGGCGGCCAGCACGGCCTTCGCGCCTTCGAGCGTGAGTTTCGGGTGATTGTGCGTAACGTGAGGCATCGATCCTCCGTGAATTTATTTCGTGTGTCTCAGATTCTAAGCAAGAGCCTCGGGATTCAGAAGTGTGGGCGGGCGGCGGCCATCGAAAAACGCGATCACATTTTCCACCGCAATCGTCGCCATTTTCGTGCGCGTTTCGACGGAAGCCGAGGCGATGTGCGGCGTCAACACGACGTTCGGACGGCGCAGGCCATCGGGAATCGCGGGCTCATGCTCGTAGACATCGAGAGCCGCGCCGGCAATGCGCTTCGCCGCGAGCGCGGCGATCAGCGCCACTTCGTCCACCACAGGCCCGCGCGATGTGTTGATCAAATACGCCGTCGGCTTCATCGCGGCGAATTGCGGCGTGGAGATCATGTGGCGCGTGCTATCGAGCAGCGGCACGTGCAGCGAAATGAAATCGGCCTCCGCGAGCAGCGCGTCAAGCGGCCGAAACTCCGCGCCGAATTCCCGCTCGATTTCGGCCGCGGCGCGCTGGCCATCGGTATAAATCACGCGCATGCGAAAACCCTGCGCACGGCGCGCCACAGCTCGCCCGATGCGCCCGAATCCAATCAGGCCGAGCGTCTTGCCCCAAACGTCCGCGCCGCAAAATTGATCGAGGTCCCACCCGCGCCAATTGCCGGACCGCGCGAGCGTGTCGGCCTCAACGACGCGCCGCGCCGCCGTCATCATCAGGGTCCAAGCGAGATCCGCTGTGGTTTCGTCAAGCACGCCGGGCGTGTTCGTTGCCGCGATCTTGTGCCGCGCCAGAGCGGCCATATCGAAATTGTCGTAGCCCACGGCTACGTTGGCCACGATGCGCAAGCGCGGCGCCGCAGCCAACAGCGGTTCATCGATGCGCTCGGTGAGCAAGCAGATCAGCGCTTCGGCGTCGGCCACGCCTCGCAACAAATCTTCGCGCGATGGCCGCTGCGGCCCCGACCAGAATTCGGCGTCGCAGCGTGCCGACAGCAGCGCGCGCGGCGCTTCAAACAATGGATGGGTAACGAAAACGCGAGGACGATTCATTGCTGTGCGATCTCCGATCTGCATTCTGCGCGCAACGCAGCGCGCGTCGAAGCCGCAGAGTAGCACAGTTGCGCACCCGCACGCAGGACGCGCTCGGTTGACGCCACGGATGGTGCGACGGCGGCCGCGTTGACGCCGCTGCGCAGGCAAGACTATAGTGGCGCGAGGGTGCGCGACCGGCCCTGTGAACACACAACGCGTTGGATCCCAAACTCATTCGCGGCCTCGAAAAACTTTTGGGGCGCGACGCTGTGCTCTCTTCCCGCGAAGACATGTTGCTGTACGAATACGACGGCTCGGTGGAGCTGGCGCGGCCGGAGTGCGTCGTTTTTCCGAGAACGACGAGCGATGTGGTCGAAGTTATGCGCCTGGCGAGAAGTTTCAAGACGCCGGTGGTCGGCCGCGGCGCCGGCACAGGACTTTCCGGAGGGGCGTTGCCGCGAGCGGGCGGAATCGTCGCGGTATTTTCGCGGATGAATCGCATTCTGGAAATTGACGCGGAAAATCGCCGCGCCGTGGTGCAGCCGGGCGTGGTGAATCTGGACGTGACGCGCGCCGTCGAACATCTGGGACTTTATTTCGCGCCCGATCCTTCGAGCCAAAAATCGTGCACGATTGGCGGAAATGTTTCCGAAAATGCCGGCGGACCGCACACGCTGGCATACGGCGTCACCACGAATCACGTTACGGGACTGGAAATTGTGCTGCCCGATGGCAGCGTGGTGCGTGGCGGCGGAAAAACTTCGGAGACGCCGGGATACGACTTGACCGGGCTAATGGTTGGCTCCGAAGGAACGCTGGCGATCGTGACGGAAATCACGCTGCGGCTTTCGCGCACGCCTGAAGCGGTGAAGACGCTGCTCGCGGTGTACGACGCGGTGGACGCCGCCACGCGGTCTGTGGTCGAAATCACGCGGCGCGGAATCACGCCCGCGGCCTGCGAGATGCTCGATGGCTGGACGCTGCGCACGGTCGAGGATTTCGTGCACGCCGGTTTCCCGCGCGATTGCGCCGCCGTGCTGCTGCTCGAAGTCGAAGGATTGTCGGAAGCTGTCGAAGAGCACGCCGCGGAAATATCCGACGTGTGCCGCGCGGCCGGCGCTCGCGAAGTGCGCGTGGCGCGCGACGCGCACGAACGCGATTTGCTGTGGAAGGGCCGCAAGAACGCTTTCGGCGCCATCGGGCGGCTTTCGCCGAGCTACTACGTGCTGGACGGCGTGATTCCGCGAACGCGGCTGCCGGAGACGCTGCGGCGCGTCGAGGAAATCGGCCGGAAATACGATTTTCGCATCGGCAACATTTTTCACGCCGGTGACGGCAATTTGCATCCGCTGATCCTGTTCGATCCGCGCCATCCGGGCGAATTCGAGCGCTGCGTGGCCGCCGGGCGCGAAATCATTCAGCACTGCATCGATATGGGCGGAGCGCTGACGGGCGAGCACGGCGTGGGGATGGAAAAAAACGAATTGATGCCGCTGATGTTCACGCCCGACGATCTCGCGCTGATGACGCGCGTGCGCGCGGCTTGGAATCCCGACGGCTTGCTGAATCCGCAAAAGGTTCTTCCGCTCGGAAAGGGCTGCGGTGAGCTGCGCGTGCTGCCGCAGACCGTTGGGTCCGCGCTTCCCGCATGAACGGTCCATCGGATGCGCAACTGGCTCGCCTGGAACAATTGCTGGGCGCTGCGCGCACGACGACGGATTCCGCGTCACTCGCGGCTTACGAAGTGGACGGCTTGCGGCCGGGCGCGGCCGTGCGGCCATCGAGCGCCGCCGAAGTGGCGGAAGTTGTGCGCTTGGCTGCGGCCGAAAAGCTCGCCGTAATTCTCTGCTCCGGACGAAGCAAGCTTGCAATTGGCGGCGTGCCAGCGCGCTACCACGTGGCGCTCGATCTTTCCGGAATGAATCGAGTGCTCGCGTACGATCCCGGCGACCTCACGCTCGGCGTCGAGCCGGGCGTGAGGCTTGAAGATTTGCAGCGCGAGCTTGCGCAGCGCGGACAATTCTTGCCGCTCGAGGTGGCATATTCCGAGCGCGCCACTGTCGGCGGAGCCATCGCTGCGAATTCCTATTCACCGTTGCGCGCGAGTTTCGGTTCGGCGCGCGATTTTGTACTGGGAATGGAATTCGTCACCGGCGCGGGAGAAATCGCCAAGAGCGGCGGCCGCGTCGTGAAAAATGTGTCGGGCTACGATCTGCACAAATTGCTGATCGGCTCGCTGGGGACGCTGGCGGTAATAACGCGCGTGAATTTCCGCACGTTCCCGCGGCCTGCGGAGTTGCGCGCATTCATCGCGGCGTTTGCCGGGCACGGCGCAGCGCTCGAATTCTGCCGCACGGTCGCGAATTCGCCGCTTGAGCCGCGCGTATTCGAGGTGCTGAATCCTGTCGCGGCGGAAGTTTCCGGTTTGGCGGCGCAATTCCCTGCTCATGGGCGCGCTTGGAGTGTGGCGATTTCCGCGGCGGGCAGCGAAGCGGTTGTCGCGCGACACGCGCGCGACCTTGAGCGCATGACACGCGCGGCGCATGCCACGCACTTTGAAACGCTCACCGGCGCGGACGCCGCGCCACCGCTGCGCGTGGTGCGGGAATTTGTCCGGCTTGCGTTGGAACATTCGCCAGCGGCGACGATCATTCGCATCGCGATCCTGCCCGCGTCGGCCGGCGCGTTTGCAGAGCGAGTTGTGGCGATCGCCGCCGCCGCGGAACTCGACGCCGCGCTCACCTTCGGCGCGTCGGGTACGGCGTATGTCGCTCTGTTGCCGCGCTCCGAAAAGCAAGCGGAGGCGAGTGAAACATCCGCCGCGGCGGCGGTGACGCAGATTCTCAAAGCTCCGTCGAGCGATGGCGACGCGACGCGCGGAGTCATCGAATGGTGCCCGACGAGGCTGAAGCGGCGGATCGCGCTTTGGGGCGAGCCACGCGAAGATTTCGCGTTGATGCAACGCGTGAAAAACGTTTTCGATCCGCACGGCATCCTCTCGCCCGGCCGCTTCTGCGGAGGATTGTGACGCGATGAGCAGCACGCCAAGCGAAACCGCATCGCACGCCCGCAGCCGATTTTCCGGCCCCGACGCGCCGCAATATGACGACTACGCGCGCTGCATTCATTGCGGGCTGTGCCTGAATCATTGCCCCACGTACAAACTTTGGGGCCTTGAAGCGGATTCGCCGCGCGGGCGCATCCGCCAGATGCTGCTCGTGGATCAAGGCGCGCTGGAACTTGGCGCGTCATTTGTGAAGCACATCGACCAATGCCTAGATTGCCGCGCTTGCGAGACGGCGTGCCCTTCCGGCGTGGAATATGGCAAGTTGGTGGAAGATGCGCGCGCGCAGATTCAGCAGCACTATCGGCGCTCGCTTTTTTCGCGTGCGGCGCGAAACCTCGTGTATCGGCATTTGCTGCCGTACCCGCACCGTATTGCAACTGTCGCGCGGTTCGCGCGCGTGTACCAGCGCTCGGGCCTGCAGCGCGTGGTGCGTGCGAGCGGCGTGCTGCGGCTTTTCGGTCTCGCCGAGCGCGAACGGTTGATGCCGGCGATCGATTCTGAATTCTTTTTCTCGGCGCTGGGCAAGACGTTTCCGGCGCAGGGGCCGCGGCGCGCACGGGTCGCGTTTTTTGCCGGCTGCATCGCACAGGTCAGCTTCGCCGAACTGAATCGAGCCACGATTCGCGTGCTCACCGCGAACGGCTGCGAAGTCGTGGTGCCGGCGCAGCAGACTTGTTGCGGTGCGCTCGCGGCGCACGCCGGCGTGCGCGACGTCGCGCGAGAACTTGCGCGCAGAAATCTCGACGCGTTTCTCTCCGAGCCATACGACGCCATCTTGACCAATGCCGCGGGGTGCGGCTCAACTCTCAAGGAGTACGATCAATTGCTGGGCGCAAGCGACGCCGACCATGCGCGCGCGCACACATTTTCGAGCCGAATGCGCGACGTAACGGAATTTCTGGCGGAATTGGGATTGGCGGCGCCGCTGCACGCGCTGCCGATGCGCGTGACGTATCAAGATTCCTGCCATTTGCTGCACGGGCAGAAAGTTCATGATGCGCCGCGGCGCTTGATTCGCGCCGTGCCGGGCGTTGACTTCGTGGAAATGAAGATGGCCGATTACTGTTGCGGCTCCGCGGGGGTGTACAACGTCACGGAGACCGGCGCCGCGCTCGAATTGCTGGCAGAAAAGATGAAACACGCTTCGGCCACAGGCGCCACGACAATCGTCACAGCCAATCCCGGATGCCTGCTGCAGCTTCGCGCCGGCGCGGAAATTCACGCCACGGGGCAGCAGGTGCTGCACGTGATTGAGCTGCTCGATCTTGCGATGGCACCCTGACTTCAGTGGCTAAAGCCCCTCTTCCTTTGGCCGCCGTACGTGGGAGCTAAAGCTCCCACCTCCTAAAGAAAATTCTCCTGCGAAAAATGTCCAAATTGAATGTGGTGGCGTACCCCGGTGACAGAGGTCGGGAATGCGGCTATTTTTCTCCGATGAGGTAGCGGCAGCCGCGCGGGCCCATGCGCGCTGAATGAACGGCTCCGGCGGGCACATCGCAGCGCTCACCCGCGGTGTATGTGCGCGTTTGGCCGCCGGCGGTGAGCGTCATCTCGCCTTCCAAAATGATGTGCGCGGTCTCCAATGGGTGGGTGTGATCGGAATAAGACGCCTGCGGGCCATCTTGCCACACGAACGTGTGGAGAAAACCTTCGTCGTGCAATTGCCGCTCGAGCGCCGCAAGGTCCATGGTTAGTGCGCCGCCTTCGGGCGGTACATTTTCGCGGCAAAACTAGCCACGGTGCGTCGCGGTATAAAGCGTTCGGATAGGTTCGCCAAATTGTTCATCGCGCCTGAGATCACAACACTTTTCCCTTTTGCGAGCGCGACCAGCCCCACATGGGCCACTTTTTCGGCCGTTTCTTCACCGGGACGCTTGTTGTGGAGCGTACCGGCGACTTCGCTGAACTCCGATGCTGTCTGCCCCGGACACAGCGCGCAGACGCGCACGCCGTGCGGGCGCACTTCTTCGGCGAGGCCTTCGGCGAGAAGCAAATCGAAAGCTTTCGTCGCCGCATAAACCGAAAGATACGGCACGGGCTGAAACGCCGCCGTGGATGCCAGGATCAATACGTAGCCCCGGCGCCGCGCGATCATGCCGGGCAGATACAAATGTGTGAGATGCATGACCGCAGCGCAGTTCACTTGCACCATCTCGATCTGGCGTTCAATCGGCAGCGCGGTGAATTCTCCGGCGGCGCCGAAGCCGGCGTTATTGATGAGCACGTCCACTTCGATGCCGCGGCTCGCAGTGAAATCAAAAATTTGGCGCGGCGCCTCCGGCTTCCCGAGATCGGCCCCGAACAGTTCGACACGCACGCCATGTTTGGCTGACAATTCGGCCGACAATTGTTCGAGGCGATCGCGGCGCCGCGCGGTGAGAACCAGATTCGCTCTGCCCGCGGCGAGTTCCATCGCGAGGGCTCGGCCGATTCCCGAGCTTGCGCCGGTGACCAGCGCCCACTTACCGCGCCACGTGCCCATGACACCTCCATAAGCTGCGGACGAATTCTATGCACAAATGAGAGCAGCAAATCAGCCCGGGCGTCAAGGGCGGTCCAGAAACTGACGGTTGTTCGGGCGGTTCATGTTTGTTAGACTCCGCGCATGGCTACGAAAAAGAGTGCCCGCAAGAAGAAGGCAGCCCCCAAAAAGAGGCTGTCGGCCAAGAAGAAGGCCGTTGCCAAAAAGAAACCGGCGCGGCGGAAGAAGATCAGTGCCCCGCAAAAGCGAGAAGTGACGAATACATTCGCGCCGCGCGACCGTCGCGGCCTGGGCTCGGATGCGGGCGGGCAGTCCGGAGACACTCAGGGACTTGCGCGTAACGAAGCCGCCGATTCCGAGAGCGTCGAAGAATTGATAGAGGAAGGCCAGGACTTCGAAGCGGAAGTCGTCAACGGCGTCGAACACGCCAAGGATCCCGATCAAGGCGAAGTGACGACCTCGGAAGTTCCCGAGGATGACGTTCCAGGCGAGTACGAGGATCGGGACAAGATCTAACGCCGCGATTGGATTGACCAACCGTTTGCCGCGAGGGCTCCCCTTCCCGGGGGACGCTCACTCCTCCGAAGCCACATACCCGGCGCGCACGAGATCAAGGCCACTCGCGTTGCGAGCGCGTCGAGGGATTAACATTTGTGTTGTCAAGCACCTGGGGTGCATATAGAATGTCGCGATTCAATGGCCATGCAAACTGCGCGTCGATATACGGATAGCTGCCGGATGATCAGCTCACTTTCGCGAAAGCAAACGCCTGGAGCGCGTGGATTTCTCGCTCCACTGTGCTTGGCGATAATGTTCGTTTCGGGCTGCGGCGCGGCACGACGATTGAACGCCGACTACACCGATTACGAAGCGGTCTACGCCGCCACATCCAACCGCGAGATGCTGCTGAATTTGGCGCGCTTGGATCAACACGACCCCACGTTTTTCTTCAAGCTGGGACAGATAGGAACGCAGTACCTGATGGGTGCGACGCTGAGCGGAAACGGAAGCTACGTAATTCAGGGCGTGGGTTCCGGAGGCAACGCGACCGGCGGCGGCGCGCCGGCGCTGACATACACGAAGACGCCTACTTTTCAGTTCATTCCCGTGAATGACGACACCACGGCCCGGCTGCTGCTGCAGCCTGTTGACCCCAAGATTTTCTATGACCTGTACCAACAGGGCTGGCGTGTGGACCAACTGTTCCGCTTGATGGTGGACCGGATTGAATATCGCGCGCCCGGCGGCCCGAACGGCTCTCACTGGGAAATGATCCGCAATGACGCGTCGATGGCGAATGCAACCGACTACGCGCGGTTCCTGCGGGTCAGCGCGCTGGCTTACGATTTGCAAAAACGCGGCTATTTGCGGCTGCGGAACGACAGAGTGTTCGAGCCCGTTGCCAGAGGCGTGCAACTGGAAGCGCCGAGCGCCAAAGACATCTTGGACGCCGCGGACAAGGGCCTGACGTGGCAGGTGGTGCCGCAGACTGGCAAGCCGGCGGCGGGCGCGACTTCGACAACGGGCACGGAAGAGGTCAAGTGGGAACTGGGGAAGACAAACGACAGTGCGGTATTCGAGCTGAACAATCCGTACAGCGAAACCCCGGCGACGTGCCAAACCGATTCTCCGAAAGAAACCCAACTCGAATGTCACATCGGGGTGGACATGCCCGAGCTGAAGTCGGGCGGCATGGGCGGCATGACCGCTTTGAAAGCGTTCCTCACGATCATAAGCAGTGGATTTTCGATCGAAGGATCACCGAGCACGGCGACGGACGAGGCTTCAAGATTGTCCTGTCATTTGGTAATGCGCTCTCTGCTTGGCATGATGGCTGCGGCCGCGCAGGAGCAAGACGAATTCGATGCGCTGAAGGCGGATGCAGGTCTGTCCGTGCCCTCCGACGCGGGGCCACTGCTGTTCACGGCGGTGGTGCCGCCGGTTGAGCTGCGGCCAATCCTCCACCTGAAAGTAAAGTCCGGTGACAAACTCACTTCGGCTGCGCTGACCGATCTGACGTACGAAGGGCAGGAGTACGCGATCGCCAGTTTTGCCGGGCAAAGTGCGTCATCCCCTGGCGCGTCGACGGACGACGACGCAAGTTGGAACCGGGATGTTTTCCGCCTTATCTCTCAGCTTACCGCGCAAGTGACCGTGGACATTTCCAAGTTCCCGATCCCGACGATCCTGCAACTGGGCGCGCAATAATCCAACCGTGGCCGCTTTCGAGCCGGCCGAACCATGAAGTCACAAGCGAACGCGACAGGCTCTTACATCAGATTGCCGGCGACGCTGGCGATCGGATTTACGGGCCATCGAACGCTTGCCGACGAATCCAAGTGCAGAAAACTGGTGTACGACTTTCTGAGCCAGCGTAAGGCTGCTGCCGAGGGAACGATTTATGGCGTTTCGTCCGTCGCGGCGGGCGCGGATTTGCTTTTTGCCGAAAGCTGCATCCAACTGGAAATTCCGCTGCACGTTCTGTTGCCGATGCCCAAAGAAGAATTCCGCAAGGATTTCGATGCGGCCACGTGGTCGCGAGCCGAGCAGGCGATGGCCAAGGCCATCTCCGTGGAAGTGACCGGCGGAAATCAGCCTCGCGACGAACTCTATTACGAATGCGGAATCAAAACGGTGCAGCAGTGCGGCCTTTTGCTGGCGCTGTGGAATGGCGAACCATCGCACGGGATGGGCGGCACCGAGGACATCGTTTCCTTTGCGCGAGGACTGGAACGGCCGGTGGTGTGGATTCACAGCACAACGGGAGAGGAAACCTATTTTAATGCGAAATCGCAAGACGAACTGCTGGACGATCCCGAACTCGATTTTCTAAATGACTTGCCGGACCCGATCGAAAAAATCGAGACGAATTCGCCGCAAGGTCTGGCGTGGGCCTGGTTCAACAAGATGGACGAAAACGCCAACGTATCCGCACCGCAGCTTCGGCGGTTGGCGGCCATTCCGATCGTATGCACGGCGGCGGCGGCGCTTTTTACCGGCGCCGCATCGTGGGCGCGCAATTTCGAGCTGTGGCTGACCGTCGGAACCCTGTTGGGCGTGATGGCCGCCGTGCTGCCGATCGTGCTGGGCTTGCATCGGCGGCAGACTTCGCTGGCGCGAACGCGGACGGCTGCTGAAGTGACGCGATCGGTCCTGGCGTATTGGAATACGCCTGGCCCTTACGAAGTAATCGGATCGGAAGTGATTCCCGAGCTTTCCGGGATGTTGAGCTCCCTAAATCTTTTGAAGATGCGCGATCGCGCGCAAAGCGAAGTGGCGCTGGAGGATTTCAAGCGGCAATATCGCAACGGGCGTGTCGCCAACCAGATTTCGTACTTCTCGCGGCAAGCCGCGAAATCGGCAGCGACGGCGCGGAGATATCGCACGGCGATCTTGACGTCGGTCGTCGTGGCGATCTTGCTTAACATTTTGTTGTTCGTGGGCAAGCACGCGTGGCCCAGTGTTGCTTCCGGATCCTGGAAGATATGGCTATCGCTGGGCGGGTCAATCGCGTTTGAAATCGCGACGGTGGCGGGCGCGATGATTGTCGTGGAAGATAGCGATCGGCGCAGGCAGCGTTACCGCGAAATGCATTATTTGCTCGTCGAATGGGATGCGCAGCTGGAACGATTGCGCACGTGGTTGAGCGTGCTGGGCGTTGCCGACCGAATCGAACGGGCGCTGTTGGTTGAGGTGATCGAGTGGAGATCCGTCATTCGACATCGCAAGCTGCCGAGCAAATGATTGCATGAAACACATATTGACCATGGACGGCGGGGGAATCCGAGGCGTCTTCAGCCTGGAAATACTTCTGCGCATCCAGGAACTGCTGCGCGAACACCACCGCTCTCCGCAGCTGATGTTGGCCGATCACTTCCAATTCATCGCGGGAACCAGCACCGGCGCGATGATTGCCACAGCGTTGAGCTGGGGCATGGACGCACAAACAATTATGGATTTGTACATGGAACACGGCCGAAAAATGTTCCAGCGCGTGCCCTGGTGGCGGCCGTTGAAGCGGATGTTCGTCTCGCGATACGAAGCACAACCTCTCTCCGAACTGTTGCAGCGCACTTTTTCGGAGGATCACGAAGGCAAACTGCCGGCGCTTCTGAGCACCGAGCGGTTGAAAACGCTGCTGCTCGTGGTGGTCCGCAATCAAACTACCGGTTCGGCTTGGCCCGTCACGAACAATCCCAAGGCCCTCTACAACGATCCCAAGCTGCCGGATTGCAATCTGAACATTCCGCTGTGGAAGATTGTGAGGGCCAGCACAGCTGCGCCGGTTTTTTTCGATCCCGAGCAGATCACGCTTGGCGGGCGTCTTCATGTTTTTGTGGATGGCGGCATCACGCCCTACAACAATCCAGCGTTGATTGCAGCGCTGACGGCCGTGCTGCCCAGATATAACGTCGGATGGGAACCTGGCCCCGACAAAATCCGCTTGATATCGGTCGGCGCCACGCGATTTTCCACGGCGGCCTTCGAAACGAAGGCCAAGGAAATGTGGCTGGGTTACAATCTGCCGCGAATTCCGGCGGCGCTGATTCAGGGAATCGCCCTGGAGCAGGACTATCTGTGCCGATGCCTGGGCGATTGTCTTTTTGGCGAAGACATCGACTCCGAAATCGGCAGCCTCGTCGGGCTGGAACTGCCGGGGCGCAAATGGTTCAGCTACGTTCGCTACAATCGGTCGTTTCTTGGAAAGGAAGCGGAAGCGCTGGTAGCCGCGAAATCGAAGCTGGCAAAACTCGATGACGTGGGGATGATGCCTGAGTTGCGTGATATTGGACGCGCGTACGCCGAGAAATTCGTAAAGCTTGAACATTTGATATAGTTGCGCGCGGCGCACAGACCGGCCTCCCTGCGAGCAACAGATTCCATGCAATGGCGCGATCTCGATCCCCAGTGACATCTGAACGAACTATGACGTGTTCCCTGCCGGCGGCGATATTTCTTGCGGCGGCCCTGGCTATTGCACCCGCCGCTTGCGCGCCCGCGCCGCCGCGCGATGCGGCCCTTCAGCAAGCGGCGGATCGCGCGATGGCCGGGCGCGCCGGCGCGCTTGTCGTGATGGATGTAGCGACGGGCGCCATTCTGGCCGCGCACGATCTAGACGCCGCCGAGCAACGACTGGAGCGGCCCGGGTCCACGCTCAAGCCCTTTGTTCTCGACGCGCTGCTCGAATCGGGCAGGCTCGATCCGAATCTGCGCTTGCTGTGCCGGCGCAAACTGCGCATCGGCTCGGTTGAAATCGACTGCACGCATCCCGCATCCATCACCGAACTGAACGCGGAGGATGCTATCGCGTATTCGTGCAACACCTACGTGGCGACGGTGGCGCTGCGGCTGAGCGCCGCTGAGCTTGTGGATGTTTTTCGCCGCGCGGGATTGGATTCACCAACGGGCCTTGCCGCAAACGAAGCTGTGGGCCGCATCGCCGTGCCCGCAAATCAGCAGGAATTGCAGCTCGAAGCATTGGGCGATCGAGGAATCGAAGTCACTCCGATTCGCCTGCTCGAAGCTTATCGGCAACTCGCGTTGCGGCAACGCAGCGGCGATCTCGGCGCGGATGCCCCCGTCTTCGCGGGCCTGGAGCAATCCGTTGAGTTTGGTATGGCACATGCTGCGTTCGTGGACGGCATGAAGATAGCCGGCAAAACGGGAACGGCCTCTTCGCAGAACACTGCACGAACGCATGGATTATTCGTGGGCTACGCGCCCGCCGAAAAGCCGGAGATCGTGATGGTGGTTTTTCTCGAGCAGGGGCGCGGGGCGGATGCCGCCGCTGTGGCTCAAACTGTCTTCGCGGCGTTTGCTCGCAATCGGCGGCCACGGTGAAATACAAGCTCGCTTCCCTCGCGCTCCTTCTGCTGGCGCCGCATTCATCGCCGGCACAAAGCTTCCAGGTGCGCATTTACGCGGTGCGGCCGCCGGCGAGCATCACGGTTGCAGCCACAAAGGAAGCTTTCGTCTGGCGGACTTGCCCGACGTGCCCCGAAACGGCCACCCGCAGTCTTTCCATCACATCCGCGAAATCGGAACTGACATTGTCTGCCGGCCAATCTGCCGCTCCGCAAATCGCGAACGACCTCTACGTCACCGGAAATTACGAGCTGCGCCCGCCCGTTGGCGTGGATGCGCCGCCATTCTCCGCGGATTTCCCGCTGCGCATCCATGCGCTCGACGGGCAACTTGTAATCACTGTGACGATGCCCATCGAAAATTACGTCGAGGGCGTGCTCGCAGCGGAAGGTGGCGACATTCACGAGACCGAAGCGCTGAAGGCGATGGCGGTGGCGGCGCGCACGTATGCGTTGCGCTTTCGCGGCAAACACACGCAAGAAGGCTTCGATTTTTGCGACACCACGCATTGCCAGGCCATGAGCTGGAACGCCGTCACGCCACGCATCACGGCCGCCGTGGACGCCACGCGCGGCGAAAGTCTGGCGTACAACGGCGCTCCCGCGGAAACGTACTATCACCAGAATTGCGGCGGCGCGATTGCGGCCGCGACGGAAGTGTGGCCCGCAAATCACGAGCCCTACTTGATCGCGCATGCCGATCCCTATTGCGTGCTTGCCGGCGCGCTTAAATGGGAGACGACAATTTCTGTTGCGGACATTGACGGCGCTCTGCGCGCCGCAAACATTGACCTTCCGGCACACTGGACCACGCTCGAAGTCGCTTCACGCACGGCGAGCGGGCGCGCGCAACGATTGAAGCTCGGCGGCGGTGCGCCCGCGGACGTAGCGCTGTCCGCATCCACATTTCGCTTCGCGGTGAACCGCGCGCTGGGCTGGAACAAAATTCGCAGCGACTTGTACGAAATCAGAAACAGTGGCGGGCAGGTTGCATTTTCGGGCCGCGGATCGGGCCACGGCGTCGGACTCTGCCAGGCCGGCGCCGAAGAGATGGCGCGCGAGGGAAAAAGCTATCGCGACATTTTGAGTTTTTATTATCCCGGCACCGAGCTTGTCACGGCCAGCGCGCAAATCTGGCAGCAACAATCGAGCGAGCGGCTGGAGCTGCTCAGCACCAATCCGCAAGCCGACTCCGCAATCCTGCCCGTGGCCGAGCGCATTCTGAAAGATGACGAGCGAGCCATCGGCTGGCAGCTCGCGTTCCGTCCGCGATTGCAAATATTTCCGACGATGGACGCCTATCGCGATTCCACCGGCGAGCCCGGCTGGGTCGCAGCCTCAGTGCGCGGCCAGACGATCCGCTTGCAACCATTGATCGAATTGCAGCGCAGGTCGATTGTCGAATCCACGCTGCGGCACGAATTCTTCCATCTTCTGGTGGAATCGCACGCGAAGGCCGGCACGCCCGTGTGGTTTCGCGAAGGAATCGTGCTGTATCTTTCCAATCCCGATGCGGTGCAGACGAACTCTGCGCCGATCACGGATCAGCAAATGGAAGCGATCCTGCTGCACCCGACAAGCCGCGATGACGAGGAGAGAGCTTATGCAGCGGCGCAAAATCGCGTTGCGGCGTTGGTTCAGAAGTACGGAAGGCAAACAGTGCTTGCGTGGCTTGGCGATGGGATTCCGCCGGACGTCACGACCGCGCAACCTTAATGAGCCGCGCCGTCTTCGGCGCCGATCGACGAGATGCCGACGACCGAGCACGTCAACATCCACGCCCATAGGCCGAGCGCGTACGCGAAGATCACTCGAACGACGACGCTGAAAGTCTCATGGCCAAGAGTTGAAGTCTCGAAGTTCGGAGTCCACGCGACAATTTCCTGCGTCGCAATCACACCCACGAGAACCGCCAGCGCGAGCACGAGCCAATAACGTAGGCACCACACCGAGCGCTTCCACATAGCGAAGCCGGCGCGCCAGAAACCGCGAAATCCCATTTCGGCCGCGGCCAGCGTGAACGGCAAAACCAATCCAGGAATAACCAGCCAGCGCACGGCGAAAGCAATCCACGCATACGAATATTGCAAAAACGCAAGAGTGATGTGCCGGCGGAGCGCTGCGGGCATCATCGAGCGGATATACGCCGGCAGCAACTCCGAATACGCATCGGCCCGGTCCATCAGCGTCCAAAGCAAATAGAACACGGCGACGCAAACAGCGACAGCCAAAATATTGCGAAGCGCGCGCACAAACGCCGGTTTCAAAAGCGCGCCCTCACTCCGTTTTCGATCGTGAAAATAATTCAGCGTGCCCGCGTGCAACACGACAATCGACACCGCAATCACAAGAGCCACCACCGCATTCAAAACGACATACCAGCGGTTGGCCACCGGAATCAGCAACCACACCGCAAACAGCGCGAACAGAATCGGATTCGCGATAGCCTGAATCAGCCACAGGCGCCAATTCCGGAACGATCCGGCCAATGCGCTACGAACGATCGCCCGCCGCGCCATCACTTCACCTCCACGGTGATCGCGTCGCTCGTGGCAAAAATCGACGGCTGGTACATCGGCTGCACCTCGGCCGGACTCACCTGGAATTTGCCGGGATTCACGATCTTCAGCAAATAAACGTATTGTCGCTGCCCGCTGAAGCTATCCTGGAAAATGGCGGCGTGATCGTCGAAGAATTCCTCGCTGTCGTAGTAGCTCTGCCACCACGATGGCTGCTGCTTCAATTCATAGAGGCCGGAATTCGTGATAAATTCCGCGCCCGCGGGAATCGGATCCTCCATCAGCAGATAATTCCAGTCGCTGCCGCTCAGCGTGATGCGCACGGCGACGATATCGCCCACTTGCAGGTCGCCGGCGAGCGGATTGAGGTCGTACACGATTTTTCCGTTGGTCGTCTCCGGCGCCAGCTTGAAATAATCGCGCGTGATGTTCAGCGAAAGCTTGTTGTTCTGCACCAGATACTTGTCGCTCGAATAATAGGTTCCGCTGACCGACCAATACAGCCGGCCGGTGCCCGTCTTGTGTATGCGAATCTGATTCGCTCCCGATTGCAGAGCGGACGCATCGAGATAAATCACAGGCTGCACGGGATTGAAAGCGTCCGCCGCCGTGAATTGCCGTGAAGTCACCTGCTTGCCGTTGACGTACACGTCGGCGCGGAAATTCGCGTTCAGCTCGTGGCTGGCTTTCATGTATTCGGTGAGGCCGAATACGACCATCGCGGTTTCCTTCGTGCTGTCCCAGAAATATCCGCCGTCGCGATTGTTGACGAGCCAGAACGCGGCCTTCGGCAGCAGCGCGCTCGAAGGTTTCGCCACGCTCAGCAAGCGCACGGCATACGCCGTGGTCTCCGCCGCGTCGTCGATTTCAAATTCCAGGAATGAGTCGTAGGTCGAAGGCCAATACGCTTGCTGGCTGTCCACTTTGGCAAGCGACTCCACTTTCGCCGCCATCTCCTGGGCCTTCGCGGAATCGCCGCTGGCTTGGAACGCCAGGCCCACCATCGCGAGCCCTTGCGTCGTCATCGAGCCACGCGCATTCCACGCCGCGCTTAAATCGTCAGCCGTCGCCGCGCCATTCGCTTCGAGCGCGTACACGACGTACGCGCGCAAATCCGGCCGCATGTTGGGATTCGCTGCGAGCTCAGAGTGCAGCCAATTTTCCGCGTTCGATAGTGAATCGGCATCGACGTCGTAGCCGGCGGCGTGCGCCTGGCCGTAGCCACTGACCACGTACGCAGTCATGAACACAAGACTGTTGTCATCTTTCCACCAGCCCCAACCGCCGTCGGAGTGCTGAAAATCTTTCAGGCGCGCCATTCCGGCTTGGATCTTCTGCTCGAGCGCCGGCGTGTCCACCGTCGTCTTGAGTTGCAAATCCTTCATCGCCTGCGCCACCACGATGTTCGGCAGAAAACTGGACATCGTTTGCTCGGTGCAGCCATACGGATAGCTGGTCAAATAATCGAGCGCCGAAAAAATACTGCCGGCGATCGATGGGCTCAGCGTGATGTCGAGCGTTTGGCCAGCCTGCGCGGGATTGCCCGGCAGCGTCACGGTGGTCGTCTGATCCTGATCGCCGGCCGCCAGCGATCCGGATTTCGCGTCGGTTTGCTTCACGCCCACCGGCAGTATGGGAAGCGTGAGTTCCATCGCGTCGGATTCCTGATCGGTCAGCGCCTTGGCTGTGATGTCGGCTAGCGGCACCGACTGCGCGCGCACGCGCCAATCGACTTTTGCTTCGCCCTTGCTCGCCACTTGCACTTGCGCCGTCGCGCCGTTCATCACATCAAGGCCCTTCAGATCCATCGAAACCTGCACCGACTTGCTCGCCGCCAAATAATTGTCCACGATCGCGGAGATCACCACTTCATCGCCCTGCCGGAAGAACCGCGGCACAACCAAGCGTACAATCAAATTCTTGCGCACGATCACGTTGTTGATCGCGCTGCCCACTTTGGTATCTACCGTGACGCCGCGCACCGTCGCGCGCCAACTCGTCAGCGAATCCGGGAACGATAGCTGCGCCGTGGCCTTGCCACTCGCATCCGTATCGAGATCCGCCATCCACAGCGCCGTATCCGGAAACAGTTTGCGCACTTTCGGCTGCACCATTGTTTCCGTCGGCTTCAATTGCGCCAGCGCGCGCGGCTTGTTGGAATTTGTGTACGCAAGGAACATTTCCTTCGCGCCGGCTTCCCCGCTGAAATAGAAATTCAGCGACGAATCGGTGGACACGTTGTCGTAAACCGTTCCGAAGAACGCGTTGTTGATGTCCCCGCTCGCGTCGGGATGAATCGCGTAAATGGCCTCATCCACGACGCCGAGGCTGAATTCGCCGGAAACCGGCTTGCCGTTCGAGTCGCTCGCCTGGATCGTGTATGTGGCTTTCTGCCCCGGCTCGAACTGCGTTGCGGAGGGCTGAATCGCGATTTGAAGTTTTTGCTGAACTGCCGGCACTTTCACATTTTTGCTCGCCTGATAGAGCGTGTCGCCGCTAAAAAACGCCACCGAGACGTACACGTTGGGCTGCTGCTGGCTCGTGATCGGAACGTCTACGGTCACCGACGCCGACGTCGCGTGCACAATCTGCTTGGTTTGAATCGTTCGCGCTTCCGTCGTCACCAGCAGATAGCTTTCCGGCTGGCCGGTCAGCACGAGCAAATGCGCGGTATCGCCGATAGCGTACGATTTCTTGTCCGGAATAATTTGGATTTGCCGGCTCTCGCCGCCCCAGCTTTCGGCCGGACTTGTGATCCACACGTACGATTCGTCCGTCACTGTGCGGTTCTCCGGCGTGCGCGCCGTAACGCGCAGCAGAAAATCGCCGGAATTCTTGATCGTGAAATTGAGCGCCGCCGATCCGTCCGGCCCCGTCTGCGCGTCCTGCGATGCGATCGTCACGTACTTCAGCTGCGGCGCCCCAAAATTCGCCTTAAGCACCGCGACGTGCACGGCCGTCTGGATCGGCTTGCCATCGTAATCCTTGGCCACGGCGGTCGTGCGAATCGTGTCACCGGCCTTGTAGACGTAGCTGTCGGTCGAAATGCCGACCATGAAACTGCCGTACGTCGCGATCACCGCATTATGCCCGTCGATTTCGCGATTGGCCGCGTCGGTCACGCGCGCTTCGATTCTGTACACGACATCCTGGCCATGTTCGTCGACGCTGGTCGGAAGCTGAATCTGCAATTTGCCATTGGCGTCTAGCACACCGGTTTGCTGCGAGACTTCCGGGCCGCCGTAGTCGGAATCGTCGCCGCTGTCGCTGTCGGCGGCCTGCGAGTCATCGCCCGAATCGTCGTCGTCGCCGCGATCGAAGTACGGCGAATAGTATGGCGACGTATTCACGACGTACGTCACCGCCGCACCCGCCACCGGCTCGCCGTAGTAATACTCGGCCGAGATCGTCGCCGCAATCGCACCGCCTTGCAGCACGCGCGGAGTCGTCGGCGTCACGGTCACGCTGTATTCCGGCTTTTTGTAATCCTCGACGTAAAATCCGCCGGAGATCGGATACGTCGCGCCGCCCCCGCTATTAATCGCGATCGAGTAGTATCCGAGCGCGGACGCGGCCGGCAGCGCCAAATCTCCGTGCAGCGTGCCAAACGCCGAAACCGTGAAATTCGATTGCAGCACCACTTTGCTCGAGGGATCTTCGATCTGCACTTGCAGGCTTTGCCCCGCGGGAACTTTGTATTGCTCTCCGCTGCGCAATCGCAGAATCGCTTTGAAGTGCGTCGTGTCGCCCGGCCGATAGACCGGCCGATCGGTGTAAACGTATCCGGTCCAATCCTGCGTGGGATCGCTGCTCAGATTGTAGGAGTACGGCATCACCACGGCCGTATCGTCTCCGTGCACCGCGACGACGCGCACATCGTTGTACTGCCCTTCCGCCAGCGCAGTTTCCGCCAAGCCGTTCGCGTCGGTCTGCAAGCGCGCGTCTTCTTTCTTATCCGTCCACAGGCGCACATCTGCGCCGGCCGCGGGCGCGCCCGTCTGCCGATCCGCCGCGAATGCCAACACTTGCCCCGGCGCCGCCTTCGTGATCACGCCGAGTTCGCTGACGATCACGATCGTGTACGCGCGCAGTGTCCCGTCCGTTGCTTCCACCAAATACACGCCCTTCGTCAGCGAGCTCACCGGCACGTTCTGCGTCTCGGAAACGAATCGCGGCGGCAGCGCTTGTCGCCAGCGCGCCACCAGCTGCGAGCTATTCAGCACCGGCGCTTGCGCGAAAACCGCGGCGCTCCCGATCTTGGTGCCGGCTGCGCGCGCTTCCTTGGCGCGAATTGCGGCGCGCGAACGCGCGGAAAATTGGAAGCGGAAGAAATCGCGGATCTCGTACCACAGCTGCTGTTTCCAATCGTAGAAACGCTCGAGCAAAGTGGGCGTTGTGATTTGCTCGGCTTCGGAAACGTGGCCGAATTGGTGCGGATCGTCAAGGCGCTCGAAAAACGCCACCGGATCCTTGATCTTGTAAATCCGGAATTCCAGCGCATCCACACCCGAGGCGTACAAACGGATCCCGATTTGCTCGCCGGGCAAAAATGTCTTGCTCGTCGAAATCGAAAAATACCCTTCGTCCGCGCCGCGCACTCCCGCCGGCACGATGCCCACACACAGAATCAGCGAGAGCACGAACATCGCTCTTCGCCAGATCGATCCCCAATCCAACGCGACGCGGCGCATCAATCCGCCCCTCTCAAAATGCTCCAGCGATACACACCCAGGAAATTGCTATTCCCCGGCAGCGGCCGCCAGCGCGGCGAAGGATAATTCAGCAATTCCGCCAAGCGCATGCGGCGCATTTCGCCGCGCGCCTTGCCCACCGGACCTGTGTCGTATACCAAGAAATCGTCTCCCGCACTCTCAGATGGTGCACTTCGAGGGCCGTTTGCTGGCAACCACTGGCTGCGCCCCACGAAGATCATCGAATGAAATGGCGAATCCTGTTCAAGCTGCCGAAAAAACAAAATGTCGCCCGGCCGCGCCACGCGCACATCGCGCGAAAGAAAGTAAGTGTTGAAATCCTTCAGCGTTTTCGCGTCGGCGAACTCCGCGAACGCGCCATCCTTCAAATCCTCCGGCCGGAACGGCCCTGGCCGCACTCGAAACAGCGCCGCGCCCAGCGGGGTCATCGGGTAGCGGTACTTTTCAATCGACGGCAGCGCCGATGGCGGCACAATCCCGTTCTCCCGCGTCCACGCAGCGTCGTGCTCGCGCAGCGCGTTGCGAAACGAATAGCGCAGCAGCGCCGCGCAGTCGTCGATCTCCCCCGGCACCTCCGCCGGCGGCCGCAGCGCCTGATATTCGGCGATCAGCGTGAACCATCGCCGAAACGCCTCTCGATCCGACGGCGAATCCAGGCGCAAGAAGTCCGGCGTGCCATCCGCGAAGCGATCGCTCAAATCCGGCGCCGCTCCGGTTCTACTCCCGCGCGCCGCCGCCGGCGGATAATCCACGACTGCCAAAGCCACCATGGCAATCCCAATCGTCAGAAGAGCGAACTTCCATTTGCGCGAACGCATCCGAATGCTGAACCTGGAAGCTGAATCGAGAAAAGCGCCATGTTTCGCGCCTCGGTCGTGCCCCACAATGGCCCCAAACGCCCTTAGAAGCAAGCGGAATGCCTACGCCAAACCCACACGATCCACAGAGTCCGGGAGGCCACAGCCTGACGTGTGACGTGTTCACCCGGCAACATACGTGTGTAACTCCACACGATGACTGCGCGCTTGCCATTCTCTATCGTGTGCGCTAGAAGTGCGCTAGAAGGGGTCGTACTCATGATCCAACTACTCAAATACTCAGCCATTTCGATATCGCTCTCGCTAGTCATGTCCATGCCAACGCGCACGCAGCAAAACGCTCCACCTGACATTCCAGCAACGCCCTCTTTCCATACCGATCTGTCGCCGAGTTACCCAGATACGCCTGAGGGCCTGAAACAACTTCTCTGGGATGTCGCGAAGAATGGTTCGCCAAAACGTTCGGTGCCGAGCAAGGCCAGAAGTGGGCGGATGCGTATCGAGTCAGCCTCGAGAAAAGTGAGAGGGGCAACGGAAGATTGTACTTACAGCTCATCGATGGGGATGGGGAGATTGTCACGCGAAAAGTGAACGACGCGCCGGCACCCGGCGTGGACCTCGAACGCGAGATGCTCGCATCCATGAAGCAACCCGTCGATATCTATTTCGTTGGATGGAATTTTGCCGGCGCCCCGCGCGGCTCGCAACCCGCTCCGGTCGGATACTTCGTGTTCATCGACGGGAAATTTCGTTGGGACAACGCGTTCATCTTGGCAGACTTGCAGCCGCGCGAAACTTCGTCGCCGCTAGACATTGGACCGAACCTAACGCCGAGCCAACTTCAAAATCCAACGAGTGCTTCGACCGCTCCCGCTCCCACTCCGAAAGCCTACGCCGGTCCGTTCATCCCGGGCGTCTTGGGTGTCGGATTTCCGTCGTGTATATACTGCCCTCATCCTCAATTTTCGTTCGAGGCGAGTGCTGCAAGCGGTCAAGGAAGCGTGACGCTAGCCGTCACCGTGCAACCAGACGGCCATGGCACAGACATCAAGGTCGTCCAGAGCGTCGGATTTGATGTGGGCGAGCAGGCGATACAGGCCGTGGAGAATTGGAGATTCAATCCTGCGCTCGATTCGGACGGAACGCCCGTTCCCGTCGTCAGGGAGATCGAGTGGAGTTTTCGCTTCCGAAGTGGTCCTGCGATGGGCGGCGCCGGCGGAACGGAGCAACCAGTATGCGTTTACTGCCCGGACCCAAAGTATTCAGACGAGGCGCGCAGGGCGAAACTCGAAGGAAGCGTGGTGCTACGTTTCGTCGTCAAACCCGACGGTAGTACGACGAATGTCAGCGTCGTGAAAAGTCTGGGGATGGGTCTCGACGAGAAGGCGATCGAGGCCGTGCAGACATGGCGCTTCAAACCTGCAATCGGACCAGACGGCACGCCTGTTGCTGCCTTTATCGGCGTCAGTCTGAATTTTCATATACGGTGAGCCCGCTTACGATTGACGCACGCCGAAGCAACCGATCCTCGCGCCAATTCATCCATCACATTTTGTGAAATCCTCGGTCGCGAAGGCGGCTGCCTCGTCCGCGAACGCGCCGCCTTGCGCTAACGGCTTAGTGATGTAGGGTGTTTCGCAGCTTAAAATTCCACGCGCGCCTGAAACGCGATCATGCGCGGCGTGCTGTCTCCGCCCAGTCCCACGCCGAGCAAACCGGTCGGCGGAGAAGTGGTGTATCCAAGCGCGCCAAACCCGCTCTGCGTTGAAGGATTGCCCGGCACACCGGCCAGAACCGAGGTGGGCAGCCCAAAATTCGGATGATTGAACACATTGAAAAACTGCGCCTCGAAACGCAGATCCACCTGCTCGGTCAGCGCAAACAATTTCGTCAGATAAAAATCGCTCCAAACAAAATCGGGGCCGCGCAGCGCGTTGCGCCCCGAACTTCCGAACTGACAGTTCGCGGGAATGTTGCCGCCAGCGCAGGCGCCCGTGCTCGGATCGACGCTCGACACAAACGCATTCGGATTCAGCCATTGGACCGTGCCCGGCTGCGTCACACCGGGAATCGCGTTGTGGTCATACAGCGGCACGCCGGGAACAATGCTCGCGAATTGCGCTCCGCCACCATTCACAATTCCCTCTCCGTTCGCCGAGTACGGCGTACTCAGCACGGAGAACGGAATTCCGCTGTGCCAAAAAAATGTCCCCGACACTTGCCAGCCGTTCAGTGCGTGGGCCAGGAGACGGTTCTGCACCTTGATCGGCAAATGGTAGACGTATTGCGCGTTCAAATTGTCGCGGATGTCGTAATCGCAAGGACCATAATCTCGCGCCAACTCTCCCGGAAGCGGCGAGAGAATCCCTCCTGCGGAGAACGATAAGAATCCACCGTTCGAGACTTCGTCCACGCAATGGCTCCAGGTGTAATTCACCTGCCCCTCAAGCCCGTGCCCGAGCCGCTTCATCGCCGTCATTTGCAATCCGTCATAGTGACTGTTCGCGCCGGTCGAGAGTTGCGTCACCGCTCCGAACCGCGGATCGATCGGCTGCCCATACGGAAACGGCGCAAAGCAGCCGCTGCAAACCGTCTGATAGCCGTTCACCTGCGTCGAATACGGCTGGTTGACCGCGCGCGTGCCGACATACTGCGCGTGCACGCTCACCGTGCTTCCAAACTGATGCTCGATTCCCAAGCTCCATTCCATGAAGTACGGCGCGTGTAATTCGCCGCTCGGCACTGCCGTGATCGCGACAGGCGGAAGACACGTGGAACGATTCGCCGCAGGAGAGGCGCAAGAAAGTTGGCCCGCGGCGAATCCTGAGCTGAATGCCTCGTGCGCGGCGAGCGTAGCATCCACTGCGCTATTGGTCACTCCGGGCGCGATGGCCGTGCCGCCGACCGTGCCCAGCAGCCCGCCCTCGAAAGTCTGTACATACGGCGGATTCACGCCGACAACATCGGCGATGCTGCCCGGCAAAATATCGCTGAAGATTCCGAAACCCGTTCGCAACACCGAGTTTCGCTGGAATTGCCAAGCGATCGCCATCCTCGGCTGCAAAATCGCCAGCGGCGTGGAAGAAAACACGTGACCCAAATTCGTCGAGATCGCAAGATCCAGCGGCTGATTCACGTCATGCGAGATGGAATCGAATGCACCGTTGAGCCGCGCGATTTCGTCATGCGGGTTCAGCGGATTTGAATTGAACGTATCGCGGATGCCGAACGTCCACGTCAGCGCCTTGGTCACCTTCCAAGTGTCTTGCGCGTAAAGGTCGAGATTCAGGAAGTTGAACGGTTCATTCGCCGATGTGGGAAATGTTTGCGTCGCAGTTGACGCCGCACCATAAATGTATTGCGCGAGCGTGGCATAGGTCACCGTCGGAACCGAGCCTTCGCCGAAATCGTAGTCGTTCAGCCGCAGAACTCGCGTGTTGGTTCCGAACCGCAGTTCGTGCGCGCCGCGGCTCCACGCCAGATTGTCGTTGATAAAAATGCGGGAGGCCCGCCGCCCCTGCACCCACGTATTGTCCAATCCACCGAGCGTGCTGAATGGATTCGGCCCCGTGCCTTCAAGCACGATGGGAAACGCGGCGAGCGTCTTCGCGAAATCGCTTGGACCGAATAGGCTTTCGTACCAAGAAAATGCCGGATTGAAATAATTCACAAGATTCTGTGAAAACACATGCGTGTATCCCGCAGCAAACGAATACAGCGGCTGCGGCGACACGGCGTCGAATAACGGATTGATGGAATCCGTATACGCGGCTTGCAGTCCAGTGTCCGACTGCAAACGAACCCACGCGGTATTCTTCTCGTTGATGTTGTAATCGATCCGCGCCGTCTGCACCTGTTCGTGGTCGTCGCTCGATTGCGAAACGCTCTGCTTGTTCGCGCAGCCACTTCCATCCGGCGAATCGTCTTGTTCCAAAGCGCCGCCCGCGTCCAACGGACACCCGAGCATCGTGACGGCCGCTCCGCTGGTGTTTCGATACAGCGAAAACATCTTTTTATAAAAGGGGACGAGAGCGGGCTCCGCCGGGTAACACGATCCGGCCGCGCAACCGCTTGTTTCGCCCAGCGGAAGTTGTTGCAACACGTAGTTCTGGAATGCGGCGGTGGGAACCGTAATCGGGGCGATGATGGGCAGCGCAATCCGCACCCATTCGCTGTCGAAAAAGAAAAACAATTTGTTGTGCACGATCGGCCCGCCCACACTGCCGCCAAAATGATTCACGGTCGATCGCGGCTTGTGATCCCCAGGCGTCGCGTCGGTGAAATAATCCGCTGCATTAAGCAGCGAACCGTTCCAAAGCTCATACAGATTCCCGTGAAATTGATTCGCACCGGATTTCGTCACATAATTCACTTGTGACGCGCCGTAACGCCCCTGATCCACGGCGTAGGAAAGCGTGTTGACGGTCACTTCCGCGATCGAATTCAGACCCAGAACGAGATTCGTCGAAAGCCCGCTATTTAAATTCGTCAGCGGATCGTTCGTCTCCAGGCCGTCGACGATGTAGCCGTTCGAGAGCGCCGGCAGGCCGTTGAATTCCACATTCCCATATCCGTTCGAGCTGCCGACAAAATCGTTGCCGCTGCCCGCAGTATTGATCAGTGCGCCGGCGGCAAATTGCAGCGGATACGTCAAATCGCCGCCAGGATTCGGAAGATTCTCCATCGCAGGCGCGTTCAAGTTCGTTGATGTATTCGGATTATCCGGATTGATGATCGGCGCTTCGCTGGTGACCACCACCGTCTGTTTCGATGAAGCCACTTTCAACGTGAAATCGATCGTCTGTTTTTGCCCCAATCCCGCGCTGAGATTGTCATTCTCCTGCGATTCAAGCCCTGCCGCTTCCACTTTCACCGAGTAAGGCCCGGGCTTGAGCTGCGGAAAATCGAAGCGCCCGGACGCATCCGTCGCCGCGGCGCGCTTCAGTCCAGTCTCTAGATTCGTGATCGTGAGGCTTGCGCCCGGCACCGCATCGCCCGATGCGTCGGTAACCTGACCGGCAATCGCGCTTGTCGTTTCTCCCTGCGCGAGCGCCGCCATCGGGACAATAAACAATCCGCCAGCGACGAGCAGGATTAAGTAAGTGGCGCGCAGCATAGGCCTGGACCCTCCGAACGGATATCTCCGACATCTCCATCGTTAACCGGCAAAGACGAGCGATAGTAACTTATATTAATGCTGGAAGTAAACCGTAGTTTATTTGCGGAGGTAATGCATACGTCTTCGCGAGTCGTTCTTGATGTTTCACGCAAAGCAGCGGGAAAAACACGGCGAGATCCCTGGGCCGGCGCCGGTCACACGCGCTCCATGCTCCGCGCACCATCGCCAGGCGGCGACGCCCGCGCGATTCTGTTATCCTCAACTCGTGCGCACGCAGAAATATTTCGCTTCGCTCCTGGCCGTCGCCGCCGGCGCGCTGCTCGCACTCGCGAGCTTCGCCGCGCAATCAGCGCCGCAATCGAACCCGGCGCCGAGCGAACAGCAAGCGGCGCCGCCCAGCGCGCCGGCGCCCGCGCCTCTCGTCGTCGTCATCGATCCCGCGCACGGCGGAGCCGACCCCGGAGCACACGGCTCGAACGGAATCTCTGAAAGCGACGTTGTTCTCGCCTTCGCGCGCCAAATGCGCGCAGCACTCGAAGCGCAAGGCGTAACCGCCGTGCTCACGCGCGACGCAGACACCGATCCATCGTTTGACGATCGCTCCGCCGTCGCCAACGCGCAGGCACACGCGATTTTCCTGTGCCTGCACGTGGCATCCACCGGCGCGCCTGCAACTGTGCGCGTCTATTCTCTGCCCGTCTTCGCGGCCCAAGCGCCGGCGCAATCCGCTGCCGCAGGTTTGCTGCCGCCGCCGGTCGAGCAGCCGAATTCACATCCCGGCCTTCGCACATGGGACAACGCGCAAGCGCCGTACCTCGATTTAAGCCGCCACTTCGCCGAGCTTCTGCAATCGCAGCTTACGCAGCGCTTCCGCGGCTCGCCGCCAGCGCCCGCCGCTGCGGCTGTGCGCCAATTGCGCACGATTGCCG
The DNA here is from genome assembly GCA_050014395.1 of Candidatus Acidiferrales bacterium. Lineage (GTDB taxonomy): Bacteria > Acidobacteriota > Terriglobia > Acidiferrales > UBA7541 > DASPOJ01. The sequence continues at coordinate 10,963 of JBEKDK010000041.1, read as the reverse complement.
CGCCCGCAGTCGCTATCGAAGTGTCGAATGTGATGGTCGCCGATCGAAGGCAACTCGACATCATGGCCACACCGCTGGCTGACGCTGTCGTGCACGCGGTTCTCGCGTTTGAACCATTCTTCCCTGCCGCTACCGAGCCGCCCACGCCTGCAGCCGGCTCCGCCGCGCCCGCGGCCGCAGGAGGCCACTGATGTCGCGCCGCTGGGTAATCGCCGCGCTGATTCTCGGCGTGCTCGTCGCCATTGGCGCGTACGAGCTGCCGAGCCTGCGCCGCCACGTTTCGCGCCTCAGCAGCGAAGGACCCAGCGAAGCCGAATCCCGCCGCGACGTCGTCGCTCCGCAAATTTCCACGCCCGCCGACACGCAATCGCCCGCGCAAATATTCTGGCTCGCTCCCGGCACATCGGACACGCTCGCGCCGGCCACCATCCAGCTCTCGCTTTCGCCCGATCCCGTGCTGCGCGCCAAGCAAGTGCTCTCCGCGCTGATCGCCGAATCGCCCAGTCCCGCGCAGCGCACTCTGCCCGCCGACGCCACGCTCCTGCAGTTCTATATTTTGTCGGACGGCACCGCGATCGCCGATTTCTCCGACGAACTCGCCAGCCAAACTCCCTCCGGAATCCTGAGCGAGCAGATCGCTGTCGATTCGATCACGCACACTCTCGCGGCCAACGTCAGCTCGATCGCCCGCTTGAAAATTCTGATTCACGGACAAGAAGCCGAAACGCTGGCTGGCCACGTCGATCTAACCGGCTTCTTCCCCGTCGGCATATCTTCCGTCACGCCTGCGACGTCAAATCCGCAATCCCCAGCGCAGGTCTCGCCCGGCTTGCTGAATCAGCGCAGCCCGGCCGCGCCGCCGAGCAAGCCATAAGCCTGAGTTGACACAGCGGCAACCTCGCGCCACACTCGCGCGGTAAAGAACTCAGGAGGCATTTTGCGCACCGACGGACGAAACGCGGATCAAATGCGCGTGGTGAAATTCACGCCGGACTTCATCCCCACGGCCGAAGGCAGCGTGCTCATCGAGGTGGGCCGCACTCGCGTGATCTGCACAGCGACCGTCTCCGACGGCGTGCCGCAATTCATGAAGGGCTCAGGCAAGGGTTGGGTGACCGGCGAGTACGGCATGTTGCCGCGCGCAACCGAAGAGCGCACGGCGCGTGAATCTACGCGCGGCAAACAATCCGGCCGCACGCTCGAGATTCAGCGCCTGATCGGCCGTTCGCTGCGCGCCATCACCGACGCGGAAAAATTGGGCGAGCGCACCATTTGGCTCGATTGCGACGTCATCGAAGCCGATGGCGGCACGCGCACCGCTTCGATCACCGGCGCATTCATCGCTCTCGCGCTTTCGCTCGAGCGGTTGGTGGCCGCGGGAATTCTGAAGGCCGTGCCGCTCACCGATTCGATCGCCGCCACCAGCGTGGGCATCGTCGATGGCGTGGCTTTGCTCGATTTGGCATACGACGAAGATTCGCACGCCGAAGTGGATATGAACGTGGTGATGACCGGCTCCGGCCGCTTCGCGGAAGTGCAAGCCACCGCCGAAGGCCGCCCGTTCGGTGGCGATCAATTGCATGATCTTTTGGCGCTGGCCGCCGCCGGCATTCGCCGCCTCACCGAGCAGCAACAAACCCTGGTGCAAATGAATTTCCGTGCCCGCCCCACGCGCTAACGCCAAATTGTTTTTGGCCTCCGCCAATCCTGGCAAGATCGATGAGGTGCGCACGCTAGCTGGCGCATCGCTATTCGAGGTCTCCGCGCTCCCCGGCATTTCCTCGCTTCCGCCGTTCGACGAGATCTACCCGACATTCGCCGAAAACGCCGCGGGCAAAGCACTGCATTACAGCCGCTCAACCGGCGAATTAGTTTTAGCCGACGATTCCGGCCTGGTGGTTCCGGCCCTCGGTGGCGCCCCCGGCGTGCAGTCCGCGCGCTACGCCGGCGCAAACGCCAGCGACGCCGATCGCGTCGCCAAACTCCTCGACGCCATGCGCGGCCTCAAAGGCGAAGCCCGCAACGCTCATTTCGTCTGCGTCATCGCCATCGCCCGGCGCGGCACCCCGCTCGCGGTGATCTCCGCGCTGGTCGAAGGCCGCCTGCTTGACGGCCCGCACGGCGCTGCCGGCTTCGGCTACGACCCAATTTTCTTCTTCCCGCCCCTCGGCAAAACGTTCGCCGAAATCTCACGCGAAGAAAAAAATCTGTACAGCCATCGCGGCATCGCCTTCCGCAAAGCCTTGGAATTCCTCATTCGCAACACGTGGCCTGGTGGCACGAATGTCTCGCAACGTCCGTAATCTCCCGTTTCCCACTCTTCGAATGAATTTCCACAGGCATTCGAATACTGTACTCACGCAATATATTGACATTTAGGTTACAGATGTGTTATGCTCTCGCATGATCTGGAAGCCACAAAACCCGGCAACCGCCTCTCCCCACGCAACAGTCGCAGCTATCCGTCACCTCGCCCGCACGAATCGCACTTTCTCGCACAAAATCGTCGCCACAACCCGCCCATTTTCAATGTATTGCCTGGTCATGTACAACTCATTGAATGCAGGGACTTTTAACTCCCGTATTTTCACACTCATCCGCACTCTTTCGCCGCAAGCCGCGCGTTTTCAACAAGTTCGCAAAAACATACCGGGGTGTGTACCCCCCCTCCCTTCCATGGGGGCAGCTAGGCTCGCGCGCAAGCGCGTATGTTATAGTCCGATGCCTCACCGGAAAGGTTGCAACCGCAATGAAAACTAAGAAAACCAAAGCGAAAAAGATCAAAGCGAAGAAACCCGCGAAAAAACAACCGCCGAAACGCGCAATTCGCTCGCGCGCCGTAGGCCAGCTGCGGCCCGCCGCCAAGCCGTCGTCAAAAGCCGCTGGCGCAACGCCGACCCGCGTGCGCACCATCCTCGAAAAGCTCGACGAGGCCTATCCCGCCGTTACCTGCGCGCTCGATCACGACGACGCGTTCCAATTGCTGATCTCGACAATCTTGTCCGCGCAATGTACCGACGTGCGCGTCAATCAAGTCACGAAGATACTCTTCCCAAAATATCCGTCGCCGAAGCATTTTGCCTACGCCAATCCCGCAGAACTCGAACAAGACATCCGCCCTACCGGCTTTTTCCGCAACAAAACGAAATCGGTGATTGGAGCGAGCCGCAAGATCGTCGAAGAGTTCGCCGGCGAAGTCCCGCGCACAATGGAAGTGCTGCTGACGCTGCCGGGCGTGGCGCGGAAAACCGCCAACGTTGTCCTCGGCACTGCATTCGGCATCGCCAGCGGCGTCGTGGTGGATACGCACGTGCAGCGGCTGGCAAACCGCCTCGATCTAACGCGCAATTCCGATCCTAAAAAAATCGAGCAGGATTTGATGCAGGTGATTCCGCAGGACAAATGGATTCTGTTCTCTCACCAGCTTATCTGGCACGGCCGCCGCGTCTGCGTGGCGCGCAAACCGCGTTGCGCCGAGTGCAATCTCGAACGCATCTGCTACGCGAAAGACAAAACCATATGATTCCAATTCGCGCACGCCGTGAAATCGGCGGCCGAATTCATCGGCTAAGCGAGCCTTCCGCTTCCAGGCGTTGCCGGTCGGCGTCCGAATACACAACCGTTCTTCGCGGATCGACAAAAACAAAACACACGGCGGCGATAAAAAACATCGCGGCATAGTAATACAACGAAACTTTCCAATTCGGATGCCGCGCGGTTCCCGCCAGAATCGCGAGCTGCGCAACGATCGGCACGGAGAGCACCTGACTCATGTTCCCGAACGAATTCATCAGACCGGAAACGGTTCCCGCATACCGGTGGCCCACGTCAATCGTGATCGCCCACGTCGCGGCCATTCCAATGTCTTTCGCGAACGACGAAAAACAGATTGCGGCCAGCGCCATGCCTGCGTGGTGCGTCGTCACCTTGAACGCAACGACCATCGCCGTCCCCGCGAACGCGTACCCGATCGTACCGATCAGCGTGCGGCCCCAGCGCCTGCCCCAGCGGCGCACCATCCGGTCCGTCAGGAATCCGCCCAGAAAACACGCGATTCCCCCGAAGAAAAGCGGCGAGCCCGATGCCAACGCGAGTTTCATTCCCCTCAACCGCAAATCGCCTTCGAGATACGGCGTGATCCAACTCACGAAAAACGACCAGCCCGCGTTGCTGCAGAAATACATCATCAATAGGAACCAAATCGTCGGACTGAGCAGCAGATTGCGCCAGGAAATCGGCGCGGGCTTGGCTGTCTCGCGCTTGCCTTCATCGATCAGCGCGCGCTCGGCGGCATTCACTTTCGGATCTTGCTTCGGCGTATCGCGAAAGCGCATCCAGAAAAAGCACACCCAAACGACGCCGATCGCGCCGGTGACGACAAATGTCCAGCGCCAGCCGAACAAATCCGTGAGCACGAGCAAAAATGGAAACGCGATCGCGCCGCCAAATCGCGCCAGCATCCACACGTATCCCTGCGCCAATCCGCGCTCGCGATACGGAAACCATTCGCGCGTGGCCCGCGCAATGTTCGGAAACGCGCCGGCTTCGCCCGCGCCGATCATGAAGCGGAAAAATACCAGGCTCACCAGACTCCACGACGCGCCGGTGAGCGCCGTGAACACCATCCAGCAAAGCACAACGCGCGTCAGAACTTTGCGCGGGCCGAACCGGTCGCCGAGCCAGCCGCTCGGCAATTCAAATAACGCGTACGAGAGTGTGAATGCGGAAATCGCGTAGGCCGTCTTCGCGGTGGTGAGATGCAGATCGAGTTCGATGTTCTCGCGCAGCTGTCCACTGATTCCGACGCGCCCGATGTACGTGAACACCGAAAGGCAGCACAGCCACGCGAGCACTTTCCAGCGTTCCCAAGTGGGGTTCGCACCGGGACGAGCCGCGGCGCCGCGGCTGGCGGCGCCATCCTCGAACGTGGAGGAATCGGCGTTCATTATTTTTCGATCTCGGGAATCACGATGTGAGTACCGGCTTCCAACCTTCAATGATCGCGCGCACCTCTTCAATTTCGGCGGGCCGCAATTTAGGCAGCGGCGGCCGCACTGGCCCGCCTGCCAAGCCCGCGAAATCCATCATCTGCTTCATCACCGTGACCTCGTAGCCTTTGCGCCGCGCGCGCATCGCGTAAAGCGGCAAAACGAATTCGCGCATCAATCGCGTCAATTCCTTTTGGTCGCCGGCGGAAGCCGCAGCGTCAAGCAGCAACGGAATTTTCGGCGTCACCGTCGCGATGCTCGATGTGAACACGCGAATTCCGATGCTGTAGTATCCCGGCACGCAGTCGTCGCCGATTCCGCCGATCCAGTGCAAGCGATCGCCGACGCGCTCGATGATTTGTTGGTAGCGGCGGATATCGCCTTGCCCATCTTTCCACGCGGCCAGCGTTGGCACGCGCGCCGCGAGTCGCGCAATCCACTCCGCGCCCGGATTCACCCAATCGCGGCTGTAAATAATCAGCGGCAACTGCGTGGCTTCGCCGACCGCGGCGTAGTAATCCGCCAAACCTTCTTCGTCGGCGTTGGGATAATACGGCGGCAGCGCCAGAATCGCGTCCGCTCCGGCGCTTTCCGCTTGCCGCGCCAGCGCGATGGCAAGCGTGCGATTGAATCCTGTCCCCGCAATCACCGGTACGCGCCCGCCAAGTTCTTCCACGATGGCGCGCACCACTTCACCGTGCTCGACGGGCGAGAGCGAATAAAATTCGCCGGTGCCGCCAGCCGCCACCACCGCGGCAAGGCGATGCTTCATCAAATGCTGAATATTTCGCCGCAGGCCGGCGATGTTCAGCGAAAGATCGGCATGAAACGGCGTCACCGGAAACGCGATCACGCCGCGAAGTTTCTTGCGAAATTCATCAGCATTCATGGTTCACCACCGAGGAAGAATGCGCTGCCAATTTGGGTCCACGTGCTTTCGCATTTCAGCCGCGTCGTCGCGATTGCGATACGCGCACTTCGCGTAGCGCTCGCGTCCGCGCGCCAGTTGATCGTAATCGAGCTCGACGCCAAGCCCCGGTCGATCCGGAATGCGCACGCACCCATTCTCAAATCGAATGCGGCCGCCGGCCACAACTTCGTCGCGCCCGGACTGCCAAGGATAATGCGTGTCGCACGCGTAGGAAAGCTGCGGCGTTGCCGCGGCCGCGTGCGCCATGGCCATCAGCGAAATTCCCAGATGCGTATTGGAGTGCATCGAAAGACCCACGCCGAATGTGCGGCAGATTTTTCCGAGATGCTGCACCTGCGCGATGCCGCCCCAATAATGCGGGTCGCACAAGATGATTTGCACCGCATCAGTGCGAACGCAAGACGGGATGTCGGCGAAACCTGTCACCGCTACGTTGCTCGCAAGCGGCGTTGCGTTCCCTTCCGCCAACAGGCGGCGCCGCACTTCCGACATTCCTTCGAGGCCTGCGGTCGGATCTTCGAGGTATCCTCCTCCGGAAAGTTCGGCAGCAGGTGCGCGGCCCACACGAACCGAAGTTTCGACCGACCAGGCGCAATTCGGATCGATGCGCAGCGGCACATCCGGGCCGAGAGCGGAGCGAAGCTGTCGAATCGTTTCGATTTCGATCTCGGGATCGAGAACGCCAGCCTTGAGTTTGACGTCACGGAAGCCATATTCGCCGATCATCTGCTGAACTTGGCGTACCACCTGTTCGGGCGTAAGCGCTTCGCCGTAACTATCTTCGTGCGCGTCCGCGCCTTCGCCGCCACCGCCTGCGTGTTTGTAAAAGGCGTAGGCGGAAAATGGGACGGCATCGCGGGCGCGTCCGCCAAGCAGATCGCACGCGGGCCGGCCCACGGATTTCCCGATCAGATCAACGCTCGCAATTTCTATTGCGGAATAAAGGCGCGCGGCTTCGTCATTCGGATTTTCGCCGGGCACCTGATAGGTCTGCGAGCGGTCGGCACTTTGCGCGCGCGAATCTTCTTCGATCATTGGCAGCAATGTGCCCGCTAGGCGATACGGATCAGCGCCGCGCAACTGCGGCGCGAGGGCGCAAAATGCCTGCGCGATCGCATCGCCGCCATGTGTTTCGGCAAGGCCAGTGATTCCGTCATCGGATTTCAGTTCGAGGATCGTGCGCAGGGCGTACGGCGCGTGCAGTCCGTACGAACTCCGCAGCGGCGGATCGGCGATGGCGATGGAATGTACGGCCAGATCGACGATTTTCAACGGCGTCCTCGCCAGACATCTTGGATCGGCTGCGCGCAAAACTCCGCAGATGATACAGGAAACCTTCCTTGCGGAGTGCTCAACCTTCGAGGCGGGGATCGGGGACCGCGCGGCCGACAGAGAAATGATAAATCACTTGCCGTGGAAGATTTTGCGGATCGACGTGGTGCACGCCTTCTGGGTCATCGAGAAAACCCAGAAAGCGGTGAACATCGTCGTCGTAGAACGCGCCGATGCCTGTGGCGTTCCAGCCGAGCGCTTCCGCGCCGACGTACAGACGCTGTCCGATTGCGCCAGCCTCGAAAAACACATAGCGATATCCGCGATTGCCGAACACCCGTGCCGCGCGGGCGAGATCCGCGATCATCGAAACGGCGAAGCACCCGTTGCCAGCGAGCGACTGCTCGAGGCTCAGGTATGCCGCGACACGCTCAACATTCCCGCGATGAAGTTGCGCAAGCGCGCGCCGCGACGCATCCCAGCGATAGACGCCGGGATCACAATCGCGCACGCGATGAACGTAGAGCCAGAGCGTCACAAAATCGATGCCTCTCGGCGCTGCCTCCAGCCCGCTCCTGTCGCCGCTGGCTTGCGGTCCGTCGAAATTGCCGCGCCAGTCCGCGCGCCAATCGCGCGTCGCAAAATCCAGCAACTGCTCGAAATCGCCGCGCGCCATTGGAGCGCTATCCGCATCGAAATCGAGCGCGGAACGACGTCGCCGCACGGTCGATCCCAGCGCGCCGTCGCGTGCCGGCGCGAGTGCAATGCCGGCGGCCTGCTCGATATTTGGCTCCGTGGCGGCAACGACGCGCGGCACGGGGCCGGGCGGATCAGGCAAGACTGTGGAGCGGTGCATTCCAAGCAGCAGATGATACGGAACTTCTTCGTCGGAAAGTTGGTTCGCGACGCCGCCGAATTGTTCTTGCGGCGCGCGATGAGTTTCTGGGGCGCGGCTGCGCCGCACTGGCAGCGGAAAAACCAAGAATGCCATCGGCGCTTCATCGCTGTCATTCGGCAATCCGAGGGCGCGGGCCGCGCGAAGATCGCCGAAGTGGGCCACGACGCCGCCGGACATTCCGAGGGCTCCTGCGGCGAGAAGCAAGCTCATCATCGCGTGGCCTAGATCGTGGCAGCAGTAGCGATAGGCTCGATCGCGATACTTCCACGCCTCGCGCCAAAAGATGGACGTGAGGCCGACGATCAGCCGCGCGTCGAAGGCCCATGGCAAATCGAGAGCGCGCGCGATATCGCCGATCGCATCGCCGCGGCTGATATGCTCGAGCGTGTGACGATCGGCGCGGTAGTGATACAGGCCGTCGTCGATTCCCGCGAATCCGCCGAGCGCGAGATAAGTTTCCGTCGGATGCAAATTTCCCGATGAAGGATTCACGCGCAGGCTGTGGCGTTCCGCAGAGCGTGGAATTTTCTTCCACGCGCTGACGGCCATCGAATGCCAAAGCAGCCGGCTGAGCCAAGTGACATCGAGCTGGATTTCCTCAGTTAGTTCCGGCGCGCGGCCGTTGAGGTCTCGCGATCCTTCGGCCAGCGCCGCCATCGCCGCGAATGCTCCCGTTTCAGGAAAGCCGGGATCCGGCGCGAGCGGAATTACAGGAACGCCTTCATAACTGCGAAAGGGATTGGGTTGGTTGCGCCAATCGAGAAAATGAGCATTCGTGCGCACGGAATCAAACGTGTGCTTCGTGGCGTGGTGGTAGGCGAACAGGCGCTCGATATCTTTGTTCGCGCCGCCGTTTTCCAGATCGCCGAGAGTATCGCGGAGAAATCGTGTCATCTAATTCTCGTGTCGATGCACCGGCAATCGGCCCGGGCAACCGACGTTCGCGGCGAACCGAGCCGAGAATTTCAGTATAATCGCATCGCCGGCGATCTGCGCGGAGTGCGCCGCTTCAAGCGACTGAGCGGAACGCGCCGCACCGAAGGAGCGCTGCACACACAATGGACCTGCACGGAGCAAATATTCTCGGCGCCGAAATAAGCGCCAAGGGCGCGACAACGTTTCGCGGCGTGAACCCGGCGACGGGCGCGGCGCTCGAACCCGTGTTTCACCAAGCCACCGAGACCGAAATCGCGCGGGCGCTCACGCTCGCTGAGGAAGCCTTCGCCGCGTATCGCAAGAAAACGCCCGAGGAAATCGCGCGCTTCCTCGACGCCATCGCCGCCGGGCTTGAAGGACTCGGCGCGGAATTGATCGAGCGAGCGCGCGCGGAAACTGCGCTGCCCGAGCAGCGATTGTTGGGTGAAAGGGCGCGGACCGCGGCGCAACTTCGGATGTTTGCTGCGCTGGTGCGCGAAGGCTCGTGGCTCGATGCGCGCATCGATCGAGCCGATCCCGCGCGCACGCCGGCGCCGAAGCCCGATGTGCGGCGGATGTTCGTTCCGATGGGGCCTGTGGCGATTTTCGGCGCGAGCAATTTTCCGCTGGCCTTTTCGGTGTGCGGTGGCGACACGGCCTCGGCGCTGGCCGGCGGAAATCCTGTCGTGGTGAAAGGTCACCCGGCGCATCCCGGAACATCGGAGATAGCGGCGCGCGTAGTGCAGCAGGCGGTCCGCGCGTGCGGCATGCCGCCGGGCACGTTCTCGATGGTTCACGGGCCTTCACCGGCGGTGGGACTGGAGCTGGTGCGGCATCCGGTGACGCGAGCTGTTGGATTCACAGGATCGCTTGCTGCCGGCCGCGCGCTGTTTAACGCGGCAGCGGCGCGCCCCGTGCCGATTCCGGTGTTTGCGGAAATGGGGAGCATCAATCCGGTGTTCGTTTTGCCTGGAGCGCTGAAATCGCGCGGCGCAGCGGTGGCGCAAAGCATGGCGAAATCGGTGACGCTGGGAGTGGGGCAATTCTGCACGAAGCCGGGCGTGGCGCTTGGCATGCGCGGCGCGGAATTCGATGCGTTCGCGGAAACCTTGAATCATGAAATCGCGCAATCCCCTGCCGCCACGATGCTGCACGCGGGGATTGCGGAGCACTATCGCAGCGGGCTTGCGACGCGGCGCGGAATCTCAGGAATTCGTGTCACGGGCGGCGCGGCTGGCGATAGCGCGACCGCTTCGCCTGCGCCATCGAGCGAAGAATCGGCTACCGCGTATGCCGCGGTGTTCACGGCCGACGCGCAAATGTTTCGCGACGAGCCGCGCTTGAGCGAAGAATTGTTTGGGCCGGCGACGCTCGTGGTGCCGTGCGAATCGAAACAGCGGCTCGAGGAGATCGCGAGCAGCCTTGCGGGGCAACTGACCGTCACGATTCACGCCACCGACGAAGACTTGAAGGAGTTCGCCTCGCTCATCGACATCCTGCGCGAAAAGGCGGGCCGCTTGGTTTACGGTTCCATGCCGACGGGTCTTGAGGTCGGGCCCGCCACGCAGCACGGCGGTCCTTACCCCGCGACCACCGATCCGCGATTCACTTCGGTGGGCACCGCGGCGATTTTGCGATTCGTGCGCCCGGTGTGCTTCCAGGATTTCCCGCAAGCGTGGCTGCCGCCTGAGTTGAAGGACGAAAATCCGCGCGGCATCGCGCGCATGGTAGACAGCGCGTGGACCCGCGAGCCAATCTGAACAGGTGCGGCTACGCGGCTTCGACTGTGAGTTTTAACCCGATTGCCTTCGTGACCGCGACGAGTGACCAGCCCGAGTTTTTGTACCACGGTGAATGAGAGAGTCTACATCACATGATCGGACCGGCTTTTTTGTACCAACCCTAGGGTGAGTTTTCGGCTGTTTGCAATCCAATGAGATCGCGGCTAGCCGCGATCTC